>DASZVN010000219.1:0-29628 GCA_035547055.1 Hyphomicrobiales bacterium
GCGATAGAGCGCCGTCGACGCCCCGCTTCGGGTCAGGAGCACGACCGCGCCACCGATGAGCGCCGCTTCCGCCACCGGCACGCCGGCCAGGAACAGCGCGATGACGCCGACGGTGACGGCGACGACGACGGCGAGCCGTCCACGAGCAATCGCGCCGCCGGGCGGTGCGTCGAGCGGGCCGCCGCCGTCCCCGCCGAGATCGCGCCGGCAGATGAGCGCGATCGCGCCGAACACCACGACGAGGCCGGCCACCGCGACCGGCGTCAGCGCTGCCGCGAAGGCGGAGTAGGGGATCCGCGACGCGATGCCGACGATCATGTTCTGCGGGTTGCCGGTGATGGTCGTGACGCTGCCGACATTGGCCGCCATTGCCGTCGCGAGGAGATAGGGCAGCGGCCGGCGCCGAAGTGCCTCGGCCACCGCGATCACGAGCGGCGCCATCACCAGGCAAACGGTGTCGTTGACCAGGAAGGCCGACAGGATGCCGCTCGCGGCCACGACCGCGGCAAGCAGGGACACCGGCGCGTGAGCCCGGGCCATCGCCCAGCGCGCGACAAGATCGAAGAAGCCTGCAAGGCGGAGCTCGGCGGCAACGATCATCATGCCGAGGAGAAGCGCCAGCGTATCCAGGTCGATGGCGCGGAGCGCGTCGGCCAGCGGGATCGCGCCGACCGCGACCATCAGCGCCGCGCCGACCAGCGCAATCGCCGGCCGGTCGAGCCTCAGCCCCGGCAACCGGCCGAGCGCCATCCCGAGATAGGTGGCGATGAAGATCGCGATGGCGGCGGCGCTGGAAGGCGGCATGTGACGAGGCAGCGGAAGCTGGGCGAATCGGCTCGGGTCATCCTGCCATGAGCGCGGCACGCCAGGTGGCGAGAATGCCGGGCCGATAGCGACGGTGAGCACGCCGGCCGGCAGGACGGAAGGCCAGCGGCAGAACGGAAGGCCAGAGGAGACGCCGCCCCTCCTATCACTCGGTCGCATAAGATATATTATGGAACCAAATTCTATACCCCCTGTGATGAGCGGGCATGACCGGCGGCGGCGCCGCCTCGCATCGGCCCGAATCAGATCGCCCTGGTGCTAGCACCCAGAGCGAAATCCCGGAGCATCCCGATGTCGCTCGTAGAGTTGCCCGCGCGCGCCGCCCAGGCGCCGGCCGAGAGCTATCGCCAGGCGCCGCGGAACGTCGAGGCCGAGCAGGCGCTGCTGGGCGCCATCCTGGTCAACAACGACGCCTTCTACCGCGTCTCCGATTTCCTCGATCCGAGCCATTTCGCCGAAGGCGCCCACCAGCGCATCTACGAGGTCGTCGCCAGCATCATCCGCGCCGGCAAGGTCGCGACGCCGGTCACGGTCAAGACCTTCCTGCCGGACATCGACCTCGGCGGCATCACCGTCGCCCAATATCTGGCCCGCCTCGCCGCCGAGGCCACCACCGTCATCAACGCCGAGGACTACGGCCGCGCGATCTACGACCTCGCCATCCGCCGCGCGCTGATCGGCATCGGCGGCGACATGGTCAACACCGCCTACGACGCCCCGGTCGAGCAGCCGCCCGCAACCCAGATCGAGGATGCCGAGCGGCGCCTGTACGAATTGGCCGAGCTTGGCCGCTATGACGGCGGCTTCCAGCGCTTCGCCGACGCGCTGTTCACCGCCGTGGACATGGCGGCGAACGCCTATCGCCGCGACGGCAAGCTGTCCGGCATCGCGACCGGCCTCGTCGACGTCGACCAGATGATGGGCGGGCTCCAGCCGTCGGACCTCGTCATCCTCGCAGGCCGCCCAGGCATGGGAAAGACCGCGCTCGCGACCAACATCGCCTTCCACGTCGCCAAGAATTGGGCCGGCGAAACGGCACCGGACGGTGCGGTCAAGACGGTCGACGGCGGCATCGTCGGCTTCTTCTCGCTGGAGATGTCGGCCGAGCAGCTCGCCTCGCGCATCATCGCCGAGCAGGCCGGCATCCCGTCCTACAAGATCCGGCGCGGCGACATCGTCGAGGCCGAGTTCGTCCGCATCTCCGACGCCGCTCGCGAGATGCAGTCGATCCCGCTCTACATCGACGAGACCGGCGGCCTCACCATCGCCCAGCTCGCGGCACGTGCGCGGCGGCTGAAGCGCCAGCGCGGGCTCGACCTGCTGGTGGTCGACTACGTCCAGCTGCTGTCCGGCTCGTCCCGCCGGGCAAGCGACAGCCGCGTCCAGGAGGTGACGGAAATCACCACTGGCCTCAAGGCTTTGGCGAAGGAGCTTAACGTCCCGATCGTTGCCCTGTCGCAGCTCTCCCGCCAGGTCGAAAGCCGCGACGACAAGCGCCCGCAGCTTTCGGATCTGCGCGAATCCGGCTCGATCGAGCAGGACGCCGACGTGGTGCTGTTCGTGTTCCGCGAGGAATATTACCTCAAGAACCGCAAGCCCAAGGAAGGAACCGAGGAGTTCCTGAAATGGGAGGCGGAAATGGAGCAGATGCACGGCCGCGCTGAGCTCATCATCGGCAAGCAGCGCCATGGCCCGACCGGCACCGTCGAGCTGCAGTTCGAGGCCGAGGTGACGCGGTTCGGCAATCTCGTCCGCACGGACACCCTCCCCGAGCGGCTCTGATGGCGAGCGAGCCCGACCTTGGGCCGCCCTTGCGTGAGACCGGGACGCGGCTCACGGTCGATCTCGGCTCGATCGCCGCGAACTGGCGGCTCCTGGCCGAGCGCGCGGCGCCTGCCGCCTGCGCGGCGGTCGTCAAGGCGGACGGCTACGGCCTCGGCATCGAGCCCGTGAGCCGCGCCCTGGCCGCTGCCGGGGCGACGGCCTTCTTCGTCGCACATCTCGCCGAAGCCAGGCAGGTGCGGGCGGTCGCCCCGGAGGCGACGATCTACGTCCTGAACGGGCTCGTCCCCGGGACTGCCGAGGCCTATGCGGCGATTGGGGCCCGCCCGGTGCTGGGCTCCCGTCCCGAAATCGAGGAATGGTCACGCTTCGCGGGAGGTCGCGGCGATGCGCCCGCCGCGATCCAGGTCGATACCGGCATGAACCGGCTCGGCCTCGCGATGACGGAGGCGGCCGAAGTGGCGGATCGGCTGACCGAGGGGCGGCTCGGCTTCTCCCCTGCCCTGGCGATGAGCCATTTCGCCTGCGCCGACGAGCCGGACCATCCTCTCAACGCACGCCAGCGTGACCTCTTCGCCGATGTCCGCAGGCTGTTTCCCGGCGTGCCGGCGAGCCTCGCGAATTCCGCCGCCATCCTGTCTGGCGGTGCTGCCGGCCTGTGCGATCTCGGCCGGCCGGGCATCGCCCTCTATGGCGGCAATGCCATCCCGGCGCGCGCCAACCCGATGGCCGCCGTGGTGTGCTTCGAGGCGCGGATCATCCAGCTTCGCGAGGTGCCGGCCGGCGCGACCGTCGGCTACGGCGCGACCGAGACGGCGAAGACCCCGCTCCGCCTCGCGGTGGCATCGGTCGGCTACGCCGACGGCCTCATCCGCGCCGCCGGCTCAAGCGACGCCCGCTTGGGTGCCCCGGCCGATGTGGCGGGTCGGCGCTGCCCGCTGGTCGGCCGCATCTCGATGGACCTCGTCGCGCTCGACGTCACCCTGGTCCCGCCGGACGAGGTACGCCCCGGCGACTGGGCGACCCTGATTGGGAACGCGATCACCATCGACGAGGTGGCGGAGGCCGCCGGCACGATCGGCTACGAGATCCTGACCGGGCTCGGGCGGCGGGCCCACCGGATCTATGTGTAGGCGCTTGTCGGCGCGGATGGTCGCACCTACGTTGATAACTGTTATCAGGAGCCGGCCATGCCTTCGAGCTTCGCCCTGGGCGCCCATTTCGAGACCTTTGTGAAGGAACAGGTCCAGTCCGGGCGCTACAACAACGCCAGCGAGGTCCTGCGCGCCGGGCTGCGCCTCCTGGAGGACCAGGAGCAGCGCCGCCGCGCCGCCTGGGCCGAGTTCGAGCGGCTTGTGGACGAGGGACTTGCCGACATCGAGGCGGGACGGACCTATCCTGCCGAGGAAGTCTTCGCTGAACTCCGTGAGCGATACAGCAAGATGGCGGAGTCCAAGTCTAAATGAAGGTGCGTCTTTCGGCGCGCGCAAATTTGGATCTGGCCGAAATCGGTGACTACGTGGCGAAGGACAGCCCGCAACGGGCGGTGAACCTCGTCGGCGACTCGAGGCGGCTTGTCATTCCCTCTCGGATTTTCCACGGCGGGGCGCCCGCATGAGGAGACGGGGGAAAGATGTGAGGCGGTTGACGCACGGCGCTTATCTCATCGTGTATGTTGTCGAGGCGGGGCAAATCCAAATCGCGCGTATCCTCCACGGCTCCCGCGACCTCACCGCCATTCTCGGCGACGACTTCGACTGATGCCCCGCGCTCACGCCAGCTTCGTCTGCCAGGCCTGCGGCGCCGTCTCGAACCGCTGGGCGGGCCGCTGCGACGCATGCGGCGGGTGGAACACCATCGCCGAGGAGGCCGTCGCCCCTCCCCTGCCCGGCGCCGCACGCAAGCCCGCCGCTGCCGGTCGTGGCAGAGCCATCGCGTTCGAGGGACTCGCCGGAGGCGAGACGGCCACGGCGCCGCGGCTCGTGTCCGGCATCGGCGAGCTCGACCGGGTCACCGGCGGGGGCTTTGTCCCTGGCTCGGCGCTGCTCCTTGCCGGGGAGCCCGGCATCGGCAAATCGACGCTCCTGATTCAGGCCGCGGCGGCGCTGGCCAAGGCCGGCCGCCGCGCGGTCTATGTTTCCGGCGAGGAAGCGGCGGCCCAGGTCAGGCTGCGTGCCGAGCGGCTCGGCCTCGCGGCGGCGCCGGTCGAGCTCGCCGCCGAAACCCATGTCGACGACGTCGTCGCGGCTCTGTCCCGCGACCCCGCGCCAGGCCTCCTCGTCATCGACTCGATCCAGACCATGTGGACCCAGGCGGTCGAATCCGCGCCCGGCACCGTCACCCAGGTGCGCGCCTCGGCCCAGGCGCTGATCCGCTACGCCAAGGCGAGCGGCGCCGCGGTGGTGCTCGCCGGCCACGTCACCAAGGACGGCCAGATCGCCGGGCCGCGGGTGGTCGAGCACATGGTCGACGCCGTGCTCGCCTTCGAGGGCGAGCAGAGCCACGCCTTCCGCATCCTCCGTGCCCAGAAGAACCGCTTCGGACCGACCGACGAGATCGGCGTGTTCTCGATGACCGGCGCCGGGCTCGAGGACGTCGAGAACCCTTCGGCGCTGTTCCTCTCCGGCCGGGACCTCGGCGCGCCCGGCGTCGCCGTCTTCGCCGGTATGGAGGGGACGCGGCCGCTCCTCGTCGAGATCCAGGCGCTGGTCGCGCCGACTACGCTCGCGACCCCGCGCCGCGCCGTGGTCGGCTGGGACCAGAGCCGCCTTGCCATGGTGCTGGCGGTGCTCGATGCCCATGCCGGGCTGCGCTTCGGCCAGCACGACGTCTACCTCAACGTCGCCGGCGGCCTTCGCGTGCAGGAGCCTGCGGCGGACGTGGCGGTCGCGGCCGCGCTGGTGGCCTCGGCCTCAGGCACGGTGCTCGCGAGCGACACCGTCTTCTTCGGCGAGATCAGCCTGTCCGGCAGCATCCGCCCGGTCGTCCATGCCGCGCTCCGCGCCAAGGAGGCGGGCCGCCTCGGCTTTGCCCGGGCCGTCGCTCCGGCCGCCTCGCTGGAGGCGCTGCGCGGCGGGCCGCTCTCGCTCCACGGCGTCGGTTCGGTCGAGGCGCTGGTTTCCGGCATCGTCTCGCGCGAACGGCCGGGACGGCGCGCCGCGGGGGATGGCGCGTGACGCCCCCTGCCGCCGCGGCTATAACGGCCGGCGGGTACCGACGGGGGCGGCGATTCCCGGTTTGAGACGGTCATGATCACCATCCTCGATTTCATCGTGCTCGGCGTCATGCTGGTCTCGGCCCTGCTCGCCATGGTGCGCGGCTTCACCCGCGAGGTGCTGTCGATCGCGGCCTGGGCCGCGGCGGCCGCGGCGACGGTCTATTTCTTCCCGGACGTGCGTCCCTGGGCCGAAAAGACGATCAGGGTCGAGCCCAAGCTCATCGCCGACGTGGCGGCCGGCGCCGGCATCTTCCTGGTGACGCTGATCGTCGTCTCGCTCGTCACCTCGCGCATCTCCGACTTCATCCTCGACAGCCGCATCGGTCCGCTCGACCGCACCCTCGGCTTCGTCTACGGCGCCGCGCGCGGGCTGCTCCTGGTGGTCATCGCCTTCCTGTTCTTCACCTGGCTGGTGCCGACGCAGTCGGAACCGAACTGGGTGCAGCAGGCCCGCTCGCGCCCGGTGCTTCAGGATGCCGGCACCGCGCTCGTCAGCCTGTTGCCGGCCGATCCCGAAAGCACCATCTTGAAGCGGTTGAAGGGCCTGCCGGCGGATCTCGACACCGGCGGCTCGGCGGCCACCGGCGGCGATGCGACGCCCAAGGCGGCCCCGACGACGCCGAAGGAGAGCGCGAAGGCGCCGCCGAACGGCTATGGCAGCGCCGAACGCCAGGGGATGGACCGCCTCCTCAATTCGACCCAGGGCGCCAACTGAGGCGTCTCGGACGCGACCGGGAGTGACCATGGCCGAGGACACCGACGCCGGCGGCGGCGCTTTCTGGCGCGCGTTCGACGAGGACCGCCTCCACGAGGAGTGCGGCGTCTTCGGCATCTTCGGCCATCCCGAGGCGGCGGCGATTACCGCACTCGGCCTCCATGCGCTGCAGCACCGCGGCCAGGAAGCGGCGGGCATCGTCTCCTATGACGGCGGCCGCTTCCACGCCGAGCGCCGGCTTGGCCTCGTCGCCGACAATTTCTCCTCGGCTGCGACCATCGAGCGCCTCCCCGGCAGCCGCGCGGTCGGCCATGTCCGCTATTCGACAACCGGCGAGACCGTGCTCCGCAACGTCCAGCCGCTGTTCGCAGAGCTCGAGACCGGCGGCTTCGCGGTCGGCCACAACGGCAACCTCACCAATGCCATGAGCCTGCGCCGCGACCTCGTCCGTGCCGGCGCGATCTGCCAGTCGACCACCGACACCGAGGTCATCCTCCACCTCGTCGCGCGCTCGGCCCGCAACCGCTTCGTCGACCGCTTCATCGATGCGCTTCGCCAGATCGAGGGCGCCTATGCCCTCGTCGGCCTGACCAACAAGAAGCTGATCGGCGCGCGCGACCCGCTGGGCATCCGCCCCCTGGTGCTGGGCGAGCTCGACGGCCACCCGATCCTCGCATCCGAGACCTGCGCGCTCGACATCCTCGGTGCCCGCTACGTCCGCGACGTGAAGAACGGCGAGGTCGTCGTCGTCTCCGCCGAGGGCATCGAATCGCACTTTCCGTTCCCGCCGCAGCCGATGCGGCCGTGCATCTTCGAGTTCATCTATTTCGCCCGGCCGGATTCGATCGTACAGGGCAAGAGCGTCTATGCCGTGCGCAAGCGCATGGGCGAGGAGCTGGCGCGCGAGTCCGCGGTCGCGGCCGACGTCGTCGTGCCGGTGCCCGATTCGGGCGTGCCGGCCGCGCTCGGCTTTGCACAGGCGAGCGGCATCCCCTTCGAGCTCGGGCTGATCCGCAACCACTATGTCGGGCGCACCTTCATCCAGCCGACGCAAAGCGTGCGCGAGCTCGGCGTTCGGCTGAAGCATTCCGCCAACCGCGCGCAGGTCGAGGGCCGCCGCGTCGTCCTGGTGGACGACAGCCTGGTGCGCGGCACCACCTCGGTGAAGATCGTCCAGATGATCCGCGACGCCGGCGCGCGCGAGGTCCATTTCCGCCTCGCCAGCCCGCCGATCCGCTTCTCGGACTACTACGGCATCGACACGCCCGAGCCGGACAAGCTGCTGGCGGCGCGGCTCGATCTCGAAGGCATGCGCCGCTACATCGGCGCCGACAGCCTCGCCTTCCTCTCGGTCGACGGGCTCTATCGCGCCATGGGCGAAGACGGCCGGGACGAGCGGCTGCCGCAGTTCACCGACCACTGCTTCACCGGCGACTACCCGACCCCCCTCTCCGATCTCCGCATCGCCGACGGCACGCGGCCGAAGCAGCTCTCGCTCCTCGCCGAGGCGAGTTGATGCCGGGCGCGTTCGCCGACCGCGTTGTCGTCGTCACCGGCGCCTCGCGCGGCATCGGCAATGCGCTCGCGCGCGCGCTCGGCGCCGAGGGCGCCCACGTCATCGCGGTCGGGCGCACCACCGGCGCGCTGGAGGCGCTCGACGACGCCATCCGCGCCAAGGGCGGCAAGGCGACGCTGGTGCCGGTCGACCTCACCGACTATGCCGCGATCGACCGCCTCGGCGCCGCGCTATTCCAGCGTCACCAGCGGCTCGACGCGGTCGTCGGCAATGCCGGCGTGCTCGGCGAGCTGACCCCGGTCGGCCACATCGACCCCAAGATGTGGGACGAAGTCATGGCGGTGAACCTCACCGTCAACTGGCGGCTGATCCGCTCGTTCGACCCGCTGCTGCGCCTGGCGCCGGCCGGCCGCGCGGTGTTCGTGACGGCGAGCGTGGCGCGTCAGCCGCGCCCGTTCTGGGGCGCCTATGCCGCCTCGAAGGCGGCGCTGGAAGCGATCGCCGCCGCCTATGCCGAGGAGATCAGGGACACGCCCGTGCGCGTGAACCTGTTCGACCCCGGCGCCACCCGCACCCGCATGCGCGCCAAGGCGATGCCGGGCGAGGACCCGGCGACGCTGCCGACGCCCGAAAAGGTCGCGGCCGCCATCCTGCCGATGCTGCTGCCGGACTGGACGGAGAACGGCCGGCTGGTGAAGTATCGCGATTAGCTCCGTAGCGCGGACAACGGCGGGGCAGCGACGTCGCCCGTATCCGGCGCCGACCGTGGGCATCGGACCGACCGATGCCCTCCCCACGAAGCCCGATCTACCCGCGCCCCTTTCCCGGATCATACGGGTTCTTCGGCTCGCGGAAGCTCATGCGGATGGGCGTGCCGGGCAAATCGAAGGTTTCGCGCAGGCCGTTCACGAGATAGCGGACATAGGCGTCCGGCAGCGCGTCGGTGCGGGTGCCGAACAGGATGAAATGCGGCGGCCGCGCCTTGGTCTGGGTCATGTAGCGAAGCTTGAGGCGGCTGCCGCGAACGGCCGGCGGGGGATGGGCCGCGAGCGCCCCTTCGAGCCAGCGATTGAGCTCGGCGGTCGGAATGCGCCGGTTCCACACGGCGGCGGCCGCGAACACCGCCTGCATCAGGCGGTCGACGCCCTGCCCCGTCACGCCGGAGACCGTCACCAGCGCCACGCCCTTCACCTGGGGCAGCAGGCGGTCGATCTCGTCGCGATGGCGCTTCAGCTCGGCCTGCGGGTTCTCGATGAGATCCCATTTGTCGAGCGCGACCACCAGCGCCCTCCCCTCGCGCTCGACGAGGGCGGCGATGTGGAGGTCCTGCTTCTCGAACGGGGCGGTGGCGTCGAGCAGGAGCACCACCACCTCGGCGTAGCGGATGGCGCGGAGCGCGTCGGCGACCGCGAGCTTCTCCAGCTTCGCCTCGACCCGGGCGCGGCGGCGGATGCCCGCGGTGTCGGCCAGGCGGACCGGCCGCCCGCGCCACTCCCAGTCGATGGCGATGGCGTCCCGGGTGATGCCGGCCTCCGGCCCCGTCAGCACCCTCTCCTCGCCGACGAGCCGGTTCACCAGGGTCGACTTGCCGGCGTTGGGCCGGCCGACGATCGCGATGCCGAGCGGCCCGGCGGGGCGTTCGGCGGGTTCCTCGCTGTCTTCGCCGGCGGCCTCGTCCTCCTCTTGTGGCAACGCCGCCTTGAGCGCTTCGTAGAGAGCGTCCAATCCCTCGCCATGCTCGGCCGACAGCGCGACCGGATCGCCCAAGCCGAGGCGAAAGGCCTCGAGCGCCCCGGCCCCGCCGCGGCCTTCGGCCTTGTTGGCCAGGACGATCACGGGCTTGCCGCCGCGGCGGAGCAGCGCGGCGAAGCGCTCGTCCTCGGGCGTCACGCCGGCGCGCGCATCGACCATGAACAGGATGACGTCGGCCGTTCGCAGCGCGGCGTCGGTCTGCGCGCGCATGCGGGCGGCGAGGCTGCCGGCCGCGGCATCCTCGAGGCCGGCGGTGTCGACGGCGAGGAAATCGAGATCGGCGATCCGGGCCTCGCCCTCGCGGCGGTCGCGGGTGACGCCGGGCGTGTCGTCGACTAGCGCCAGCCGCTTGCCGACCAGGCGGTTGAACAGCGTGGACTTGCCGACATTGGGGCGGCCGACGATGGCGACGATGGGCAGCATCGCGGCTCCATGCGCCGGCGGCGGCAGCAAGGCAAGCGCTCTTCGTCACCGCCAACACCCGCGCCGCGTCTATGCCCGCCCGGACACAGGTGCTTGGGCCGGATATCCACGCATTGCAGCAACTGCCCACGGACATCGCGGATGGCCGGGACGAGCCCGGCCATGGCGGGAAGGCTCACGCCGCCTATGCCGCCTTCAGGGCGTTGTGGAAGTTCAGCTCGATCTGCAGGCCGTCCGGGTCGTGGACGAAGACCTGGAGCAGGCCGATATCCGTCAGCCGGTTCTCGCGATAGGGGATGCCGCGGTCGCGGAAGGCGCCGAGCGTCCTCTCCGGATCGATGCTCTTGAAGGCGATGTGGTCGAGGCGGCCCGTGGTGTCCTTGGGCCGGTCGGAGGGCTCGCGCTTCATCAGATGGACGAGCGGGATGCCGCCGCAATAGAGCCAGTAGCCCGGGAAATCCATCTGCGGCCGGAAGCCCGCGGTCAGGCCGAGGAGGTCGCAGTAGAACTCCCGCGTGCGCTCGATGTCGGCGCATTCGATGGTGAAATGCTCGAGCTGTTCGGCCGGCATCGGCGCGTCTCCGGTTGCGGCCCTGGGGCCGGGCCGATCATGCCCCGAAAGCGCCGCAGCCGCCAGCAAGGGCGGTCCGATCGCTATTTCGCCTTCGCGTCCGACGGCTCGGGCCCGACCGTGGTCTGGGTCAGCCCGTTGGACGACATGTCGAAGTCGCGCGGGCGGGTGTCGACCGTCGGCACCGGATGACGCACGCCCGGCAGCGGCGTCTTGTGCTCGGCGAAGGGGTTGAGGCCCTCCAGCGTGTCGCAGCCGCCTAGCGCGGCCGACAGGGCGCCGAGAACGAGCACGTTGCGACGCGAGACCACGGCCATGGACACCTCCGAGAGACGGTCAATGCGCCGGCGGCGCGGCGGGGGAAGACGTGGATGCCGGCGGAGCCGCCGGCGCAGCTTGCGCGGGCGCGCCAGCGGGCAGCGGCGCCGCCGGTGTTTCGATCGCCGGCAGCTCGGGGCCCGAGGCGGCGGCCGGGGGCGCAGCAGCGGGATGCGGCGCCTTCTTCGCCGCCTCGGCGCTGGCGGCGAGATCGAGCAGGACCGAGGCGCGCTGGCGCACGCTCTGCGGGGTCCCGGCGTCGGCGACCATCTCCTGGGCGATCTTCTCGGTGGTGGCGAGGTCGCCCGCCTGCCAGGCCGCGAGCGCCAAGATCTCGCGGGCCGAATTGCGCCACGGGTTGCCCGGCGCCGCAAGCGCCTGGGCATGCGCCTCGACGCCCGCGCGATCCTTGAGGCCGAGCAGCAGCATCGCCGCGCGGAGCTTGGCGAGGTCCTTCATCTGGGACGACACGCCGCCGTCGGCGGCAATGGCGTCGAGCGCGGCGACGGCGGCCTTGGGATCGCTCGCCGCGATCGCGGCGGCGGCGCGGAAGCGGGCGAGCAGGCGATAGCCGCCCGGCGCGTCGGCGGCGAGCCGGTCGAGCGCACCCACTGCCGCCTTGCCCTTGTCGTCACGCGCCAGCGCCAGCGCCGATTCGAACTTCGCGCCGGCGGCCGCGGCCTGGCGCTGCGTGTACCAGATCCAGGCCCGCCAGCCGGCCACCGCCAGCACGACGACGACCGCGGCGGCGACGATGTAGACGCCCCAGCGCTGCCACAGCTTCTTGAGCTGCTCGCGGCGGACGTCTTCCTGAACCTCGTCGAAAATGTCGGTCATGCGTCTCGGGCCGCGGGACTCGGCCGTGCTCCAAAACCGGGGAGGCCGGCACCATAACGACGGGGCCGGAGCGAGGCAAACCGCATCGGCTCAGGAGGTTGCGCCAGCCGGCTTGCGGACTGCGTAGGTATGTTCGGGCGCGGGAAAGCTGCGGGCGCGGACCTCGCGCGCGTACTCCTCCATGGCGCCGCGGATGTGGTCGCGCAGGTGGCCATAGCGCTTGACGAATTTCGGCGTCCGCTCGGACAGGCCGAGCATGTCCTCCATCACCAGGATCTGGCCGTCGCAGCCCGAGGAGGCGCCGATGCCGATGGTCGGCACCGCGACCTTGCCGGTGATGCGGTCGGCGAGCGGAGCCGCCACCGCCTCGACCACCATGGCGAAGGCGCCGGCCTCCGCGACCGCCACGGCGTCGGCCTCGATCGCCGGCCATTCCGCCTCGTCGCGGCCATGGGCGCGGAAACTGCCGAGGGCGAGAATGGCCTGCGGCGTCAGGCCGACATGGCCCATCACCGGCACCCCGCGTCCGGCAAGGAAGCGGATGGTCTCGGCCATGCGCTCCCCGCCCTCGAGCTTGATCGCGCCAGCGCCGGTCTCCTTCAGCACCCGCGCGGCGTTGCGGAAGGCCTGCTCGGGGCTTTCCTCGTAGCTGCCGAAAGGCATGTCGACCACGACCAGCGCCCGCTTCGATCCGCGCATCACCGCCTGGCCCTGGAGAATCATCATCTCCAGCGTCACCGGCACGGTCGTCTCGAAGCCGTGCATGACGTTGCCGAGCGAATCGCCGACCAGCATGAAATCGACGACGTCGTCGGCGATCCCGGCGGTATGGGCGTGATAGGCGGTCAGCGCCACGATCGGCTCGCCGCCTTTGTGGGCGCGGATGTCGGCAGCGGTGAGCCGGCGGATCGGCGCTTGTACGGACATCGGGGCCCTCGGGGACTGGTCACTCGCGCGGAGCGTATCGCATTCCGGCGGCGAGCGCCGCAATCGCGATCAGGCCGACCACGCCGGCAAGCACGAGGTCGGCAACGATCGGCGAGGCCAGGGCACCGAGCACGCCGACGCCGATCACCGGCAGCGAGATCGAGAAATAGCAGGCCAGGAGATAGGTGGAGACCACCTCGGCCCGCCGCTCCTCCGGTGCGATCTGGTTCACCACCTGGAGGCTGCCGCGATAGCCGAGGCCAGCCGCGACGCCGACGACGGCGGTCGCGACCAGGAGCACGATCAGGCTCGGCAGCAGTTCCGCCGCAACCAGCAGGGCAAGCGCCGCGAGGAGGACGCCGAGGCCGCCCAGCATCGCGTCGCGGCTCTTCAGGCGCGCCGAGGCGATGGTCGCCACTGCGGCGACGGCGAACGCTTCGGCCACCACCGCCCCGGCCACGGCCGGGCTCGTGACGTGGAGGCTCCGGGCAAGAACGCCCGGCGTCAGCGCGGCGTAGAAGCCGAGCATCGTGAAGATGCCGAACGCCGTCGCCGCGGGGGCGACGAATTGAGGCGCGACCTCGCGCGGCACGCCGAAGCGCGGGCGGATCGCCGCCCAGTCGATCGCCCTGCCCTGCCCCGCGACCGTCTCGCGTGCTCCGAACACGACCGCGCCGCCGAGGGCGAGCGGCAGCAGGAACAGGACAAAGCAGAGCGTCAGCGGCCACGGCACGAAGCTCGCGAGAAGGCCTGCGGAAAGCGGGCCAAGCGCGAGGCCGATGAAATTGGCGGCGACGGTGAGGCTCGTCGCCCGCGGCCGGTCGGCAGCCGGGTCGAGCTCGGCGATCCAGGCGGTGCCGGCGCCGGCGGCGAGGCCGATCGAGATGCCACTCAACGTCCGCGCGACGAAGAGCATCGTGATGTTCGAGGCGGCGATGAAGACCGCGGTGCTCGCGGCAGCGACGGCGAGCCCGGCAAGGCTCACCGGGCGACGGCCGACGAGATCGGACAGCTTGCCGAGCGTTACCAGAGTCAGCAGCGTGCCACCGGCATAGGCGGCGTAGATCAGCGTCAGGACGATCTCGGAGAAATGGAAGCTCTGGCGCCAGATCACGTAGAGCGGCGTCGGCAGCGTGCTGCCGAGGAAGATCACCACGAACTCGGCCAGCACCGGCCATTGCACGGCGAGCGCCGCGCGCAGGCCTGCCGCGCGCTCTTGTGGGAGGCGCGAGTCGGCAGTGGCGCGGCGAGCGGTTTCAGCCATGGCGGTCGGAGACGGAACCGCATTGCCAGGGGAAATGCTATCGTTTCGCAGTGCGGTGCGGCGTTCCGGGGAAAACCCGCCGTGCCGCCAAAGGTTCGCGCTACCCGACGGAGCACGCATGTACATCCCAGCGGACTTCCGCGAGGAACGGCTGCCGGTGTTGCACGATTTCATCGCCGCCAACGGCTTCGCACCCGTCGTGACGCAGGGCGCGGAAGGGCTGGAGGCGTCCCACCTGCCCTGGCTGATCGACCGTGCCGCCGGCCCCTTCGGCACGCTCCGCGCCCACTTGGCCCGTGCCAACCGCCACTGGCGGCGCATCGCCGATGGCGCCGACGCGCTGGTGATCTTCGGCGGACCCAATGCCTATGTCTCGCCGTCCTGGTATCCGAGCAAGGCCGAGCACGGCCGCGTCGTCCCGACCTGGAACTACATCGTGGTCCATGTCCGTGGCCGGGCGCGGATCGTCGAGGATCGCGCATGGCTGCGCGATTTTCTGCCCGCCCTGACCGCCCGGCACGAGGCGGGGCGACCGGCTCCCTGGGCGGTGTCCGATGCGCCGGCAGACTATGTCGAGGACATGATGGGCGCGATCGTCGGGATCGAGGTTCCGATCACCGCGATCGAAGGCAAGTGGAAGCTGAGCCAGAACCGCCCGGTTGCGGATCGCCGGGGCACGGCGGCCGGCTTGGCTGCCGAGGACGCGAGTGGCGCGCAGGCCGTCGCGGCCGCGATGCGCGAGGGGTTGGCGGAGGACCCGTAGGTTGGGCATCGGCTTGCCGATGCCTACGACAAGTCGAACCGGCCCGACTTGCGATCCCGAGACCCAATACCGGCAAGCTGGCGTTGACGTGGGCAGGCGGAGCTTGCCTACCCGACAAGACGTCGTGGATGCCCGGCCCGAGGCCGGGCATGGCGGAGCGCGTCAGGCCGCTTCGGCCTTCTCCGCCTCTTCGGCGCGGGCGCGGTCGGCAGCGCCCTTGGCGTCGGTGTCGCGGTCGACCAGCTCGATCACCGCGATCGGTGCGTTGTCGCCGTAGCGGAAGCCGGCCTTGACGATGCGGATGTAGCCGCCGTGCCGCTCGGCATAGCGGGGGCCGATCACGTCGAACAGCTTCTTCACCGCCGGAAGGTGGCGAATCTCGGCGATGGCCTGGCGGCGGGCATGAAGGTCGCCGCGCTTGCCGAGCGTGATGAGCTTCTCGACCACCGGCCTGAGGTCCTTGGCCTTGGGCAGGGTCGTCGTGATCTGCTCGTGCTCGATCAGCGCCGCCGCGAGATTGGCGAACATCGAGCGGCGATGGCCCTGCGTGCGGTTGAAGCGGCGACCGCGCTTGCCGTGCATCATTTCTCTTGTCTCCCCGCGGGGACCGGGCGCCGCGGACGGCGCCGCCGGCCGCCTCAGTAATGTTCCTCGAAGCGCTTGGCCAGCTCTTCGATGTTCTCCGGCGGCCAGCCCGGCACTTCCATGCCGAGGTGCAGGCCCATCTGCGCCAGCACTTCCTTGATCTCGTTCAAGGACTTGCGGCCGAAATTCGGGGTCCGCAGCATCTCGGCCTCGCTCTTCTGCACGAGGTCGCCGATATAGACGATGTTGTCGTTCTTCAGGCAGTTCGCCGAGCGGACCGACAGCTCGAGCTCGTCGACCTTCTTGAGGAAGGCCGGGTTGAACGCCAGCTCCGGAATCGGCGCCCGCTCGCTCTCGCGCTTGGGCTCCTCGAAATTGACGAAGACCTCGAGCTGGTCCTGGAGGATGCGGGCGGCGTAGGCCAGCGCGTCCTCGGGCGAGACCGCGCCGTTGGTCTCCACCGTCATCGTCAGCTTGTCGTAGTCGAGAACCTGACCCTCGCGGGTGTTCTCGATGCGGTAGGAAACCTTCTTCACCGGCGAGTAGAGGCTGTCGACCGGGATCAGGCCGATCGGCGCATCCTCAGGCCGGTTGCGGTCCGCCGGGACATAGCCCTTGCCGGTGTCGACCGTGAACTCCATACGGATGTCGGCGCCCTCGTCGAGGGTGCAGAGCACCAGCTCAGGGTTCAGGATCTGGACGTCGCCGATGGTCTGGATGTCGCCGGCGGTGACCGGGCCGGGGCCCTGCTTGCGCAGCGTCATCCGCTTCGGGCCGTCGCCCTGCATGCGGATGGCGATGTCCTTGATGTTCAGCACGATGTCGGTCACGTCCTCGCGGACACCGGCGATCGAGGAGAACTCGTGGAGCACGCCGTCGATCTGCACCGAGGTGACGGCGGCGCCCTGGAGCGAGGACAGCAGCACGCGGCGGAGCGCATTGCCGAGCGTCAGGCCGAAGCCGCGCTCGAGCGGCTCGGCGACCGCGGTGATGAAGCGGCTGGAATCCCGGCCGGCCTGCACCTCGAGCTTGTTCGGCTTGATGAGATCTTGCCAGTTCTTCTGAATCACGGCGACACCTTCTGAATGATGGGCGAGGCGTCCGAAAGCGGGCCGCCTGGAGGCCGGTGCGCCGGCCTCGTCGGCGACGGGATCAAACACGGCGGCGCTTGCGGGGCCGGCAGCCGTTGTGCGGGATCGGGGTCACGTCGCGGATGGCGGTGACGGTGAAGCCCGCGGCCTGGAGCGCGCGCAGCGCCGATTCGCGGCCGGAGCCGGGCCCGCGCACCTCGACCTCGAGCGTGCGCATGCCGTGCTCGGCCGCCTTCTTGGCCGCATCCTCGGCCGCGACCTGGGCGGCGTAGGGGGTCGACTTCCGCGAGCCCTTGAAGCCCATGGTGCCGGCCGACGACCACGACACCGCATTGCCCTGCACGTCGGTGATGGTGATCATCGTGTTGTTGAAGGTGGCGTTCACATGGGCGACGCCCGACACGATGTTCTTGCGCTCGCGACGGCGGACGCGGGTGACTTCCTTGGCCATTCTTGTTCCTTCGAACGATATCGACGCCGCCGTGATGCCAGCGGCTCCACCTGGGTTCGCGAATAGCGAGATCGCGAGTAGCGAATAGGGGAACGTTCTATTCGCTATTCGCTACTCTCTATTCGCGCCTACTTCTTCTTGCCGGCAATCGGCTTCGCCTTGCCCTTGCGGGTGCGGGCGTTGGTGTGGGTGCGCTGGCCGCGCACCGGCAGGCCGCGGCGATGGCGCAGCCCGCGATAGGCGCCGAGATCCATCAGCCGCTTGATGTTCATCGCGACTTCGCGGCGGAGATCGCCCTCGACGACATAGTCGCGGTCGATCACCTCGCGGATCTGGATCACCTCGGCATCGGTGAGCTGGCTCACCCGGCGCTCGGCCGGGATCGACACCTTGCGGCAGATCTCCTCCGCCTTGGTCTCGCCGATGCCGTGAATGTACTGCAGCGCGATCACAACGCGCTTGTTGGTTGGGATGTTGACGCCAGCGATGCGCGCCACGTGCCCGCCTCCTCTACCCGGCCGGTTCGGCCCTATCGTTCAAGCAGGAATTGAAACTCGATCCGCAACGGCTTCCGACAACGCGCAAAACGGCGCCGGATCGCCGCCTCCGACGTCCAGCACCGACAAGCTTTCGAATGTCGAGTGCCGGGATCTAGGCAGTCTGCGGCTCGAAGTCAACCGCATGATGCCCCTGGATCAACGGGCCACGAGGTCGCCTCCGACGGCCGCGTCGATCGCCGCGGAGACGGCCTCGATCGCGCCCATGCCGTCGACCGTCTTCAGCAGGCCGCGGTCGCGGTAATAGGCGATCAGCGGCTCGGTCTGGCGGCGGTAGTTGTCGATGCGGCCCTTCAGCACCTCGGCGGTATCGTCGTCGCGGACCGGCTTGCCTGCCGCCCGCATCTCCCGCACCCGGTTGTCGACCCGCTGGAGCAGCGCCGCCTCGTCGACCGAGAGCGCCACTGCGGCGTCGAGGTCGAGCCGATTCTCGTGCAGCATGCGGCCGAGTGCCTCGGCCTGGGCGACGGTACGGGGAAAGCCGTCGAGGACGAAGCCGCGCGCGCAGTCGGCGTGGCGGATGCGGTCGGCGACGATTGCCACCACCACGTCGTCCGGCACGAGGTCGCCGCGCGCCATGATGGCCTGCGCCTTCTTGCCGATTTCGCTGCCTTCCGCCACGGCGGCGCGCAGCATGTCCCCGGTCGAGAGATGGGCGATGCCGTGACGCTCCGCCAACCGAACCGCCTGGGTCCCCTTCCCCGCCCCCGGCGGGCCCAGCAGAATCAGCCTCATCGCCGCTTTTCCACCCTCAGCTTGGCTTTCTTGATCAGCCCTTCGTACTGGGCAGCATAGAGATGCCCCTGGACCTGCGCCACGGTGTCCATCGTGACGCTGACCACGATCAGGAGCGAGGTGCCGCCGAAATAGAATGGCACCGCGGCATAGGAGATCAGCATCTCCGGGAACAGGCAGACCGCGGCGAGGTAGATCGCGCCGATCACCGTGATGCGGGTCAAGACGTAGTCGATGAAGGACGCGGTGCGCTCCCCGGGCCGGATGCCGGGAACGAAGCCGCCGTATTTCTTGAGGTTGTCGGCGGTCTCGGTCGGATTGAACACGATCGCCGTGTAGAAAAAGGTGAAGAAGATGATCAGCGCGACGTACAGCGCCATGTAGAGCGGCTGGCCGTGGCCGAGATAGGCGGTGATGGTGGTGAGCCAGCTCGGCCCGCCGGTCGAGGCGAAGCTCGCCGCGGTGGTCGGCAGCAGGAGGAGCGAGGACGCGAAGATCGGCGGGATGACGCCCGAGGTGTTGAGCTTCAGCGGCAGGTGCGAAGACTCGCCGCCGGACATCCGCGTCGCCGAGACCTGGCGCTTCGGATACTGGATCAGGATGCGGCGCTGCGCCCGCTCCATGAACACGCAGAACGTGACCACCGCGACGACCATCACGATCACGGTCAGGATGACGGCGGTCGAGAGCGCGCCCTGGCGGCCGAGCTCCAGCGTGCCGGCGACCGCGTTCGGCAGGCCGGCGACGATGCCCGCCATGATGATGAGCGAGATGCCGTTGCCGATGCCGCGGGCCGTCACCTGCTCGCCGAGCCACATCAGGAAGATGGTGCCGCCGGTCAGGGTGATGACGGTGGTGATGCGGAAGAACCAGCCGGGATCGGCGACGACGTTGGTCGCGCCTTCGAGGCCGACCGCGATGCCGTAGGCCTGGATCGCGGCCAGGAAGACAGTCCCATAGCGGGTGTACTGGTTGATGACCTTGCGGCCCTGCTCGCCCTCCTTCTTGAGCTGCTCCAGCCGCGGCGACACCGTCGTCAGGAGCTGGATGATGATCGAGGAGGAGATGTACGGCATGATGTTCAGGGCGAAGATGGCCATGCGGCCGACCGCTCCGCCCGAGAACATGTTGAACATGCCGATGATGCCGTTCTGCTGGTGCTGGAACACCTGCGCGAGCGCATCGGGATTGATGCCGGGGAGCGGGATGTAGGTCCCGAGCCGGTAGACGACCATCGCGGCGAGGGTGAACCAGATCCGCTTCTTCAGTTCGCTCGCCTTGGCGAAGGCCGAAAAGTTCAGGTTCGCCGCAAGCTGCTCAGCAGCCGATGCCATTTGAAGTCCGCTCCCGCTCCGAGACCACCTGCCCCACTTACGCAGGCAGGTCGCCCCGCGATGCATGAGGATGCCGGCCCGCCCGAGGACGGACCGGCTCCAATAGAATGGTAGTCGGCGGCAAGATCAACAACGACCGCGCCGCAGGCCCGCAGCGCCGTATGGCGGACATCGCCTGCGATGCCCGCCCCGGGGGCAAGCCTCGCTTGCCCACCCTACAGGGTCAGGCCTCTTCGGCAGCGGCCTCGGCGGCCGGCGCCAGCACCTTCACCGAGCCGCCGGCCTTCTCGATCGCGGCGACCGCCGATTTCGACGCCTTGGCGACCTCCAGCGTCAGCTTTGCGGTCAGCTCGCCGTTGCCGAGGATCTTCACCCCGGCGAGCGGCTTCGACAGCACGCCGGCGGCGACCAGGCTCTCCACGGTCACCGGCTGGGCGGCGTCGATCTTGCCGGCGTCGACGGCGGCCTGGAGGCGGCCAAGGTTCAGCTCGTTCAGCTCGCGGCGGAAGATGTTCACGAAGCCGCGCTTCGGCAGGCGGCGATGGAGCGGCATCTGGCCGCCCTCGAAGCCCTTCACGGCGACGCCGGTGCGCGCCTTCTGGCCCTTGACGCCGCGGCCCCCGGTCTTGCCCTTGCCGGAACCGATACCGCGGCCGATGCGCATCCGGCCCTTCGCGGCGCCGGGATTGTCACGCAGGTCATTGAGATCCATGTCGCTCGCCCTTCCTGGCGTTGTCGCTCGGCCGGGTGCCCGGCCTCACTCGCGTTGCGGCTTTCGCCTATTCCTCGACCACCCGCACGAGGTGGGCGACCTTGGCGATCATGCCGCGGATCGCAGGATTGTCGGGCATGGTCTTCCGGCGGCCGATCTTGTTGAGGCCGAGGCCGATCAGCGTCTGGCGCTGGTGGGCCGGCCGGCGGATCGGGCTGCCGGTCTGCTCGACGGTGATGGTCTTGGCCGCCCCGGCGGCCTTGCTAGCCTTGGCCATCGCGATGCTCCTCACGCCTCCGCGGCGGCATCGGCGTCGGCGCCGATGCGACGCGCCTGCAACGCCGAGACCTTGAGGTTGCGGCGGGAGGCGACCGAGCGCGGACTGTCCTCGCGCTTCAGCGCCTCGAAGGTTGCGCGCACCATGTTGTAGGGGTTCGACGAGCCGAGCGACTTCGCCACCACGTCCTGCATCCCGAGGGTCTCGAACACGGCGCGCATCGGGCCGCCGGCGATGATGCCGGTACCGGCCGAGGCGGCGCGAAGCAGCACCTTGCCGGCGCCCCAGCGGCCGTGGACATCGTGATGGAGCGTGCGGCCTTCGCGGAGCGGCACCCGGATCATCGCGTGCTTCGCGGCCTCGGTCGCCTTGCGGATCGCCTCAGGCACCTCGCGCGCCTTGCCGTGGCCGTAGCCGACCCGGCCCTTCTGGTCGCCGACGACGACGAGCGCGGCGAAGCCGAAGCGCCGGCCGCCCTTCACCACCTTGGCGACGCGGTTGATGTGGACCAGCTTGTCGACGAACTCGCTGTCGCGCTCTTCGCCGCCGCCCCGCGACGAACGCTCTCTCGGCTCACGTGCCATGGGTCTGTCCTTGTCTCCGGGGCGTCAGAAGTTGAGGCCGCCCTCGCGGGCGCCGTCGGCCAGCGCCTTGACGCGGCCGTGATAGAGATAGGCGCCGCGGTCGAACACGACGTCGGTGATGCCGGCGCTCTTGGCCCGCTCGGCGATGAGCTTGCCGACCGCGGCCGCGGCGGCCTGGTCGGCGCCGGTCTTGAGCTCGGCCTTCAGCCCCTTTTCGAGCGAGGATGCGGCGGCGAGCGTCGTCCCCTGCGCATCGTCGATCAGTTGCACATAGATGTGCTTCGAGGAGCGGAACACCGACAGGCGCGGCCGCACGCTCGACGAGCCGCGGGTGAGCGCCCGCCTGACCCGGGCCTTGCGGCGTGCGGTTGCCGCCGAATTCTTCGCCATCGTACGGCTCCGTTACTTCTTCTTGCCTTCCTTGCGGAAGATGAACTCGCCGCGGTAGCGCACGCCCTTGCCCTTGTAGGGCTCGGGCTTGCGGAACTCGCGGATCTCGGCGGCGACCTGGCCGACCTTCTGGCGGTCGATGCCAGACACCACGACCTCGGTCGGCCGCGGGCAGGCGATCGTGATCCCTTCCGGGATCGGGTAGACCACGTCGTGGCTGTAGCCCAGCGCCAGCGTCAGGGTCTTGCCCTGGACCGCTGCGCGGTAGCCGACGCCTTCGATGTCGAGCCGCTTCTCGAAGCCGGCGGTGACGCCGGTCACGAGATTCTGCACCATGGTGCGCGACATGCCCCACATCGAGCGGGCGCGCTTGGTCTCCTCGCGCGGATCGACCTTGAGCTGGCCGTCCTCGAGCTTGGCGACGATGTCGCCGTGCAGCTCGAAGGCGAGCTGGCCCTTCGGTCCCTTCATGGTGACGGTTTGCCCGTCGAGGCTGGCGGTGACCCCCTGCGGGACCGCGACCGCCCTTTTGCCGATGCGCGACATCTCTCGCGACTCCGTTCTCTCGCCCGCCCTGCCCGATCAGAAGATCGTGCAGAGCACTTCGCCGCCGACGTTCGCATCGCGCGCCGCGTGGTCGGCCATGACGCCGCGCGGCGTCGAGACGATCGCGACGCCGAGGCCGTTGGCGACCCGCGGCAGGTTCTTGGCCGAGGCGTAGACGCGCCGGCCCGGCTTCGACACCCGGGCGATCTCGCGGATCACCGGCGTGCCGTCGAAATATTTCAGCTCGATCTCGAACTCGCTGCGGCCGGCGCCGAACTCGGTCGTCGAGTAACCGCGGATATAGCCTTCGGCCTGCAGCACGTCGAGCACGCGGGCGCGGAGCGCCGAGCCCGGAGTCGAGACGGAATTCTTGCGCCGCATCTGCGCGTTGCGGATGCGGGTCAGCATATCGCCGAGCGGGTCGACCATCGCCATCGATCGCGTCTCCTTACCAGCTCGACTTGACGAGGCCGGGGATCAGGCCCGCCGACCCGAGCTCGCGCAGTGCGATCCTCGAAATCCCGAGCTTGCGGTAGTAGCCGCGCGGGCGGCCGGTCATCTCGCAGCGGTTGCGGATGCGGCTCGGCGCCGAGTTGCGCGGCATCTCGGCGAGCTTGAGGCGCGCCGCGAAGCGCTCCTCCATCGGCTTCGACTCGTCGTTCGCGACCGCCTTCAGCGCGGTGCGCTTGGCAGCGTAGGTCGCGGCCATCCGGCGGCGCCGGTTGTTCTTCTCGACGGAACTCTTCTTCGCCATCGCTCAGTCTCTCCAGCCCGCCTCAGGTCCGGAACGGGAAGTTCAGCGCGGTCAACAGCTCGCGCGCTTCCTCGTCCGTCTTGGCCGTCGTGCAGACGATGATGTCCATGCCCCAGACCTGCTCGACGCGGTCGTAGTTGATCTCGGGGAAAACGATGTGCTCCTTGATGCCGAAGGCGTAGTTGCCGCGGCCGTCGAAGCTCTTCGGATTGAGGCCGCGGAAGTCGCGCTGGCGGGGCAGCGCGATCGTGACCAGCCGGTCGAGGAACTCCCACATCCGCGCCTTGCGGAGCGTCACCTTGGCGCCGACCGCCTGGCCCTCGCGGAGCTTGAAGGTCGCGATCGACTTGCGGGCCCGTGTCACCACCGGCTTCTGCCCGGCGATCAGCGCGAGGTCGCCTGCGGCCGAGGTCGCCTTCTTGGAGTCCGCGACCGCTTCGCCGATGCCCATGTTGAGCACGATCTTGTCGAGCCGCGGCACTTCGAGCGCGTTCTTGTAGGCGAAGCGCTCGACCAGGCGCGCCCGCACCGTGTCGTCGTAATAGCGCTTGAGCCGCGGCGCGTAGTCGGTGGTATCAAGCATCGATCCGCTCTCCCGAGCGCTTGGCGACACGCACCTTGGTGCCGTCGTCGAGGATCTTGAAGCCGACGCGGGTCGGCTTGCCGTTCTCCGGGTCGGCGAGCGCAAGGTTCGACAGGTGGATCGTCGCCTCCTTGCGGATGAGGCCGCCCTCCTGCTGCGCGGTCTGGCGCTGGTGACGGACGACGACGTTGACGCCCTGCACCACCGCCCGCCCGGCCGTGGGATCGACCCGCAGCACCTCGCCGGTCTTGCCCTTGTCGCGGCCGGCGAGGACGACGACCTTGTCGCCCTTCCTGATCTTGGCCGCCATCACAGCACCTCCGGCGCGAGCGAGATGATCTTCATCTGGTTGCGGGCACGAAGCTCGCGCGGCACCGGCCCGAAGATGCGGGTGCCGATCGGCTCGCCGTCCTTGTTGATGAGGACGGCGGCGTTGCGGTCGAAGCGGATCACCGAGCCGTCGGGCCGGCGGATGTCCTTGGCGGTGCGGACGACGATCGCCTTCATGACGTCGCCCTTCTTCACGCGGCCGCGCGGGATCGCCTCCTTGACCGAGACGACGATGACGTCGCCGACCCCGGCATAGCGCCGCTTGGCCCCGCCCAGCACCTTGATGCACATCACCCGCCGCGCGCCGGAATTATCGGCGACGTCGAGGCTCGTCTGCATCTGGATCATGGCGTGCCGCCTTTCCGTGTTGCCGGAGCGGTATCCCTAAAGGACCCCATCCGGTTGGCCTTCTCGTTCATTCGTTGCCCGCGGCTCCCGCGGGAGCATCCTCGACCACGCGCCAGCGCTTGAGCCGCGAGATCGGCCGGCTCTCCTCGATCACCACCTGGTCGCCCGGCTTGTAGCGGTTGCTCTCGTCGTGAGCGTGGTAGTTCTTGGTGCGCCGAACGGTCTTCTTCAGCAGCGGATGGGTGAAGCGCCGCTCGACCTTGACCACCACGGTCTTGTCGTTCTTGTCGCTCACCACGGTGCCGCGCAGCATGCGCTTGGGCATGGTCGTCTACTCCTCAGGCCTTGGCGGCCGCGGCCGCCTGGCGCTTCGAGCGCGCGACGGTCTTGATGCGGGCGATGTCGCGCCGGATCTGGCGGAAGCGCGAGGTGTCCTCGAGCTGGCCGGAGGCGCGGCGGAAGCGCAGGTTGAACTGCTCCTTCTTGAGCTTCAGCACCTCGTCGTCGAGCTGGTCGGGCGACATTGCGCGGACGTCTTCGATCTTCACCCTGCCCTCCTCACTCGCCGATGCGCTGGACGAAGCGGGTGCGGATCGGAAGCTTCGCGGCGGCGAGGCGGAGCGCCTCGCGCGCGGTCGCCTCGGTGACGCCGCCGACCTCGAACATGATGCGCCCGGGCTTGACCTTGGCGGCCCAGAACTCCGGCGCGCCCTTGCCCTTGCCCATGCGCACCTCGGTCGGCTTCTTCGACACCGGCACGTCGGGGAACACGCGGATCCAGACGCGGCCCTGGCGCTTCATCTCGCGCGTCATGGCGCGGCGGGCAGCCTCGATCTGGCGCGCGGTGACGCGATCCGGCTCGAGCGCCTTCAGGCCGAACTCGCCGAAGTCGAGCACGGTCGCCCCCTTGGACTCGCCCTTGATGCGGCCCTTGAACTGCTTGCGGAACTTGGTCCGTTTCGGCTGAAGCATGGCTTCGGTCCCAATCCTTCGGCGTTACGCCGCGTGCTCGCGCTCGCGGCGCGGCGGGCGGCCGCCCTCGCCCTCGTTGAGGCGCTTGTCCTGCGCCATCGGGTCGTGCTCCATCACCTCGCCCTTGAAGATCCAGACCTTGACCCCGCAGGTGCCCATGGCGGTGCGGGCGGTCGAGACCCCGTAGTCGATGTCGGCGCGGAGCGTGTGGAGCGGCACGCGGCCCTCGCGGTACCACTCCATGCGGGCGATCTCGGCGCCGCCGAGGCGGCCGCCGCAATTGATGCGGATGCCCTCGGCGCCGAGGCGCATGGCCGACTGCACGGCGCGCTTCATCGCGCGGCGGAAGGCGACGCGGCGCTCGAGCTGCTGGGCGATCGAGTCGGCGACGAGCTGGGCGTCGACCTCGGGCTTGCGCACCTCGACGATGTTGACGTGGACCTCCGAGGAGGTCATCGCGCTGACCTTCTTCCGCAGCTTCTCGATGTCGGCGCCCTTCTTGCCGATCACGATGCCCGGGCGGGCCGAGTGGATGGTGACGCGGCACTTCTTGTGCGGCCGCTCGATCACGATCTTCGACACCGCGGCCTGGCGGAGGTCCTTCATCAGGGCCTCGCGGATGGCCATGTCCTCGTGGAGGAGGCGGCTGTACTCGGCGTCGTTGGCATACCACCGCGAGTCCCAGGTGCGGTTGATGCCGAGCCGGAGCCCGATCGGGTTGACCTTCTGTCCCATCAGGCGGACTCCGCTTCGACTTGGCGAACCACGATGGTGAGGTTCGAGAACGGCTTCTGGATGTGCCCGACGCGGCCGCGGGCGCGCGGCGAGAAGCGCTTCAGCACCAGGGCCTTGCCGACGTGAGCCTGGGCGACGACGAGATCGTCGACGTCGAGCTCGTGGTTGTTCTCGGCATTGGCGATCGCCGACTCCAGCGTCTTCTTGACGTCGCGCGCGATGCGCTTCTTCGAGAACTGGAGGTCGGCCAGCGCCGCCGAGGCCTTCTTGCCGCGGATCATCTGCGCGACGAGGTTCAGCTTCTGCGGGCTGATCCGGATCATGTGGGTGACGGCCTGGGCCTCGTTGTCGCCGAGACGCCGTTCGCGTGCGGGCTTGCCCATCTCAGCGCCTCTTCGCCTTGCGGTCCGCGGCGTGGCCGTGGAACGTCCGGGTCGGCGAGAACTCGCCGAACTTGTGGCCGACCATCTCCTCCGACACGAACACCGGGATGTGCTTCTGGCCGTTGTAGACGCCGAAGGTCAGCCCGACGAACTGCGGCAGGATGGTGGAGCGGCGGCTCCAGATCTTGATGATCTCGCTGCGGCCCGAGCCACGGGCGGCCTCTGCCTTCTTGAGCAGATAGCCGTCGACGAACGGGCCTTTCCAAACCGAGCGTGCCACGGTTTCGTCCTCTTACTTCTTCCGCGCGTGGCGGCTCGACAGGATGAACTTCTGCGTCGACTTGTTGCGGCGCGTCTTCTTGCCCTTGGTCGGGATGCCCCACGGGGTCACCGGGTGGCGGCCGCCCGAGGAGCGGCCTTCGCCGCCGCCGTGCGGATGGTCGACCGGGTTCATGGTGACGCCGCGATTGTGCGGGCGCTGGCCGAGCCAGCGCATGCGGCCGGCCTTGCCGTAGCTGACATTGGCGTGGTCCGGGTTCGAGACCGCGCCGACCGTCGCCGCGCACTGGCCATGGACCAGGCGCTGCTCGCCCGACTTCAGGCGGAGGATCACCATGCCGCGGTCGCGCCCGACGATCTGGGCGTAGGTGCCGGCCGAGCGCGCGATCTGCCCGCCCTTGCCGATCTTCATTTCGACATTGTGGACGATGGTCCCGACCGGGATGTTGCCGATCGGCATCGAGTTGCCGGGCTTCACGTCGACCTGGGTGCCCGATTCCACCGTGTCGCCGACCGCGAGCCGCTGCGGCGCCAGGATGTAGCTCTGCTCGCCGTCCTGATAGGCGATCAGGGCAATGAAGGCCGAACGGTTGGGATCGTACTCGATCCGCTCCACCTTGGCCGGCACGCCGTGCTTCTGCCGCTTGAAGTCGACCAGGCGGTAGGTCCGCTTGTGGCCGCCGCCGCGGAAGCGGACGGTGATGCGCCCGTTGTTGTTGCGGCCGCCCTTGCTCGACAGGCCCTCGGTCAGCGTCTTGACCGGCTTGCCCTTGTAGAGGGCCGAGCGGTCGACCAGGACGAGCTGGCGCAGGCCGGGCGTGATGGGGTTGAAGTTCTTCAGTGCCATGGCGCCGCCCTCAGAGCCCCGTGGTGACGTCGATCGAGTGGCCCTCGGCCAGGGTCACGACGGCGTTCTTGAAGTCGCTCTGCTGCCCGACCCGGCCCTTGAACCGCTTCACCTTGCCCTTGCGGACGACGGTGTTCACGGCCGTGACCTTGACGTCGAACAGCTTCTCGACGGCGTCCTTGATCTCGGGCTTCGACGCGTCGCGCCGGACCCGGAAGACCACCTTGTTGTGCTCCGACGCCATGGTCGACTTCTCGGTGATCACCGGCGCGACGATGGTGTCGTAGTGCTTCGCTTCCGCGGCCATGACCTAAGCCTCCACCGCGAAGCGGGCGTTGATGGCATCGACCGCGGCCCGGGTCAGGACCAGCGTGTCGCGTCGGAGAATGTCGTAGACGTTGATGCCCTGGACCGGCAGCACGTCGATCTGCGGGATGTTCCGCGCGGCGAGGCCGAAATTATCCTCGACCGCCGCCCCGTCGATGATGAGCGCGCTCGCGAGGCCGAGCTGGGCGAAACGCTCCTTCAGCGCCTTGGTCTTGGCGGCGTCGACCGTGGCCCTCTCGATCACGATCAGCGCGCCGTCCTTGGCCTTGGACGAGAGCGCGTGCTTCAGGCCGAGCGCACGGACCTTCTTCGGCAGGTCGTGCTCGTGGCTCCGCGGCAGCGGGCCGAAGGCACGTCCGCCGCCCCGGAACTGGGCGACGCGGGCCGAGCCGTGGCGGGCCCGGCCGGTGCCCTTCTGCTTATAGAGCTTCTTTCCGGTGCGCCAAATCTCGGCGCGGTTCTTGACGGCGTGAGTGCCGGCGCGGCGCTTGGCGAGCTGCCATCGCACCACCCGGTACAGGATGTCGGTGCGCGGCTCGAGGCCGAAGATGTCGTCGGCCAGGGCCAGCGTTCCGGCCTCGCCGCCGTCGAGCGTCTTGACGGTAATGTCCATCACGCGCCCTCCCCGGCGGCGGCTTCGGCCGCGGGAGCCGACCCGCCGGCGACGCGGAACTTGCCCGGCATCGGCACGCCATCCGGCAGCTTGCGCTTCACGGCGTCGCGCACCTCGATCCAGCCGCCCTTGACGCCCGGCACCGAGCCTTCGACCAGGATCAGGCCGCGCTCCACGTCGGTACGGACGACCTTGAGGTTCTGCGTCGTCACCCGCTCGACGCCGAGATGGCCCGACATCTTCTTGCCCTTGAACACCTTGCCCGGATCCTGGCGCCCGCCGGTGCCGCCGATCGAGCGGTGCGAGATCGAGACGCCGTGGGTGGCGCGGAGGCCGCCGAAGTTCCAGCGCTTCATCGCGCCGGCATAGCCCTTGCCGGTCGAGGTGCCGGTCACGTCGACGTACTGGCCTTCGAGGAAGTGATCGGCGGTGATCTCGGCCCCGACCGGGATCACGCCATCCTCCTCGACGCGGAACTCGACCATCTTGCGCTTGGGCTCGACCTGGGCGACGGCGAAATGGCCGCGCTCCGCCTTGGCGACGTTCTTCGCCTTGCGCAGGCCGGCGCCGAGCTGCACCGCCACGTAGCCGTCCTTGGCCTTGGTGCGATGCGCGACGACCTGGCAATTGTCGAGCTTCAGCACGGTGACCGGGACATGCTCGCCGGCGTCGGTGAAGACGCGGGTCATGCCCAGCTTCTGTGCAATCACTCCGGACCGCATGGGTGCCGTCCTTCCCTCAGCTCAGAGCTTGATCTCGACGTCGACGCCGGCGGCGAGGTCGAGCTTCATCAGCGCGTCCACCGTCTGGGGCGTCGGGTCGACGATGTCGAGGAGCCGCTTGTGGGTCCGCATCTCGAACTGCTCGCGGCTCTTCTTGTCGACGTGCGGGCTGCGGTTGACCGTGAACTTCTCGATCAGCGTCGGCAGCGGGATCGGGCCGCGCACGCGCGCGCCGGTTCGCTTCGCCGTCGAGACGATCTCGCGGGTCGACGCATCGAGGATGCGGTGGTCGAACGCCTTCAGGCGGATGCGGATGTTCTGGCCGTTCATGGTTGCTTGGGTCCTTGCCCGCGCCTGCCGTTCTTCACGCGAAAGGGAAAGTCGCGCGCAGCAACGGCCGCTCGCGACTTGCCGCCATCCTCACTCGATGATGCTGGCGACGACGCCGGCGCCGACGGTCCGTCCGCCTTCGCGGATGGCGAAGCGGAGCTTCTCCTCCATGGCGATCGGCACGATCAGCGTCACCTCCATCGCCACGTTGTCGCCGGGCATCACCATCTCGG
>DASZVN010000220.1:0-11897 GCA_035547055.1 Hyphomicrobiales bacterium
GCGGTAGAGGTGCCAGGTGGCGTGGCCGAAGGCCGGCACCACCACCGCGAGGCCGAGGAGGAACGGGATCGAGCCGGCCACCAGGGCCGCCGCCACCATCAGGCCCCACAGCGCCATCGCGCCGGGGTTGGCGGCGACCGCCCGCACCGAGGTCGCGATCGCGCTCGCGAGGCCGACGTCGCGGTCGAGCAGCAGCGGGAACGACACCACGCTGATCGCCAGCACCGCCGCCGCGAACACGAAGCCGGCGCCGATGCCGGCGGCGATCATCGCCCAGCCCGCCGGGGTCGCGACGACGTCGTGCGCGAAGGTCGCGAGCGAAGCCGGCGGGGCCGGGCCGAGGGTGGCGGCATAGATGCCATAGGCGGCGCCGATCCAGGCGCAGAAGATCGCGACCAGGAGCAGGCCCAGCACGCCGATCGCGCCGAGCGCGGGCGATTGCAGGACGCCGAAGGCGTCGGCCCAGGAGATGCCGCGGCCCTCCTCGCGGCGCCGGCTCATCTGGTAGAGCCCGACCGCCGCGACCGGGCCGAGCAGGGCAAAGCCCGACACCAGCGGGAACACCAGCGGCAGCGCCGCGTGGCCGACGGCCGCCGCGGCCAGGATCAGCCCGATCAGCGGGTAGATCAGGCAGAGCATGATCACGTCGGTGCGGCAGGCGGCGAAATCGTCGAAGCCTTGCCCCAGCGCCTTGGTCAGATCGCCGGTTCCGATGCGCCGAACGGTGATCGCTTCGGGGCGGCGGGCGCCCTCGCTGCCGGCGACGGCATGGGCGGCCGAGCCGAAAGCGAGGGATTCCTGCTTGAGTTCGCTCCAGCCCCACTCGAGCGGGCTTTGGACATAGCCGGCCATGGTCGCGTCTCCTCGAACCTCGAGTCCGAGCGTCGCGGCCCCGGCGGGGGGCGGTCACATCCTGGTCCGTTCGGCGCCGAGGCTGCAGTCCGCTGGCTTCTGACATAGGCAGCGGGCAGGCAGCGGCAAGACCGCGCAGCCGCCCCGCGTCTGGGTGAAAATCCGACCGATGGTCAATCGGACGATCCGCCCGCGCCGGAGCTTCGCGGCCTTCGGGCCATCGCCGCGCAGGCCGTCTCCCGGCGGCGGCGTGCCCGAACCCGCTCGTCCTCGCGGCGATCCGGCTCAGGCCGCCGGCTGTCGCCGGTCCCTTTTCTTGCCACAAATTAACGGCTCCTAACGAGTCGTTACGAATCGGACGGGCCGCCGCGTGGGGAATCGGCGCGGCGCAGGGGGCGATGCGGGAAGAGGGATCAGCCTCGAAGAATGACGTTGGCCGTGGCGCCGGATGGCGGCGCCACCGGCGTCGGGTCGTGCGCAGCCTCGCCGCGGCGACGATCGCCGCGGCGGCTCTGACCGCGACCGTCGCCGACGCGGCGCTCGAGCCCGTCTTCTATGCCCGGCCGATCGGCCCGGGCGCGCCGCGGGCGAGCCGGCTGATGTCGGCGGAGGCCGCCGCGCTCCAGGCGCTGGCGCGGGCCTGGCGGCTCCGCACCGAGATCTTCGCCCGGCGCCAGGTCGACTTCGCCAGCCTGTTCGCCCATTTTCCGAAGGCGGTCGCTGCGCGGCGCGCGATCCTGAAAGATGCCGGGGCAAGCGACGACGAGCTCGTCGCCTTCGACCGTATCCAGGTGCCGCGTTCGATCGTGGAGACGATCCTGCAGGCCTGCGCCATCACCGGGGCGGACCCGGTCTACCTGATGGCGCTGGCCGACAAGGAATCCAGCTTCGCACCCGACGTGAAGGCGAAGCGCTCGTCGGCCGAGGGGCTGTTCCAGTTCATCGACTCGACCTGGCTCAAGGCGATCAAGGCCTACGGGCCGAAATACGGCCTCGTCGCCGAGGCCGCGGCGATCTCGTTCGCCGGCGGCGAGGCCGGCGTGGCCGATGCCGGCATGCGGCGCTCGATCCTCGATCTGCGCCGCGACCCGTATCTTTCGGCGCTGATGGCCGGCGAGCTCGCCCGCAGGAACGGCGCGATGCTGGCCGAGGTGATCGGGCGGCAGCCGACCGAGGCGGAGGCCTATCTCGCGCATTTCTTCGGCATCGACCACGCCGAGGCCTTCGTCGCGCTGCTCCAGGACAAGCCGCAGAAGGCCGCGAGCCGGGAGTTCCCCGCAGCCGCCCACGCCAACCGCACGTTGTTCTTCGCCCGCGCCGGCCGCCGCAGCAAGAGCCTGAGCGTGACCCAGGTGTTCGACAAGATCGACGCCATGATGGCCAAGCGGGTGTCGCGCTACCAGGACGTCGAGGATCACGCGCTCGGCTTCGCCGAGCCGGGGATGTAACCTGCCGCGATCCGGAGCCTGCCCGACATGGGCGCTTCGGAGACCAGTCGGCGCTGCCCGGCCTGTGGCGCAAACCGCCTGTTTACGCCGGGCGGTGCTTATGGGATGACAGCGCCCGCCCAATTCCTCCGCACCTCTCCATGGCCAAGATCATCCTCGCCGAAGACGACGACGACATGCGCCGGTTCCTCGCCAAGGCGCTGGAAGGCGCCGGCCACGAGGTCACCCATTTCGACAATGGCCGCTCGGCCTACGAGCGGCTGCGTGAGGAAGTGTTCGAGCTGCTCCTGACCGACATCGTCATGCCGGAGATGGACGGCATCGAGCTGGCCCGCCGCGCGACCGAGCTCGACCCCGACATCAAGGTGATGTTCATCACCGGCTTCGCCGCGGTGGCGCTGAACCCCGACTCGCGCGCCCCGAAGGATGCCAAGGTGCTGTCGAAGCCGTTCCACCTGCGCGACCTCGTCGACGAGGTCCACAAGATGCTGGCGGCGTGAACCGTCCGCACGCGCTTGCGGCCCCGTGACCGAGCCGCTATAGGAGCCCCTTCCCGAGCGGCCGCGATGGCCGCCCAGTTTCGCCGCGCGCCACGCGCGCCGGCCGGGCGCGTAGCTCAGCGGGAGAGCACCACGTTGACATCGTGGGGGTCACAGGTTCGATCCCTGTCGCGCCCACCATTTCCTTCTCCACCGAAAATCGAGGACCTGCGCATCGGCCGCTTATGGCCGGGCTCGTCCCGCATCTCGGACTTCGTCCGCTTGAGCTGGGCGATGCCCGCTCAAGCGCGGGCACGACGTGACAGTAAAGGCAGGGCCGCGTTCAAGGAACCTGCTGTCGCCCTCGCGTTTGGCGCCGATGAACGCCGGCGAACAACGGGTTCATGTGCGGTTAATCCGCCGCAGCTCCCAATGGCGCTCGGATGATCCGATCCGGCCGGGGGGCCAGTCGTTCGGAGGTACCATGACGAAGCGCATCCTTGCGGCAATCGTTGCCGTGGCGGGCCTGGCGGTGCCCGCGGCTGCCTCGGCGGCCAATGCCGTCCTTACGACCCAGACCGCCGTGCGGGCGGGTCCCGGCGGTGAATACCCGGCGATCGTCCGGGCCGGGCCCGGCACCGGGGTCTCCGTCCACGGCTGCCTCAGCCGGTGGTCGTGGTGCGACGTCAGCATCGTCGGCCAGCGCGGCTGGGTTCCGGGCTCCCACGTCCAGTATTTCTACAATGGCCGCTATGTCCTGCTGCCGTCCTACGCCCCGGTCTACGGCATCCCGGTCGTGACCTTCGGGTTCGCCGACTACTGGAACCGTTGGTATGTCGGCCGGCCGTGGTACTACGACGGCGGCTACTGGGGTCGCTGGGGTGTCGGCTTCCGTGCGCCGATACCGCCGGCCGGCTGGCATCCCTGGCATCCGGGCTGGGACCGCGGCGGCTTCTATCCCGGCCGCGCCGCGGTTCGCGCGGACGTGCGGCGTGATGTCCGGCACGACGTCCGGCACGACGTACGGCGTGACGCGAGACGCGACGTGCGGCGCGATGCGAGGCGGGACGTGCGGCGCGATGTCCGCCGTGATGCTCGCCGCGACGTCCGGCGTGACGTTCACCGCGATGTCCGCCGCGATGCGCGCGCCGGCCGGGGCGGTGGCCATGGCGGCCATGGTGGCGGCGGCGACCGCCGTCATCACTAGCCCGTAACAAGCAGAGCCCGGGCCGCGCGCTCGATGCGCGGCCCGGCCATCTCATCCGGCGTCCTTGAGGCGCACCTTGGCCGCGATCGGGCCGGTGTCGCCGACTTCTTCGACATAGCGCACCGGCGTCCCGCGCCTCAGGCTGTCGAAATCGCCCGACAGCAGGCTGTTGCGGTGGAAGTAGAGCAGCCCGCCCTCCTGGGTGAGGATGAAGCCGTGGTCCTCGGCCGGGACGAGGTCGGCGACCTCGCCGAGAAACTGGTTCTCGGCATCGTGCGCGCCGATCTTGCCGCGGCGCTGGATCTGCTCCTTGACGTCGACGAGCTGGCGCTCGGCGAGATTGAAGCTCGCGGCGATCGCCTGGCGCAGGGTGGGGTTCTGGAACCTGTTCTTGAGCCGCTCCGGCTCGTGCGCCACCACGATGGGGCGGCGGCCGGGCAGCGTGATCTCGATCCGCACCACGGGAGGCGTGGCGCCGCCGGCATTGGCGCGCTGATCGACGCGGACCTGGCAGCCGATGATGCGGTCGTAGAGCCTGTCGAGCTTGTCGACCCGCGCGCGGATTTCGGCTTCCGCCCAGGGCTCGGGCTCGAGGTTGTGGAAGGCGATCTCGAGGGGCACCTGCATCGGCGGCTCCGTCGCGGCGGCGTCGCCGGCTCAATCCGGGCGGCGCGCCTCGGGTTCCGGCGTCAGGCGCGATGGTACGGGTGGCCGGCGATCAGGGTCGCGGCGCGGTAGAGCTGCTCGGCCAGCATGATGCGCGCGAGCTGGTGCGGCCAGGTCATCGCGCCGAACGCGAGCACCATGGCGGCGTCGCCCGCGACATTGCGGTCGAGGCCATCGGCGCCGCCGACCAGGAAGGCGAGGCCGGCAGCCTCGGTGCGGCGGCGGTCGAGCCAGTCGGCGAACGCGCGGCTCGACAGCGCCTGGCCGCCCTCGTCGAGGACGACGCGGCGGTAGCCGGGCGGGCAGGCGGCGATGAGCGCGGCGGTCTCCTCGCGCCGGCGGTCCTCCGGGCGGCGCTCGCGGCTCTCGGCGAGTTCCGCGATCTCGATCGGCCCGAGCGCGACGCCGCGGCCGGTCTGGCCGGCGCGCTCGAGATAGCGCGCCCACAGCTCGCGCTCCGGGCCGGCCTTGAGCCGGCCGACCGCGGCGATCAGAAGGCGCATCGGGGCGCCCTGCGGTCAGACGACCAGGCGCTCGACCGGGCGGTCGGACGACCACATCTTCTCGAGATTGTAGAAGGCGCGGACCTCGGGCCGGAAGATGTGGACGATCACGTCGCCGGCGTCGATCAGCACCCAGTCGCAGGTCGGCAGGCCCTCGACCCGGACGCGGCCGAAGCCGGCGTCCTTGAGGCCCTGCGTCACCCGTTCCGCGATCGCTCCGACATGGCGGTTCGAGCGCCCCTGGGTCACGATCATCGTGTCGGCGATGGTGGATTTGCCGGCGAGGTCGATGCTCACCGTCTCTTCGGCCTTGGCATCGTCGAGCAGTGCGGCGACAAGCTCGGCCGGGGCCGCCCTGTCGGCATCCGAAGACGCGGACGCGGCGGCGGGAGGCACGATTTTCTGCGCCTCCTGAAGCAATGTGATGGACAGCGTGGGATCCCCTTCTGCCGATCCGGACGCGGCGCCCCGGACGGGAACATCCGCAGAACCAAGATAGGTGCGTCGCGGCGGCGGCTCAAGCGCCCTTCGGCGGTACTGCCGTTGGATGGTTTCCGGTGCGGAGCAGGGTCGAGGACAGATCCGAGCGCGGAGCGTGGAGAAAGCACCACGCCGGCGGGTCGAGGTCGGCCAGGATCGGCGCCGCGCTTTCGGCCACGCGCCAGGGAGCGAGGGCGGTGGCGGCGCGGCCGCGGGTGGCGCGGAGCGTCGCCCCGGGCCGGTCGATCACCGCGAAGGGCGCGAGGCGGGCGAGGCGCGGCCAGTCGCGCCAGCGGTCGAGCTGGGCGAGGTTGTCGGCGCCCATCAGCCAGACGAAGCGGGCTTCCGGCGCCCGGCGGCGCAGCGCCGCCAGCGTGTCGACGGTGTAGCGCGTGCCGAGCGCGGCCTCGATGCCGGTGACCGCGATGCGCGGATGGCGGGCAATCTTCCGCGCCGCCGCGATGCGGGCGTCGAGCGGCGGCAGGCCGGCCATCGGCTTCAGCGGGTTGCCGGGCGTGACCAGCCACCACACGGCGTCGAGCCGCAGCCGGTCGAGCGCGATCAGGCTGACGTGACGATGTCCGGCATGGGGCGGATTGAACGAGCCGCCGAGCAGCCCGATGCGCTGCCCCGCTCCGTGCGGGGGGAAGACAGGAACGACCGGCGGGCTCATCGCTTCCTCGTCATTGCGAGGAGCGGAGCGACGAAGCAATCCAGGGGCCGCAGGCTCGTCTCCTGGATTGCTTCGCTGCGCTCGCAATGACGGGGGGAATCACGGCCGGATCTGGCCGTCGCCATGGATGCGGTAGTTGAAGCTCGTGAGCTGCTCGACGCCGACCGGGCCGCGGGCGTGGAGGCGACCGGTGGCGATGCCGATCTCGGCGCCGAAGCCGAACTCGCCGCCGTCGGCGAACTGGGTCGAGGCATTGTGCAGCACGATCGCCGAATCGACCTCGGCGAGGAACCGCGCCGCGGCCGTCGCGTCCGCGGTGACGATGGCGTCGGTGTGGTGCGAGCCGTGGGTCGCGATGTGGTCGAGGGCCGCGTCGAGTCCGTCGACCACGCGCACCGCGATGATGGCGTCGAGGAACTCGGTTGCCCAGTCGGCCTCGGTCGCGGGCGTCACGCGGGCATCGACCGCCTGCGTGGCGGCGTCGCCGCGCACCTCGCAGCCGGCATTCAGGAGATCCTCGACCAGCGGCTTCAGGTGGGTCGCCGCCGCCGCGCGGTCGACCAGGAGGGTCTCGGCGGCGCCGCAGACGCCGGTGCGGCGCATCTTGGCGTTCAGCACGACGGTCCGCGCCATCGCGAGGTCGGCCGCGCCGTCGACATAGACGTGGCAGTTGCCCTCGAGGTGGGCGAACACCGGCACCCGGGCCTCGTCCTGCACCCGGGCGACCAGGCTCTTGCCGCCGCGCGGCACCAGGACGTCGAGATTGCCGCCGAGGCCCTTCAGCATCTCGCCGACGGCGGCGCGGTCGCGCGTCGGGACGAGCTGCACCGCGTCCTCGGGCAGGCCGATGGCGCGAAGGCCGCGCAGCATCGCCTGATGGATCGCGGCCGACGAGCGAAAGCCGTCCGAGCCGCCGCGGAGGATGACGGCGTTGCCGGCCTTCAGCGTCAGCGCCGCGGCGTCGGCGGTGACGTTCGGGCGGCTCTCGAACACGACCCCGATCACGCCGATCGGCACGGCGATACGCTGGATGCGGAGGCCGTTCGGCCGCGTCCAGTCGGCCAGCACCCGGCCGACCGGATCGTCGAGCGCGGCCACCGCCTCGACCCCCGAGGCCATCGCGGCCAGACGCCCCGGCGTCAGCGTCAGGCGGTCGACGAAGGCGGCCGCGGCGCCCTCGGCCCGGGCGGCGGCGACGTCGGCGGCATTGGCGGCGAGGATCGCCCGCTGGTCGGCGCGGATCGCCGCGGCCATCGCGATCAGCGCCTTGTCCTTGTCGGCGCGGCGCGCCCGCGACAGCGGGCCGGCGGCGGCACGGGCGCGGCGGCCGATCGCGGCCATCGTGGCGGCGATATCCTCCACGGCGGGCGCGTCGGTCGGGATCGGGTGGGCGACGTTCATCTTCCTGCGCCTATGGCGTGTCAGTCAGCGCTGACTTATGTGCGTACCATATGATGCCGGGGCCGCGCCACGCGTAGGGCCGGCATTGCGACCGCGCCCGCCGCCCTGAGGCCACCTGCGAGCCCCGATGACCGCCGTCTCCCCCAAGCTGATCCTTGCCTCGGCGAGCCCGCGCCGCCTCGCGCTCCTGGAGCAGGTCGGGCTCAGCCCGACCGCGCTCCTGCCGGCGACGATCGACGAGCGGCCGGCGCGGCTGGAGACGCCGCGCCACCTCGCCGAGCGGCTGGCGACCGAGAAGGCGGAGGCGGCGATGGCGCTCACCGTCGACCGGCCGGAGCTGCAGGGCGCCTATCTCGTCGCCGCCGACACCGTGGTCGCGCTCGGCCGCCGCATCCTGCCCAAGGCCGAGACCGACGAGGAGGCGGCGGCGTGCCTCCGCCTGCTGTCGGGGCGCTCGCACCGGGTCTACACCGCCGTCGCGCTGATCACGCCGCAGGGCCGCCGCCGCGGCCGGGTGGTCGAAAGCCGGCTCCGCTTCAAGCGGCTGTCGCAGCGCGAGGCCGAGAGCTACCTCGCCTCGGGCGAATGGCGCGGCAAGGCCGGCGGCTATGCCGTCCAGGGCATCGCCGCGGCGTTCGTGGTCAAGCTGGTCGGCTCCTACACCGCGGTCGTCGGGCTGCCGCTCTACGAGACGGTGAACCTCCTGTCCGGCGAGGGCTTTCCGGTGGTCAATTCCTGGCTCGACCCGGTGGCGCGGGCATGAAGGCTGCGGCCGCCAGGAAGAAGCCGCCCGGCGCGGCGCTGCCGCCCCGGCCCTGCCCGATCTGCGGCAAGCCGAGCGTCGCCGCGTTCCGCCCGTTCTGCTCCAAGCGCTGCGCCGACATCGACCTCCACCGCTGGCTCGGCGGCCGCTACGTCATCCCGGCGAGCGAAACCGACGACGACGCCGGCTCGTCGGGCGGGGACGGCGGCGGGACCAGGGAGTGACGCGCCATGGCCTATGACCAGGCGACCGCGGCCAGGGTGCGCGCCTTCCTCGCCGGACGCGGCGAGGAATGCGCCGAGGTGCCGCTGATGGGCGGGCTCAGCTTCATGGTGCACGGCCACATGTGCTGCGGCGTCCGCAGGGATTCGCTGATGGTGCGGGTCGGGCCGGAGGCGGAGGCCGCGGCGCTGGCCGAGCCGTTTGCCGAGCCGATGGTGTTCGCCGGCGGGCGGATGCGGCCGAAGGGCTATGTCGTGATCGCGCCGGAAGGCTATCGCGGCGACGCTGCCCTCGCCGCCTGGCTCGACCGCGGCCTTGCCTTCGTCGCCACCCTGCCGCCGAAGAAGAAACCGGCGCGGAAGCGCCGGCCGGGCCCGTCGCATCCGATTTGAATCCCCGGCTTTTCCAGTTTGGTCCGCGGCGCGCGACGGGTCTATGTTGGCGCAAAGCGATCCGGAGGATCTGCCATGGCGGCAGTCAGCTTTACCTTGAACGGCAAGCCCGTGACGGTCACGGCCGAGCCGAACACCCCGCTCCTGTGGGTGGTGCGCGAGCACCTCAGCCTCACCGGCACGAAATACGGCTGCGGCGCCGGCATGTGCGGCGCCTGCACGGTCCATCTCGACGGCCACGCCGCCCGCTCCTGCCAGATCGCGATCTCCGCGGTCGCCGGCCGCAAGGTCACGACCATCGAGGGCCTGTCGGCGAACGACGACCACCCGCTGCAGAAGGCGTGGATCGCCGAGCAGGTGCCGCAATGCGGCTACTGCCAGTCCGGCCAGATCATGCAGGCGGCCGATCTTCTCAGCCGCAGCCCGCATCCGACCCGCGACGAGATCGTGCAGCACATGAACGGCAACATCTGCCGCTGCGGCACCTATCCGCGGATCGTGCGCGCCATCGAGCGCGCCGCGAAGGAGGCCTGACCATGAACGAGATGTCGCCGCTCGGCCTCTCGCGCCGTGGCTTCCTCACCGGCGCCGCCGGCCTCACCTTCGCCTTCACCCTCGGCGGCACCGTCGCCGCGCGGGCCGACCAGATTCCCGGCGGCGTGCCGGAGTTCGCGACGACGCCCGGCACCGAGCTCACGGTGTGGGTCCGGATCGGCACCGACGGCATCATCGAGATCGCGACGCCCACGGCCGAGATGGGCCAGGGCGTGTGGACCGCGCTGCCGATGATGTTCGCCGAGGAGCTCGACGCCGACTGGGACCATGTCCGCCCGATCATGTCGCCGATCGAGCCGAAGGTCTTCGGCAACCCCTATTTCCGCGGCATGATGGTGACCTACGGCTCCGGCTCGGTGCAGGGCTACTGGCCGAAGGTCCGCATGGAGGGCGCGATCGCCCGCCGCGTCCTGATGCAGGCCGCCGCCGACAAATGGGGCGTGCCGCTGTCGGAGCTGAAGACCGAGCCGAGCGTCGTCGTCCACGCCGCTTCGAGCCGGCGCCTCTCCTATGGCGAGATCGCGGCCTTCGCGACCATGCCGGCGACGATGCCCAAGGTCGACAAGTCGGAGCTGAAGAAGAAGGCCGACTTCCGCATCGTCGGCAAGGCGATGCCGCGCTTCGACATCCCGGCCAAGACCGACGGCGCCGCGCGCTACGGCATCGACGTGCACGTGCCGAACATGGTCTACGCGACGACGCTCCGGAGCCCAGTCGAGGGCGGCAAGCCCGCGACGATCGACGACAGCGCCGCCATGCGCGTGCCGGGCATGCTCAAGGTCGTCAAGATGAAGGACGGCGTCGGCCTCGTCGCCGAGACGCTGGAGGCGGCCTTCGCCGGCCGTGCCGCGGTGCGCGTCGCCTGGAGCAAGGTCGCGCTCGGCGGCTACGACAGCGAGCCCATGCTCGACGGCCATTACCGCCAGCGGGCCAAGAAGGTCGACGAGAAGGGCGTGCCGTTCATCCATGTCGGCGACGCCGACAAGGCGTTCGCCGGCGCCGCCAAGGTGCTGAGCGGGGACTACACCTCGGACTATGTCTACCACGCCCAGATGGAGCCGATGAACACCACCGCCAGCGTCAGCGACGCCGGCGACAAGGCCGAGATCTGGATCGGTACCCAGGTCCCCGGCGAGGTCCTGGGCGAGGCGGCGAAGGTCCTCAAGACCAAGCCCGAGAACATCACGATCCACCAGCAGTTCCTCGGCGGCGGCTATGGCCGGCGCGGCGCGACCGACACCATCGAGCCGGCGCTCGAGCTCGCCAAGGCGATGAAGCGCCCGGTCAAGCTGGTGTGGACCCGCGAGGAGGACGTGAAGTCGGCCAAGATGCGGCCGATGACGGCGCACTATCTCCGCGCCGCCTTCGACGCGGACAACAAGCTGATCGGCTGGAACCACCGCGTCGTCGCCGAATCGGTGCTGACCTACGGCAACCCCAATGCGCTGAAGTTCACCCACGGGATCGACTTCATCGTCATGTCCGGGGCGAAGCCCGACTACGCGATCCCGAACCAGCTCGTCGAATGGCTGCACGAGGTCCGCGGCACGGCGCTGAACTCCTGGCGCGGCATCGGCGCGGGCTACAACAAATACGCCATCGAATGCTTCATGGACGAGCTCGCCCATGCCCAGAAGATGGACCCGGTCGCGTTCCGCCTGGCGCTGACCAAGGACAATCCGCGCGCCCAGGCGGTCATCAAGGCGACCGCCGAGATGGCCGGCTGGGGCAGGACGGCGCCCGAGGGCCACGCCTACGGCTTCTCGTTCGGCCAGATCGTGAACTCGTGGACCGCCTCGGTGGTCGAGATCTCGCTCGACCGCGCCACCGGGGAGATTCGCGCCCACAACTACTGGACTGCGATCGACCCCGGCACCGTCGTCAATCCCGACACGGTGAAGGCCCAGATGGAGGGCAACGTCGTCTTCGGCCTCAGCCAGATCCTGAAGGAGCGGGTGACGCTGAAGGACGGCGAGGTCCAGCAGAACAACTACTACGACTACCCGGTGCTGCGGCTCGCCGAGGTGCCCGAGATCCACGTCAAGGTCATGGACACCGACAACCCGCCGACCGGCATGGGCGAGGCCGGGCTGCCCCTGGTCGGCTCTTCGGTCGGCAACGCGGTCTTCGCCCTGACCGGGGTGCGCCTGCGCCAGATGCCGTTCACGCCCGAGCGGGTGAAGGGCGCGTTGACGGGGGCGTAGGGGCAGGTTCCGCCGATCGCTTTCGATCCGAAATGGCCGGGCTCGTCCCGGC
>DASZVN010000221.1:0-14222 GCA_035547055.1 Hyphomicrobiales bacterium
GATGCTCCAGGATGCCCCAGGCGAACAGGTCGACGAACGGATCGAGGAACGCGCCGACGAAATTCTTGGTGATCGAGAAGGTGCCGGCATAGGTGCCCTGCGCCGGATCGGGCCGCGCCGGCCGCCCGGCGAACGCCGCGAGGCCTTCGACGGAAGACGAAGACTAAGACTAGCCGGCAGCAGGGCGCTCACGCCGGCAGGCGGCGTCTCGACGTCCGGCGATCAGCCTCAGCCACGGGCCCGCGTGGAAGGCGGCCATCAGCAGGTACATCGTGACCATCCCGCCGAACGGCGATGAGCCCGGCATGGCCATGCCCGTCGCATCCCCGCTCCCAACCATGGCGAGGAGCGCCATCGCCGCGAAGGCCGGCGTGGCGGCGAGGCCGAGCCAGCCCGCCGCGGCCAGCGCCGCCGCGTTGAGGCGGCGCCCGGCTTCCAGGCCGTCGGCGCTCACGGCGCTACCGGCTCGTAGCGGTCGTGATGACGCCACCAGGCGCCGCCGGCTTCATTGCGGCCCCGCGGGGCGCGGTCAAGCCATGAATACATGCCCCAGATCGCGTCGAGCCCGCGGCCATAGGTCGAATAGGTGTGGTAGACGGCTCCGTCCTCGCAGGCGAAGGCGCTCATGCCGGGATGCTCGCGGAGATAGGCCATCGGCGCGGCTCCGGACATCGCCGCGTGCTCGGCCGCCCTCGGCGGGACCGTCGCCTCGGTCATCGGCCGGCCGGGACGGTAGTTGTAGTCGCGGCGGCCGCTGCGCTGCTGCTCCTCGGTGAAGGAGACGTTGAAGTCGAAGTTGAACGCGCCGCCGTGCGACGAGGCCCAGGGGAAGGTCCAGCCCATCCGCCGCCTGAAGGCCTGCAGCTTTTCCAGCGGCGCGCGCGATACCGCCCACAGCATCACGTCATGGTTGGCGAGGTGCGCAGCGAAGCCGTTGAAGCCGTCGGCGATTGCCGAGCAGGACGGGCAGCCGGCCTGGTAGTCCGGCCCGAACATGAAGTGATAGACCAGGAGTTGCGAGCGCCCCCGGAAGAGGTCCACAAGCGACGCCGCGCCGTCGTCGGTGTCGAAGCGGTAGTCCCCGTCGACCCGGACCCAGGGCAGCGCCTGGCGCTGCCGCGCCACCTCGTCGCCCTGCCGCGTCAGCGCCTTTTCCGCGTCGAGCAGCGCGAGCCGTGCCGAAAGCCACTGCTCGCGGGTCCCGGTGCCATGTGTCGTCGTCATTGTGGTTCTCCGTTACTTGTACCGTCGCGGCTAGACTAGGAGCCGGCTCGGCCGCCCCGGGAGTGACAAGTTTGGCGGGATTCCGATGGACGTGATGATCGCCGCCGCGGCGCAGGCGCTCGCGACCGGCGATATCCTCCGCGCCCTGAACTGGGTCGCGCGGCGCGACGACGCCCCGGCGCTCGCGCTTCGCGGCATCGCCATGGCGCAGCTCGGCGATCTCGACCGGGCCCGGGCGCTGGTGCGGCGCGCAGCGCGTGCGTTCACGCCGCGCGAGGCGGTGGCCCACGCCCGCTGCGTGGTCGCCGAGGCCGAGATCGCCCTCGCCGCGCGCAACCTGGCTTGGCCGGCGAAGGCGCTCGCCGCCGCCTCGGCGACGCTGGAGGCGCGCGGCGACCGCAGCAACGCTGCCCACGCCCGCTATCTCGAGGCGCGCCGTCTGCTCCTGATCGGGCGCCTCGACGAGGCCGAGAACAGGCTTTCCGGCGGCGATCTCGCGGCGCTGCCCCCGGCGCTCCGGGCGATCCACGAACTCACGGTCGCCGGGATCGCGATGCGGCGCATCCAGGCGGGCATCGCCGGCGCCGCCCTCGCCCGCGCCAGGGAAGCAGCGCGCTGGGCGCGCATCCCGGCGCTTGCCGCGGAAGTCGAGCAGGCCGTGGCCGTCCTCGACGCGCCAGCGGCGCGGCTGGTCGCGGGCGGCGCGGAGCGCCCTCTCCTCCTCGCCGAGGTCGAGACGCTCCTCGCCTCCGACGCGCTCGTCGTCGACGCCTGCCGCAACCTCGTGCGCGGGCGGGGCACCATTGTGCCGCTAGCGCGCCGTCCGGTGCTGTTCGCCGTGGTGCGCGTGCTCGCCGAGGCCTCGCCCGGAGACGTGCCGCGGGACGTGCTGCTCGCCCGCGCCTTCGGAGCGCGGCACGCCGACGAATCTCACCGCGCCCGGCTCAGGGTCGAGATCGGGCGCCTCCGCCGGCTGCTGCGTCCCCTCGCCCGCATCGGCGCGACCGCCCGCGGCTTCGCCCTCGCGCCGCTCGGCAAGGGTGAGGTCGTCCTGCTGGCGCACCCGGTCGCCGAGGACCACGCCGCCGTGCTCGCCTTCCTGGCCGACGGCGAAGCGTGGTCGAGCTCGGCGCTCGCGCTCGCGCTCGGCACCAGCCAGCGCACCGTCCAGCGGGCGCTCGACACGCTCGCCGCCGCCGGCAAGGCACAGGCGATCGGCCGCGGCCGCGGCCGGCGCTGGGTCACGTCGCCGCTCCCCGGATTCGCGACCAGCTTGTTACTCCCCGCCCCGCTTCCCGGCGGCTAGGCTTGCCTCATGGAAGCATCAAAAGCCGAGATCGTGCGCGAATACGGTCCCTTTCCCGGGGCGGAGCGGGTCAATGGCGTCTCGTTCGATGGCCGCCAGGTCTGGATCGCGACCGGCGAGCGGCTGATTGCCTTCGATCCAAAGAGCGGGAGCGCGCAGCGTTCGCTCGACGTCGCCGGCCACGCCGGCACGGCGTTCGATGGCAAGCACCTGTTCCAGATCGCGGACGACCGCATTCAGAAGATCGATCCGGAGACCGGGCGCGTGCTCGCCACGATTCCGACGCCCGGCGGCGCGTCGGGGCTGGCGTGGGCGGAAGGCACGCTCTGGGTCGGCCAGTACCGGGAGCGGAAGATCCACCAGATCGATCCCGAGACCGGCGCGGTCTTCCGCACCGTCGAATCCAACCGCTTCGTCACCGGCGTCACCTGGGTCGACGGCGAGATGTGGCATGCCACCTGGGAAGGCGACGATGCCGACCTCAGGCGGGTCGATCCGCAGACCGGAGAGGTGCTGGAGCGGATCGAGATGCCCTCCGGCGTCCCCGTGTCGGGGATCGAGTCCGACGGGGGCGACCGCCTCTATTGCGGCGGCGGAGGCAGCGGCAAGGTCAGAGCCGTCCGCCGGCCGGCCCGCGGGCCCAGGGCCGCATGACGGCTATTCAGCAGGTAGGAGAAGTCGACGATCTAGCCGACGCCGATCTTCTTGTCGACAAACCAGCCTTGATCAGGACGTCCTGCGGCTGCTTGAGCACCTCGACGCTCGGCCGCAGTCCAGGGTCGCGCGCCTATTCCTTCAGGCCGACGTCTTCTGCGGCATCGCGATGAGACGCGGCAGGCATGCCCGCGCGTTGACGGCTGCCGGCACAGCGGCTTTTGTGCCTCTCGAGCGGCCGGCCATAGGCGGTCCGGCGCCACCGGGGGTGAACGGGAATGACGATGCTGGCCGGCCGCACCATCGTGGTCACCGGGGCGGCCCGCGGGGTCGGCCGCGCCATCGCCGAGGCCTGCCACCGCCACGGCGCCCGGCTGATCCTGGGCGACATCCTGGTCGAGCGCGGCCGGGAAACCGCCGCGGCGCTCGCCGCCGCCGGCGCCAGCGTGCGCTTCGCCCCGCTCGACCTCGCCGATCCGGATTCGGTCGACGCCTTCGCCCGCGCCATCGCGGCGAACGAAGGCGCGATCCACGGCCTCGTCAACAACGCCGCGATCGCCACCGACGTCGGCGGCGCCGGCTTCGAGGACATCGACATCGCGCTGTGGGATCGGGTGATGCGGGTCAACATCCGCGGCACCTGGCTGGTCACGCGGGCGCTGGCGAAGCTGTTCGCCGAGGGCGGCGACGGGCGCATCGTCAACCTCGCCTCCGACACCGCGCTGTGGGGTGCGCCGCGCCTCCTCGCCTATGTCGCGAGCAAGGGCGCGATCATCTCGATGACGCGCTCGCTCGCGCGCGAGCTCGGCCCCCGTGGCATCGGCGTCACCGCCGTCGCCCCCGGCATCATGCGCAACGAGGCGACCGACTACGTGCCGGCGTCGCGCCACCAGGAATACGAGCAGGGCCGCGCCGTGCCCGGCCCGCAGTTGCCCGAGGACATCGTCGACGTCGTCGCCTTCCTGCTGACCCCGGCGGCGCTCCCGCTGACCGGCCAGTTGCTGCCGACCGACGCCGGCTTCGTCTTCACCTGACGGCCGTCAGCCGGGGCGGCGGAGGTCGATCAGCGGCGCCGCCGTCATTGCGGCAGGCACGAGGCGCCGACGGCGCGGATCGCCAGCCGCTCGAAGCCGTTCATTTCAGCCCATCCCTCCCTTTTCCGCTTTCTGCCGGCGCACAGGGCCGCCGCCTCCCCGGGCGAGGCCCGGCCATGCGAATCGTCCGACGACCGTCAAGCCGCGCCGGTCGCCCGGTCGGGCCCGCGGAGCACGGCCTCGACCGCCGCGCCGAGCGCGAACAGGCGGCGGTCGGTACCGGTCAGGCCCGCCACCATCAGGCCGGCCGGCATCTCGCCGTCCTCGTGCATCGGGATTGAGAGTGCGCAGCCGTCCATCATGTTGACGACCGCCGGGTTGCGCAGCACCAGCCCGTTGATGCGGGCATAGTCCGCGTCGCTCTCGAGCTCGTCGAAGCGCGGCGGGACGATGGGAACGGTCGGCGCGAGAAGCGCGTCGAACCGTGCCGCCTGCTCGGCGACGGCGGCGACGAAGCGCCCGCGCGCCGCGACGAGATCGAGATAGTCGGCGGCGCTCTGCTCGGCGCCGCGGCGGATGCGGACCAGCACGCGGGGATCGTAGAGCGCGCCACGCGTCTCGATCAGCCGGCGATGGATGGCCCAGCTCTCGGCCGAGCCGAAGCCACCCCTGGCGTTGATCGCGGTCAGCTCGTCGAGCGGCGGCAGCGTGATCTTCTCGATCCGTGCACCGGCCGCGGCAAGGCGGCGAAGCGCGCGGTCGAAGGCGCCGGCCACCGTCTTGTCCATGCCGTCGAGGAGGAAATTCTGCGGCACCCCCAAGCGGAGACCGGCAACGCCATCGGTGCGGAGCACCGGCAGCGTTTCGCCCACGAGAATCGCGTCGACGATGGCGCAGCACTCGACCGAGCGCGCCAGCGGGCCGACCGAGTCGAGCGTTCCCGACAGCGGGAAGACGCCGCTGCGCGGCACCCGCGCGGTCGTCGGCTTGTAGCCGACGACACCGGTGAAGGCCGCCGGGATGCGGCACGAGCCGCCGGTGTCGGTGCCGAGCGCGGCGTAAGCCATGCCTGCCGCGACCGCGACCGCCGAGCCGGACGACGAGCCGCCCGGGATGCGCGCGGGGTCGCGCGGATTCTTCGGCGTGCCGTAGTGCGGGTTGAGCCCGAGTCCGGAGAAGGCGAACTCGGTCATGTTGACCCGGCCGATGACGACGAAGCCGGCGCGCCGCATCCGCGCGACGGCTTCCGCGTCACGGGCCGCGGGGGGCGCATCCTCCAGCGCGCGGGAACCCGCCCGCGTCACCTGCCCCGCAACGTCGAACAGGTCCTTGACCGCGAGCGGGATGCCGGCGAAGGGCGACAGCGCCGCGCCGGCGGCGCGCAGCCGGTCCATCGCATCCGCCGCAGCGCGGGCGCCGGCGGCATCGACCTGAAGGAAGGTGCGTCGACCGTCTCCGCCCGGCTCCTCGATCCGGGCCAGGCAGTCCTCCACGAGCGCGCGGGCCGTGGTGCGGCCGGCGGCGAGATCGTGGGCGAGCGCGGCGAGCGTCGGTGGGGTCGTGAAAATGGCCATGTCACGCCGGGCCGTAATAGTGGAGCTCGAGCAGCATGCAGCCGCCGTTCGACTCGAACGGGCCGTGCGCCACGCCCGGCGGACGGACCGCATAGGTCGCGCCTGCGAACGGTTCGCCGCCATTGCCATAGGCATCGTTGCCGACGTTCAGTTCGCCCCACACCGGAAACCCGCGATCGTTCTCGGCCGCCCATTCCTTGGCTTCCGAACGGATGTGCGGCATCCCACGCTCTCCGTCGTCTCGGCATGTTGCGGGAGGCAAGCGCCGCGCTCTCCGGCGCGACGCACCCGGTGCGAGGCAGGCGCGCCAGAATTGTCTGACAACATGACCGAGTCAAGCGGCCGCCAAAGCGCTTGGCGGCCCCGCGCCCAGGTGTTACGGCTCGCGCCGCGCACGCAGGCGCAGGCGAGACTGTTGCCGATGACAGACAAGCGCCCCTCGGTCGAAGGCTCGGTGTCGGTAATCGAGCACTCGGCGCAGGCGCTGCGCGACAATATCATGCGCGGGAAGCTGACGCCGGGCCAGAAACTGGTCGAGGCTGATCTGTGCCGCGTCATGGGCATCAGCCGCGCATCGCTGCGCGAAACCTTGCGTGCGCTGGAAGCGGAGCGGCTGATCGAGCTCATTCCCAATCGTGGGCCGTTCGTCGCCAAGCTCGGCTGGAAAGAGGTGCAGGATATCCACGACGTGTGGGCGCTCCTGACCAGCGCCGTCGTATCCCGCTTCGCCCTTGTCGCCGACGACAAGGACATCGCCGCGCTCCAGGCCGCGCGCGACCGCGTCAGCCGCTCGCTGCAGAGCAAGAACCCGCTGGTCCAGCTCGAGGCGACCAACTCGTTCTTCGGCTACATCCTCCATCGCCACGACAACGGCATTCTGATCGACACGGTCGAATCGCTGGTGTCGCGCGTGAGCTTCCTGCGGGCCCAGGCGCTCCGTCTTCAAGGCTGGGGCCAGGTCTGCCTGAAGGAGGTCGACGAGATCCTCGCGGCGATCCGGGCACACGAGCCGCAGCAGGCCCACGCCGCCGTTGTCCGTCACATCAATTCGGCGGCGACAGCCGCAAAGCAGGCCCTGCTGAGCGCCAATTCCGGTATGCAGGCCGAGGCATCGGGCCGCCGGACGCGGAAAGCCGCGTCCTGACCCATGGCCGGCTTCGGCCGAAGCCGAGGCCGGTGCCATTCAAATCGTCCGACACGACGCCTCGCACGCCGCGAACGGCTGGCGGCGAGAGGCGCGGGGCGGCGCGTCGGCGTCAGGCCGGCTGGTCGGTCTTGCCCGGCCGCCGATCGCCCGACTGCCCCGGCTCGACCAGCCGCGGCGCCCGGTGCTCGACGAACGCCGCGAGGCGCTCCATCGATTCCTGGCTGCGCACGTTGGAGCCGATCAGCGACTCCACGAAGAGGCCGTCGTCGTGCGACATGTCGTTGATCCGCGGCAGGATCGCGGCGACGGCCCAGTTCGTGTTGGGCGCGTTTTCCGCGATGCGGTGCGCCAGCGACTTGGCACGGTTCAGGGACTCGCCCTTGGGCACGACGTACTGGCAGAGATTGGCGCGCTCGCCCTCCTCGGGGGTCAGCACGCGCCCGGTCAGCATGAGGTCCGCCATCCGGGCATAGCCCATCAGGCGCTGCACCCGCACCGAGCCGCCGCCGCCCACGAAGATGCCGCGCTGCCCCTCGGGCAGGGCAAAAAAGGTGGTGGCGTCGGCGACGCGGATATGCACCGCCGCCGCCAGCTCCAGGCCGCCGCCGATCACCGCACCCTTGAGCGCCGCGACATAGGGAATGGGGCCGCGGGCGATCAGGTCGAAAATGCGATGCCAGCCTTCGCGCCGTCCGGGATGGGTCGGCGTCCGCGAGCCGAAGCGCTGCGCCGCCTCGGCAAGGTCGAGGCCGGCCGAGAAATTCTCGCCGTGGCCGAAGATGAGGCCGACCTTGGCCTCGGCGTTGGCCCGCGCCACCGCCTGGCCGATCTGGCGGGCCGTCTCGTCGTTGATCGCATTGCGCTTCGACGGGCGGTCGAGGCCGATCATGGCGACCGGGCCATCGAGCTCGTAGGTCACGAAGCGGGGGGTCTCTTCGGTCATGGCGTCGTCTGTCCCCAGGGCGGCTCGTTTGCTCAGACGCGCTGGTTACATGGAATCGGAAGGCCCGGCTAGATGAATGATTGCTCATTGAACTGCGCCTATCCGGGCAGGCCGGCCGGCCGGGCGACCCGCCTGCCGTCAGCGGATGGCGCCGGCGAGCGCGCGGCCGAGGCGGACCATGCCGAAATCCATTGCCACCGCGGCCACGAAGAGGACCAGCGCGACCGCGATGGTGGTGACGAGGTCGCCGAGGCCGGTCGAGATCGAGATCAGGTGGCCGAGCCCGCGCTTGGCGGCGAACAGCTCGCTGATGAGGACGCCGAGCAGCGTCAGCGACAGGCCGATCCTGAGGCCCGAGACGATCTGCGGAAACGCCGCGGGCAGCGCGACCGTGAGGGCCGCCTGTCCGCGCCCGAGGTCGAGCGCGCGGGCGAGCCGGCCATAGACCGGGCGCATGGTGCGGACCGCGTTCAGCGCGAACAGCGCCACCGGAACGAAGCCGTGCAGCGCCCCGAACACCACCTTGTCGAGCATGCCGATGCCGCAGGTGAGGAGGATGATCGGATAGAACACCACCTTCGGGATCGAATAGAACGAGACCAGCAGCGGCTCGACCACCGCGGCCGCCGGCCGGCTCAGCCCGAGGCCGAGGCCGAGCACGATCCCGATCACCGCCGACAGCGCGAAGGCCATCGCCAGCGCCGCCGCGGTCGAGCCGACGTCCTGCCAGAACGAGCCGTCGCCGAAGAGCGTCGGCAGGTCGGCGGCCACCGCTTGCGGCGACGGCAGCGCCGAGGCGCCGACGAGCGCGCTCAATCCCGCCCACAGCAGCACCAGCACGAGCACGATCAGGCCGGCATCCCGCACCGTGCCGGCCCCTCCCCCGCCAGCGCGGCGCTCGTCGGTCGCGACCGAATTGGCGGCGACGCCGGTCCGCGCGATCCGCCGCTCGACCCCGTTGAGCCCCGCCATCACCAGCAGCACCAGGATCACGACCAGGAGGATCAGGCCGTACATGGTCGCGCTGTCGAAGGTGTTGTAGGCGAACGCGATGGCGTAGCCGATGCCGCCCGGCGACACGATGAACTCGCTCGCGATGACCGCGACGAAGCTGTAGGACACCACCAGCTTGATGCCGCCGAACAGGCTCGGCGCCGCAGCAGGGAATTTCAGCAGCAGCGCTGCCCGCGCCGGGCCGAGCCGCATCTCGCGGCCGAGCTTGTCGAGCACCCGAGGAATGCGGTCGAGGGCGTCGAGCGTCGCCAGGATCATCGCGACCGCGGCGAGCGCGAAGCCGATCAGCATGATCGGGATGGTTGACAGGCCGAAGATCGCGACGAACACCGGGTAGAAGATGAAGACCGGGACCGCGTAATAGGCCGCGAACAGGGGCGCGGTGGCGCGCCGGAGCCGCGGCAGCGCATGCAGCGCGATCCCGGCGGCGAAGCCGACCACCGTCGCCGAGAGAAAGGCGACGGCGATTTCGCCCGCGGTCCGCCCGATATTCGCGAGGACCGCCGGCTCGGTCAGGAGATGGGCCAGGCTCGCCACCATGGCCGAGGGCGCGACGACGACCTGCGGCCGGATCGCGCCGGTGCGGCACAGCACCTCGAGCAGGCAGACCGCCGCGACGACGACGCCCCAGCGGATCGCCGCGGCGCGGCTCAACGGCTCCCCTCGCGGGCGAAGGCGCGCTGGGATTCGGCGCGGAGGCTCCGCCACAGCCGTGCGGTTACCGCGCCGAAGGCCGGATCGCCGACGATCGCGCTGCTGCGCTCGCGCGGCCAGCCGGTCTCGACCATCTCGATGAAGCGGCCCGGCCGCGCCGACATCACCCCGACCCGGTCGGACAGCATCGCCGCCTCGTCGAGCGCGTGGGTGATGAGCATCACGGTCGCGCCGGTCTCGCGCCACAGGCGGAGCAGTTCGTCGCCCATCAGGAGGCGGGTCTGCTGGTCGAGCGCGGCAAACGGCTCGTCGAGCAGGATCAGCCGCGGCTCCGCGACCAGCGTGCGGGCGATGCAGACGCGCTGGCGCATGCCGCCGGAGAGCTGCTGCGGCAGCGCGTCGGCGAAATCGGCGAGGCCCATGAAGGCCAGCGCGTCGGCGACCCGGCGGGCGATCTCGGCGCGCGCGACCCCGGCGCGGCGAAGGCCGAAGGCGACGTTGTCGCGGACATTGAGCCAACCGAGGCTGGAGTCTTCCTGGAACACGATGCCGACGCCCTTCGGCACCCGGCCGCGCACCGGCCGGCCCTCGAAGAGCACCTCGCCCTCGCTCGGCACCAGGAGGCCGGCGACGATGTCGAGCAGCGTCGACTTCCCGCAGCCGGACGGCCCGACCACGCCGACGAACTCGCCGCGCCCGATCTCCACGTCGACCGGCCCGAGCGCGACCACCGGCTCGCCGCCGGACAGGCCCTCGTAGCGGTGGCTGATGCCCGTCAGGCGGACATGGCAGGCGGCCGGATCGGCCTCCGCGGGGCGAGCGATGGCCGGAGCGCCCTTCTCCATGGGACGGGTCGGTGCGGTCGGCGCCGTCACTTCGGCAGGAAGGAGGCGTCGACCGCCTTGCTCCAGTCGACCTTGCCCTTGAAGACGCCGATCAGGCGCGAGCCCTCGACCACCCGCTCCATCGCCGGAATGTCGATCGCGCCCTCGCTCCAGAACCCGTTGGCGAGGAGCTTCCTGATGACCGCGTCGGGCGCCGTCTTGTAGTAGTGGTCGATGTCGCGGATCGCGAGCGCCGGGTCGGCCTTCATCGCATCGACCGCTTCCTTGCGCGCGGCAAGGATGGCGCGGAGCTGGTCGGGGTGGTTCTTGATCATGTCGTCGGTCGCGATGCCGACGACCTGCACCACCGCGCCGAGGTCGTGGCCGACGAAGACGGTCTGGAACTTGTCGGCGCTGGTGGTGACGAACGGCTCGATCATCACGACCGCCGGCACCACCTTCTTCTCCAGCGCCGTCATGACGCCGTTAGTGGTCGAGAAGGCGAGCCGCCTCACGTCCGTCAGCTTGAGCCCGCTCTTGGTGATCGCCAGCGCCGAGTAGCCGTCGGTCGCGCCGCCGGCCGAGAAGATGCCGAGCGACTTGCCCTTGAGGTCGGCCACCGAGTGGATCGCCGAGCCCTTCAGCGCGACGATGTCGTCGTCGACATATTCGGTCTCGGTGTTGACGATCTTGATCGGGATGCCGTGGCGGATGGCGTCGACCGCCGCCGCCAGCGAGACCAGCCCGTAGCCGAGCTCGCTCGCGACGACCGCGTGGACCGCCGTGCCGCCGCCCCCGGTCGCGACGAAGCCGCTCACCGGGGCGCCGTGCTTCTTCAGGAAGCCCTCGTCCATGGCGACGGCGAACTCGCCGGTCGAGAGCGAGGTGCCCCACTGGCTGATGACCATGTCCTCGGCGTGGGCCCGGCCGGCGGCGAGGCCGGCGATCGACACCGCGATGGCGGCCAGTGCTGCGACGGTGCTGCGCATGCTCCCCTCCCGTTCGTGAGCCGTGGGCCGGCATCCGGCGCCATGCGCGCCGCCATCAAAGGGCAAGACGCGATCGTTGGACCAAATCATAGGACGTGGTAGGACAAGGGGCAAGGCGGAAGCCGGGGCGGGAGGACGCGATGGAGCAGGTGGCGCGCGCCAGGCAGGACCTCGTGATCGCCAACCGCGTGCTCGCGCTGCAGCAGGTCGTCGACGCGTACGGCCATGTCAGCATCCGCAACCCGGTCGACCCCAGCCGCTTCTTCCTGTCGCGCTCGCTCAGCCCGGAGCTGGTCGAGCTCGACGACCTGATCGAGTTCCGCCTCGACGGCACCGCCATTGCGGACGGACGACCGCCCTATCTCGAGCGGTTCATCCACGGCGCGATCTACGAGGCGCGGCCGGAGGTGAACGTCGTCATCCACGCCCATGCCGAGTCGACCCTGCCGTTCGGCATCACCGGCGCGCCGCTGCGCCCTGTGATCCATTCGGCGCGCGGCATCGGTGCCGAGATCCCGGTGTGGGACATCGCCGAGCGCTTCGGCGACGACACCAATCTCCTGGTCACCGACGTCGAGCAGGGGCGCGACCTCGCGCGGCGGCTCGCCGGCAACACGGTCGTCCTGATGCGGGGCCATGGCTTCGCCTCGGTCGGTCAGTCGATCGTCCAGGCGGTCGGCACCGCGATCAACCTGCCGAAGAACGCCCGCGTCCTCCTGGAGGCGATGCGCCTCGGCGAGGTCAAGGCGCTGGCGCCGGGCGAGATCGCCTCCGACCGGCGAACCGATTTCAATTCCGCGCCGTCGCGGCGCGGGTGGCACTACTGGGCAACGAAAGCGGGCTGCGCCCACCTGCTTTGAGCGGGCGGGCGGGCGCCGGCTAACAAGGACCGTGCGCATGGCGTTGGTGGAAGGCGAGACCGATCTCGGGACGCTCCGGGTCGACCAGATCGGCGGGCTGGTCGCCCCGCCGGCCCTGCGCGAGGCCTGGGCCGGGCATGACCGGGGCGAGATTTCGGACGGGGCGCTCGAGCAGGCCCAGGACGCGGCGATCCGGCACGTCTTCGCGCGCCAGGAGGCGATCGGCTTCCCCATCCTCTCCGACGGCGAGTTCCGCCGCCGCAATTTCCAGGAGAGCTTCGCCGCGGCCGTTGCCGGCTTCGACGTGCCGGCCGGTGCGGTCGCCGACTATCAGAACGACCGCATCAATGCCGTACCGCTCCAGCGGGCCGAGCAGGATTTCGACGCCGCCGGCCCGGCAATCTACACCCGCCGCCCGGTGGTCGAGCGGCTCCGCCTCACCCGCAACGTCCCGCTGGAGGAATGGCGACGCTCGGCGGCGATGACCGGATCGCCGGTCAAGGTGACGGTGCTGAGCCCCGACCGCATCTCGCAGCGCTTCGCCTGGGAGCGCTCGACCGCGGTCTATCCCGACATGGACGCCTTCATGGCGGACGTGGTCGCGATCACCCGGGAGATCGTCGCCGGCCTCGTCGCCGCCGGCTGCCGCTACATCCAGATCGACGCCCCCGGCTACACCGCCTATGTCGACCCGGTCTCGCTCGGCAGGATGCGGGCGCGCGGCGAGGACCCGGAGGCCAACCTCGCCCGCTCGATCGCAGCCGACAACGCGGTCATCGCCGGCTTCCCCGGCGTCACCTTCGGCATCCACATCTGCCGCGGCAACGCCCGCACGCTGGACCCGGCGACCGGCCGCATCGTCGCCCAGTGGCATCGCGAAGGCGCCTACGACGCCATCGCCGAGCGGCTGTTCTCGACCCTCGACCACGACCGCCTGCTGCTCGAATACGACAGCGAGCGGGCCGGCGGCTTCGCCCCGCTGCGTCACGTGCGGAAGGGCAAGGTCGCGGTGCTCGGCCTCGTCACCACCAAGGACGCCGAGGTCGAATCCGCCGACATGCTGCGCCGCCGCATCGAGGCGGCCGCCCGCCACCTCCCGCTCGACCAGCTCGCGCTCAGCCCGCAATGCGGCTTCGGCAGCGTCGTGAGCCCGGCGGTGCTGCCCGAGGAGGTCGAGTGGCGAAAGTTCGAGCGCATGCTCGAAGTCGCCGGGCAGGTCTGGGGCTGAATCGGAGGAGACGGAACGATGGCGACCGAGGGTCCCGCCGAAGCCCCCGCCGCGCCCCCGCTGCGCTCGGCGGTCGAGGCGGTGGTGCATTCGATCAAGGCCGGCCTCAGCGAGGGTCGCATCGTGCCGGGCCAGCGCCTCGTCGAGCCGGATCTGGTCGCAGCGCTCGGCGTCAGCCGCAACTCCGTGCGCGAGGGGCTGCAGCGCCTCGCCGCCGAGGGGGTGGTCGAGCTCGAACGCTTCCGCGGCGCCCGGGTGCGGCGGCTGTCGCGCGAGGACGTGCTGGAGCTGAACCTGGTGCGCGAGGTGCTCGAAGGTGCCGCCGCGCGGGAGGCGGCGCGGCGGGTCGACGCCGCCGGCCGCGCCAGGCTGGCGGCGATCGAGGAGGACTGGGACCGGACCTCGGCAGCCACGACGAGCGAGCAGCGCCGCGGCCAGCTCTACGGCAAGTACAACCAGGCCTTCCACGACCTCGTCATCGAGCTCAGCGGCCAGCGCCATCTGCGGACCTTCATCGCCCAGACCCAGCTCGCGCTGATCCGGCTCGAGTTCAGCCAGCTCCTCGGCCAGCCGGCCGAGATCGAGCGCTCGCGCGCCCAGCACCGCGGCATCGTCGAGGCGATCCTCGCCGGCGACGGCGCGGCCGCCGAGCGCCGCATGCGCGCCCACGTCCACTCGACGGCGGAAAGGATCCTGACCGCGCCGCAGGACTATTTCGACTGACGTGAACGTCCGGCGCCCCGACCAACGCCAACCTTCCAGCGCTCCAGC
>DASZVN010000222.1:0-33180 GCA_035547055.1 Hyphomicrobiales bacterium
GCCTTCCGCGTCTTCACCAAGGACTTCGGCACCTGGTGGCCGCCGCAGTTCCATATCGGCGGCGCCGACATGGCGGATGCCATCCTGGAGCCGCGCTCCGGCGGCCGTTGGTACGAGCGTGGCGTTGACGGCAGCGAATGCGAGTGGGGCCGGGTGCTGGTGTGGGATCCGCCGCACCGCCTCGTGGTCACATGGCAGATTAACGGACAGTGGCAGTTCGACCCGGACCCCGACCACGCCAGCGAGATCGAGGTGCGCTTCACCGCGGACGGCCCTGAGCGGACCAAGGTTGCGCTGGAGCACCGCCTGATTCATCGCCTGGTCGGCGGCCAGGGCATCTACGACGGCATCGGCCAGGGCGGTGGCTGGAAGTTCCTGCTCGAGCGTTTTGCCGAAGCGACGGGCGCGGCCTGGGAGGGCAGCCGGTCATGACGGACATTGTTGCAAGTCGCGCCGCGCTGACCGCGCGGCTCGTCGACGGCGATGGCACAACACCCCGCGAGCAACGGCAGGCCGCATTCGCCGGCGCCCGACTCGCCGGTCCGCTGGACGCGCTCCTCGACAAGGTCAGGCTCGCCGCGACGCGCGTGACCGACGCCGACGTCGCGGCGGCAAAGGCGGCGGGGCTCAGCGAGGACCAGCTCTTCGAGCTCGTGATCGCGGCCGCGGTCGGGCAGGCGACGACGCAATACGAATCCGCCCGCGCTGCCCTCGCGGCCGCGACTGCGGGGGACTAGGCGATGCGCCTCGCGATCCTCGACCGCGGCCACAGCCTCGGCACCAAGCTTCTCTTCGCGGTCATCGGCGCGATGACCCGCCAGCCGGTGCCCGAGCTGATCAAGCTGCTGCGCTATCGGCCCGACTTCTTCGGCGATCCGATGAAGGTTGTGACGCACGAGGCGATGCGCGGACCGTCGGCGTGGTCGGTCGCCGACCGCGAGCTGATGGCGGCCGTGGTGTCGCGGGTGAACGCCTGCGAATTCTGCATCGGCGCCCACACCGCGACCTCGACGCGGGCCTATGGCGATGCCGGCAAGGTCGCGGCGGTGCTGGCCGATCCGGCGAATGCGCCGGTGGAACAGCCGCTCCGCGCCACCCTCGCCATGCTGGCGAAGCTCACCCGCGAGCAGGCCGTCGACGCCGGCGACATGCGGGCGGTGCTCGCCGCCGGCGCCTCGCCTCGGCAGGTCGAGGACGCGCTCGCGGTCGCCTTCGCGTTCAACGTGATCAACCGCCTCGCCGACAGCTTCGCCTTCGCCGTTCCGGGGCCGAAGGCGCTCGATTCGGCGGCGAAGTTCCTGCTCGCGCGCGGCTATCGCTGAGCGAGCGCCGCTTCAGGCCGCCGCCTTCTTCGGCACCAGGCGCTCGCTCGCGAGCGCGTATTCGCGGCCCGACGTGCCGGCCTCGCTGTACTCGGCGTCCTCGTTGACCGCCCAGACGTCGTAGCGGCGCTCGCCGGCGAGAATGTTCCGCGCGGTCAGCATCGCCGTCATCATGGCGTGGTCCTGGTTGTTGTACTTGTGCATGCCGTTGCGGCCGACGAGGTGCAGCGTCGGGAAGCTGGCCTCGAGGTCGCGGCGCACCATCTCGACATTGTGGCGATAGTCGTCGTCGTAGACCGGATAGGCCTTGGGCTGGCGCACCACGCAGGCGTCGACCACGTCGGCCGGATCGATCAGGCCGACCTGGCCGATCTCGCGCTTCGCCAGCGCCACGAGGTCCTGGTCGGACGAGGTCCACAGGCCGTCGCCCTCGAAGCAGAAATATTCGAGGCCGAAGCAGTCGTAGCCGGGCGCCGCGATCATCTCCGGCGACCACGAGCGGAAATTCTGGATGCGGCCGACCTTCACGTTGGGATCGTGGATGTAGATCCAGTTGTCGGGAAGCTCGCGTCCGGCCCGGCACACCAGCGCCACGGTGAGGAAGTCGCGGTAGCCGAGCGCGCGGGCGTGGAACAGGCTGAGCGGCGCCGGCGACAGCGCCCGGGCGAGGTCGCGGATCGGCGCCGAGGAGACCACGTGCCGCGCGGTCCAGCGCTCCCGCGTGCCGTCGCCGCGGCGCACCGTCACCGTCCACAGCTTGCGGTCGGCGTCCCAGGCGAGCCGCTCGGCCTCGCGGTCGAGGAGGACGCGGCCGCCGAAGCCCTTGATCTTCTCCGCCGCGGCATTCCACATCATGCCCGGGCCGCGGCGGGGATAGCGGAACGCCTCGATCAGCGTCTTGATGACGGCGCCGTTCTTGGGCCGGCGGCCGAGGCCGAGCGAGCGCTTGACCGCGTCGCGGATCGCGGCGCCGAGGTCGAGTCCCTTGATGCGCTGGGCCGCCCAGTCGGCCGAGATGTCGTCGCAGGAAAGACCCCAGACCTTCTCGGTGTAGGTCTTGAAGAAGGTGCGGAACAGCCGCTCGCCGAACTGGTTGCGGACCCAGTCGTGGAAGGTCTTGGGCGCCGGAATCGGGCGCGCTCGCGCCGAGAGATAGGACAGCACGCAGAGCCCGCTCTCGACCGGGCCGAGGTTCTTCAGCGCCTCGCCGGCGCGCAGCGGATACGAATAGAACTTGCCGTCATAGAAGATGCGCGAGACCCGCGGCCGCTCGATGAAGTCGTCGGGCAGGATCTCGTCCCAGAGGTCGACCACCTCCTTCGCCTTCGAGAAGAAGCGGTGGCCGCCGATGTCGAACAGGAAGCCCTTGTAGTCGACCGTGCGGCTGATGCCGCCGACATAGACCGGGTCGCGCTCGATCACGGCGACGTCGCGGCCCTCCTTGGCGAGCATGTAGCCCGCCGTCAGCCCGGCCGGGCCGGCGCCGATGATCAGCGTGTCGGTGTCGTTGGTCATGGCGGTGTCCGATGGCTCAGGGCTCAGGCGCCGGCTGGCGCGGGGGCGGGGGCGAAGGTGAAGAGGCGCTGGCCGGTGAAGGAGAACAGCGCCGCGAAGCCGGCGCCCGACAGGAGCGCGACCAGCGCCGGCAGGACCGGCACGGCCCCGCGCAGCAGCAGGAAGACGGCGTAGTTCAGGCCCTGCGCCGTCAGCGCCACGAGGGCGTAGCGGGCGAGCTCCTCGCGGTGGCGGCGGCCGCTTTCGGCAAAGGTGAAGCGCCGGTTGAGCCGCCAGGTCAGGAGCGTCGCGGCGCCGAGCGAGAGCGCCCGGGCCAGGGCGTCGGAGAGCCCGGCGTGGGAGAGGAGCGCGAACAGCGCCGCATCGAGCGCGAGGCCGGCGCCGCCGACCGCGATGAAGCGGACGAAGGCCGGCCCCAGCGCGATCAGCGTCGCTGCCGCCGTCGCCACGGTCGCACCGGCGGGACGTTCGACAGCCTCGGCGTGGCGGATCCTGGGCGAAAGCGGCACGGTTCGGTCCCGGTGAAGCGGACGCGATCCTGCACGCGAAAGTTTTCGGCGGCGTAAGCAGGGATAGTGAACCCGGCCTTAACCGCGGCGGGCGCTGTCTCGGGCGGAAGAGGACTGCCCGCCCGTGTCGCGCTCCCCGATCCCGGACCTGACTTCGCGCCGCGCGCTGGTGGCGGCCGCGCTCACGGTGGCGGCCTTCGCCGGCGCGATGCAGATGGCGCTGTCGTGGAAGCTGGTCCAGCACGGCATGGTCGACACCGACGATGCCATGCGTCTCTTCATGGTACACGGCCTGCTCGACGGGGCCGGGTGGTTCAACGTCCATGTTGACCGGGTCGCGCCGCCGCTCGGCCTCGACATGCACTGGTCGCGCTTCGTCGACGGCGGCATCGCGGTTCTGGTGCTGGCATTCCGCACCGTGCTGCCGCGGGCGGCGGCCGAGGTCGCGGCGACGAGCCTGTGGCCGGTGCTGTGGGCGTTTCCGGCGGCGCTCGGGACGCTCCTGGCGGCGCGCCGGCTCGGCGGCACCGCCGCGACCTTCGCCTGCCTCGTGTTCATGCTGATCTACCAGCTGGCGTTCTTCGCCTTCCGCCCGGGCCGGATCGACCACGACAACGTCCAGATCGCGTTCACCGCCATCGCCTTCGCCGGCACGCTGGCCATCGACCGGGCGCGCTGGGCCGGCCTCGCGGCGGGCATCGGCACCGGGCTCGCGCTCAATATCGGGCTCGAGGCGCTGCCGCTGCTCGCGCTGTTCGGCGCCGGGATCGGCGTTCGCCTCGCCCTCGATCCGCGGCTCGCCCCGGCGGCCCGCCAATACGCGGTGGCGCTGGCGCTCGCGACCGCCGTTCCCTACGTGGCGCAGACCGCGCCGACGCTGCTGCCGCGCGCGGTGTGCGACCAGATCGGCGCGAACCTCGTGGCCGGCCTCCTCGTCGCGTCCGCCGGTCTCCTGGCGCTGGCGGCGCTGGCCCCGCGCCTGCCCGGCCCCGAGGTGCGCCTGGCCGGCCTCGCCGTCGTCGGCGCCGCCGCGCTCGCGGTCTATCTCGCGATCCATCCGAGCTGCGTGCGCGGGCCGTTCGCCGACGTCGACCCGCGCCTGTTCTCGATCTGGCTCGACCACGTCACCGAGATGCAGTCGCTGCCGGCCATGCTGCACACCGATCCCCGTGCCGCGGTTGGCCTCGTCACCGGGCCGTTCGCCGCCGTGGCGACGCTCGGCCTGGCGCTGACGCGACCCTGGGTCCGCCGCGATCCGGCCTGGATCGTCGCCGCGGTGGCGCTCGTCGTCGCGGTGCTGGCGATGGCATATGCCCTCCGCAGCGGCACTTATGCGATGTGGTTCGGCATGCCCGTGATGGCCGCCGCCATCGTGCGGATCGGCCTGTTCGGCGAGCCGCCTGCGCTGATCCGCGCGACGGCGACGGCCTGCCTCGCCTCGCCGCTGGTCGTGACCGCGCTCGCCGTCCGCCTCGTCGCCGGGCTTGCCGCCCCGCCGCCGCCCGCGCACGGCATTGGTGGGACCTCGACCTGCACCGCGGCACCCGCCTTCGCCGGTCTCGACGCTGCCGCGCCGGGCCTGGTCGGCGGCGACATCGATCTCGGCCCGTTCATCCTGCTCTACACCGGCGACAGCGTGCTGGGAGCGCCCTATCACCGCGACAGCACCGGCATCCGCGAGGCGCACGCGCTGATGGCCGCGACGCCCGACCGGGCGCGCACCCTCGCGGGCGAGTGGGGCCTCGCTTATCTCGCCCATTGCGCCCCGGCCGGGCCGGCCGGCACGCCGAAGGACGCCTCGCTCGCGGCGGCGCTCGACGCCGGCACGACGCCGCCGTGGCTGACGCCGCTATCCGACGAAGGCCATCTCCAGGTCTACCGGGTCGCGCCGCCGCTCCGCGGCGACCAGCCCTAGGCGTCGAACAGGATCACCGACCGCGCGATCTCGCCGCCCTTCAGGTCCTCGAAGCCGCGGTTGATGTCCTCGAGCCTGAGGTGCTGCGACACCATCGGGTCGAGCTTGAGCTTGCCGGCGAGATAGAAGTCGACGTAGCGCGGCATGTCGGTCGGGAAGCGGTTCGAGCCCATGCGCGAGCCCTGGATGCGCCGTTCCATGAAGAAGTTCATCGCCGGCAGCTCGAGGTTCACGCCGGGGCCGGTCAGGCCGATGATGGTCGCGGTGCCGCCGACCATCAGCATCTTGAAGGCCTGCTCGCAGGTCGTCTTGAGGCCGATCGCCTCGAAGGCGTGATGGACGCCGCCCTTGGTGAGGTCGAGCACCTGCTGCACCGGGTCGCCGGCCCGCGCGTCGATCACGTCGGTCGCGCCGAATTCCTTGGCGAGGTTGAGCTTCGAGCCGAGCGTGTCGATCGCGATGATGCGGCCGGCCCCGGCGATGGCGGCGCCGTTGATGCAGGAGAGGCCGACCCCGCCGCAGCCGATCACCGCGACGCTCTCGCCGGGGCGGACGCCGGCGGTGTGGGTCACCGCGCCGACCCCGGTCGTCACCGCGCAGCCGATCAGCGCGGCACGGTCGAACGGCATGTCCTTGCGGATCGCGGTGCAGGCGTGCTCGTGCACCAGCATCTGTTCGGCGAACGACGACAGGTTGACGAACTGGCTGATCGGCTGGCCGCCCTCGGCGAGGCGCGGCGGCTCGCCCTCGCGGCGGCGCGTCTCGGCACCCGAGCAGCGCGCCATGTGGCCCGACAGGCAATGCTCGCAATGGCCGCAGAAGGTCGAGAGGCAGGTGACGACGTGGTCGCCGACCTTGACCGTGCGCACCTCGGAGCCGACCGCCTCGACGATGCCCGCGCTCTCGTGGCCGAGGATCGTCGGCAGCGGGAACGGCAGCACGCCCTCGATGACGTGAAGGTCGGAATGGCACAGCCCGGCCGCCTTGGTCCGGATCAGGACCTCGCGCGGCCCCGGCTTGCCGATCGCGACCTCCTCGATGGTGATGGGCTTGCCGACCTCGCGCAGCACTGCGGCCTTCATCGCGCTCCTCCCTGGCTTTGGGCCGAGACTGCCACCACGGCCGGCCGAAGGCGAGAGCATGGCCGGGCCGGGTGCCGAGCGGTGCTTCTCTGCCACTTTCCGACCTCAATTTGTCGCCGCGACGCCTTCACCCCCTTGCCGGCAGCCAGGATGACGCGAGGATGCGGCTTTCGCCGGAGGGGACGAGCGATGGCGCCGCTGACGATCGAGCTTCAGATGCTGGCCTGGAGCGTGGTGCTCGGCCTGGCCGAGATCCTCGTTGCCGTCCAGGCGGCGACCATGGTGCGCGGCGTCCGCTGGAACATGAGCTCGCGCGAGGAGCCGCAGCAGCCTCTGGCCGGCATGCCCGGCCGGCTCGACCGCGCATACAGGAACTTCCTGGAAACATTCCCTTTTTTCGCCGCGGCCGTGCTGATCTGCCACCTCGCCGGCCGCCACGACGCCCTGACCGTCTGGGGCGTCCAGCTCTATTTCTGGGCCCGCGTCGCCCACTTCCTGCTCTATGCCTTCGACGTCGTGGTGGTGCGCTCGGTGGTCTGGCTGCTGTCGGTCGTCGGCATCGGGCTCCTGCTGCTCGCTCTGGTCTGATCGCTTTCCGGCTAAATTCCGGCGCCGGTTTGCACCTTGGCGCCGGGGCCCATAGAACGGCGGGGGCAGGCAGGGCACGATTCCCTTGATTTTGACATCTTCTACCGTCAGCTTGCCGGCGGAGGGAGGGGGTTCCCAGGGCGTAACGGGCATTTAACCAGTTTCGTCAAGACTTCGTTCGTCATCCTAGGCGGTGGCGAATCGAAGGTCGCCGCACCGGATCACGGGGGAATTTGCCGGGTGCCGACCGCGTCCGCCTCGCATCGCCTGCGTCACGCCGTGCTGCGCGCGGCGGTGCTGCTGTCCCTCGTCGCCGCCTTTGTCGGCCTCGGCCTCAGCTCGACCGAGAACGCCGTCGCCAACGGCGACACCCGGACCCTCAGCTTCTACCATCTCCATACCGGCGAGCATCTCACCGTCACCTTCAAGGTCGACGGCCGCTACGATTCCGCGGCGCTCGCCAAGCTCGACTGGTTCATGCGCGACTGGCGCAAGGGCCGCGCCACCCACATGGACCCGCGGCTCTACGACCTCCTGTGGGAGGTCCATCGCGCCACCGGCGCCGTCGCCCCGATCTACGTGGTCTGCGGCTATCGCTCGCCCGGCACCAACGCGATGCTGCGCGGCCGCTCGTCCCGGAGCGGGGTCGCCCGCTTCAGCCAGCACATGCTGGGGCACGCGATCGACTTCTTCATTCCCGGCGTGCCGCTGGAGAAGCTGCGCGAGGCCGGTCTCCGCGAGGAGCGCGGCGGCGTCGGCTACTACCCGACTTCGGGGTCGCCCTTCGTCCACATGGACGTCGGCAACATCCGGATGTGGCCGCGCATGAGCCGGGCCGAGCTCAGCCGCGTGTTCCCCGACGGGCGCACCACGTATCTCCCGGCCGATGGCCACCCGCTCGCCGGCTACCAGCTCGCGCTCGCCGACATCCGCGCCCGCGGCGCCACCGTCCATGCCCAGTTCGACTTCGCCGATGCCGGCAAGCACGAGATCGCGACCCCGGCGCAGGCCGCCTCGTCGCGGCAGCCGAGCCTGCTCGCGAGCCTGTTCGGCGGCGCCCGGCCCGAGGTCGCCGGCGCGGCCTCGGCGACGACCGCGGCCGTGCCGGCCAAGCCGGCGCCGGCGGCGCCGCCGCGGCCCCAGCTTGCCGCGCTCGCCCCGGCGACCACCCCGGTCGCGGCGCCCCTCACCGTGCCGCTGCCGCGGAACCGGCCGGCGATGCTGCTCGCGAGCGCGACCCCGATGGCGCCGCCCACGGTCGCCGACGCCGCCGCCGCGGCAAAGCGCAAGCTCGCCGCCGGCCTGCTCGCCCTCGCGGCCCACATGCCCGTGCGCCGTTCGGCTGACGACGACCCGGCCATCACCGGCAGCGTCAGCGCCTTCGCCAATTCCGATCGCGGCCTCGATGCCATGCTGCGTTCCGGCAAGCCGGGCGGCGTGACGCTCGCAACCGCCTCGCTCGGCGCGCCGCCGCTGCCGAACTGGCGCCGCGCGATGGCCGAGCGCACCTCGGGCACCATCCGGCGGCGGATCGACGATGCCTTCACCGATCCGATCGCGGCCCTGATCGCGCGCACCGACGCCGCCGCCGCCCTGGTCAGCCATCCGCTCGACGCCGCCGCTCTCGACGCCGCCCTGGCGGCGCACCGGCTCGCGGACGACGCCTCGCACGGGCTGGTCCATCCCGAGCAGATCCACATCGCGGCGCTGCTCGCGCTGCCGGCGCGCGTCAACGCCGCCGGCTTCTCGACCGCGCCGGTGAGCATCGGTCCCGGGCATTTCACCGGCGCCGCCGTCGCGATCATGCCGACCCGCGGCTTCGCCGACGCCGCATCGCTGACCCGCGACGAGCCGCGCGGCTGAGTCCGCCTGCCGCTTCCGATTGTCGGGATAGGTCCGCCGGCGCGGCGGTCAGCTCGAGCTCGTCGCCGACCAGCAGACGTGGGTGCTGAGGCGCGGCCGGAGATAGATCGTCTGCGAGAGGGTGAGCGGCCCGACGACGCCCGCGGCGATCGTCGGCGTCCAGCTATAGCTGACCACCGCCTTGATCGTGGCGTTGCCGACCTCCGGGGCCGGGAGGGTCTCGAGGGGCGCCGTGGTGACGTCCGGCAGGGTGCAGCTCGCATAGTCCGACGAGGCCGCGCAGCTCGGGCTGCCGAGGCTGCCGGCGGTCGCGCTGCACGACCATTCGAGGTTCGACGTCGTGGTGCCGTCGGTGTGGGTGTAGGTCCAGATTTCAGCGAGCGAGACGCTGAGGATGGACGACCCGCCGGCGGTGGTCGGGAAGGGGTAGAGAACGGCCGACGCGGCGTCGAAAATGGCGCCGACCTGGCTGGTCGTGACGGCGTCGTTCTGGGCGACGAGGTCGCCGACGGTACGGGCGAGCAGCGTCACCTTGCGGTCGGCGCTGACCGCCTGGCTGAGCTCGATGCCGCCGAGATAGAGCATCAGCATGAACGGCAGGCAGAGCGCGAACTCGACGGCCGAGACGGCGCGCCGGTCATGACGGAAGCGGCCGAGCAGGCCGAGCGCGGAGGTGGCCATCGCTTTAGCTGCCCGACGACTTGAACGGCTCGTTCTGGAACACCGCGGTGGCGACCAGCAGGCGGGTGCTGCCGACGTCGGCGAGGCCCGGGTTCATCAGGCTCATGAAGATCGGCCACTGGTAGACCGCCCGCACGGTCACGATCGAGCCGCCGTTGCCGGGTTCGAAAACGAAGCCAGAGCTGTTGACCTTGCCGTTCTTGATCGGCACCGGCCCGGGGTTGGCGCCGTCGAAGCTGTCCGTCGCCGTCACGTCGACGCTGACGCCGTTCTCGCAGTCGAACAGCGCGTCGAGATTGTTGCAGATCTCGGTCTTGAAGCCGGCGAGATCGGTCGAGCCCGAGGTGATCTGCCCGGTCATGATCTTGCGCGAGGCTTCGGCCACGGCGGTCTCGAACACCTGGCTCGCGAAGAACACCAGCGCGGTCTGCAGGATCGCGAACAGCATCGCGAAGAACGGCAGCGCCACCAGCGCGAACTCGACCGCCGTGGCGCCGTCGCCGGTCCTGGCGAAGCGCTTCAGGAGCCGGCCGAGCCGGCTCGCGGGGTTGCCTGCGAAGGCGGTATGCATTCGGCGAACATGGCCGTGAAAGTTTGAAGGAGCGTTAGCGCGATCGGCGAAACTTGCTGGCATTTGCCGGATTTTCCGGCGCACCTGCCCTTGCGGCCGGACCGTGGCATCGCCTATGGCGGGCAGTCCCAGCGTCGCTCCGGCCACCCGATGGCTCTCCCGTTTCCGGTCGCGATCCATCTCGGCGTCCACAAGACCGCCACCAGCTACATCCAGCGGGTGCTGGCCGCGAATGCCGCCGTGCTCGCGGCCCGCGGCATCGCCTATCTGCCGCTGGAGACGATGCGGCCGACCGTGACGCGGGCCTCCGTCACTGGCGTGGCGGCCCATTTCGCGCCGGCCCGGCAAACGGTCGCCGAGGCGGTGCAGCGGGCCGCGCCGGTGCGGCGGCTGGTGCTTTCGGACGAAAACCTGCTCGGATCGCCCGAGGGCCTGGTCGATGGCCGCGGCTTCTACCGCGCCGCGGCCGATCACGCCGCATTCCTGATCCACGCCGTGCTGGAGGCCGAGCAGCCGCTCCTGTTCCTCTGCGTCCGCTCCTACGAGGAGTTCGTCGCGTCGGCCTATGCCGAGCTCCTGTGGCACCGCCCGTTCAGGACCTTCGACGAATATCTCGAGCGGTTCAGCCTCGACGCGCTGTCGTGGCGGGACCTCGTGCGGCGGCTGTGCCGCGTGGCCGGGCCCGAACGCCTGGTGCTGTGGGATTTCCGGCTGTTCCAGCGGTGCCCCGAGGCCGTGTTCGCGGCCCTTCTGGGGGGCTCGGAGCTGCCGGCCCTCCCGCGCGACCGCACCCGGCCCTCGCTCTCGGGAAAGGCGATCGAAGCGCTCGGCGCGCTGCGCCCGCAAGCGAGCGACGAGGCGATCCAGGGAGAGGTCGGGCGCATGCACCGCCGCTTCCCGCGGCGGGCGCATCCGGCGTTCCAGCCGTTCCATCCGGCAATGCGTGACCGGCTGCAGCGGCGCTTCGTGCGCGACCTCGCGGCGATCCGTGCCGAGTTTCCGGCGGTCCGCATCCTCGATGACGAAGCCCGGCCGCAGCCGTTCGAGCCTCCCGATGTGACCCTGGGCTGCTCCTGAACCGGATGGGCGGGGCTTGATCTTCCGACGCTGAAGGCGCATGTCCTGAGCGTGCCCACCGGCTCAGGCCGCGGCGCATCCGCCATCAGGGATCTCTCATGTCCAGCGACGGTCACAGTCGATTGAGGCTGCCGCCCGGCGCCGCCCTGGCCCGCTGATCGTCCGCGATCGGCTCGCTTCGGACCGGCGCTTGGCGGCCGGCCGTGGAGGCGAGCCATGGACTCCGAAGTTCGTTTTCTTGCTCATCAGCTCCTGCATGGCGGCGTGCGCGCGCTCGACGAGCGCGAGCGGCGGGTGATCGCGCGCGTCGCCCGCCGGGTGCACACCGCCCGCAACGTCAACCAGGTGTTCGAGGAGCGCCTGACCTTCGGCGAGCGCCTGGCCGACAAGGTCGCGGCGGTCGGCGGCTCGTGGCGCTTCATCATCGGCTTCGCCGTGTTTCTGGTCGGCTGGGCGGCCGTCAACACCGTCGCCGCGATCCGCCTCGATCCCTATCCCTTCATCTTCCTCAACCTGCTGCTCTCGATGCTGGCGGCGGTGCAGGCGCCCGTCATCATGATGAGCCAGAACCGGCAGGCGGCGAAGGACCGGCTGGAAGCCGCGCTCGACTACGAGGTCAACGTCAAGGCCGAGACCGCGATCGCGGAGCTCCACGAGAAGATGGACCGCGTGCTGGCCGACCTCGAGGCGCTGCGCGGCGGGCCGGCCGCGCCGCCTGTCGCAGCCCACGACGCCGCGGCCTGAGCCGTGGCGTCCACGGTTCAGCGCAGGACGTGGCTGAAGAGGACGACGCTGCCCTCGGAGCCCATCTGGTCGTAGTGGAAGTCGCGCTGGGAGAAGAAGTCGAACACGCGCTTCATGCCGACGCGGCCGATGACACGCTGGTGCAGCTCGATCAGGACCTTCTTGACGCCGGTTAGAGGGACCGTGCGGAACAGGTCGGCTTCGCCGCCTTCGATGTCGACGATGAGGAAGGTCGGGTTGTGCCGCTCCAGCATCTCCGCGAACGGGATCGCCGGCACGGTGACTTCCTCGATGAAGTTCGGTGGCCGCGGAAGCAGCGAGGAGGCCCAGAAGTCGTTGCGGATATAGAAGGGCAGGGAGGTCACTTCCGGGGATGGGACGATGATGGCGTTGTGGACCTCTGCGGCGGCGCCGTTCAGCGCATGGGTCTGCCGGATGGTCGGGATGAGATGCGGGTTGGCCTCGTAGGCCGCGATGTGCGCCGCCTTCCCCTGCAGATGGGCCAGGCTCGACAGGAACCCGACGCCGGCCCCGAGCTCGACGACGCGGTCGCCCGGCTGCAGATGGTTGACGAGCTGGCGTGCCTCCTGGCGCTCGTAGCGGGCGGCGCGCAGCACCTCCATCATCTTGGGCGACATGACCTTCGGATCGAGCGCGATGGCGACGCCTGCGATCGTCGCGATCTCCTCGTCCGCGCCGATCCCGGCAGCGGCAGTGTTACCGTTCATACGAAGAACTCCGAGAAGTCTGCCGGGTCATAGCGGCTCGACGCCGCCGCGGCGGCAGATGCGCTCCCACTCGGCCGTGGTGACGGGCTGGACCGAGAGCCGCGAATTGTTGACGAGCACCATGTCCTTCAACGCCGGATCGGCCTTGATGTCGGCCAGCGTTACCGGGTCGCGCAGCCGCGCCACCGCGCGGATGTCGACCATGCCGAAGGTGCCGGTCTTGTCGGTGTGGTCGGGATAGTACTCCTTGATCACCTCGACGATGCCGACGATGCGCTTCTCGTCGACCGAATGGTAGAAGAAGCCCTGCTCGCCGCGGCGCATCGCCTGGAGGTGCTTCTTGGCCAGATGGTTGCGGACGCCGCTCCAGAACGTGCCCGCGGCACCGGCCTTGAGCTGGTCGTCCCACGACCAGCTCCCGGGTTCGGTCTTGAACAGCCAATGGGCCATGATCGCGCCACTCCCTGCGGCCGCCGCCGGTCATGGATAGCGGCGAACACGGGCGACGGCAACGCGCGCGGCGTGGCGCCCGCACGCTTGCGCATTGACGCACCCGGCACGATCCTGTCGAGGTTCGGAACGAAAGACTGGAAGGACTTGCCGTGCACAGCAGCTCCGTGTGGCATATGCGCGACTGCCTCGAGCGCTACCTCGCGGAGCGGCCGCCGGGCACCGTGCTGGAAGTCGGATGCAACAGCCGGGTTCCGGAATACAGGCACCTCTTCCAAGAGATCGGCTGGACCTATGTCGGCGCCGATCTGGACGAGGGGCCGGATGTCGATGTCGTGCTGCGCGATCCCTATTCCTGGGAGATCGAGTCGGACAAATTCGATGCCATCGTCAGCGGCTCGATGCTTGAGCACAACGAGATGTTCTGGCTTTCCTTTGTCGAGATGTATCGCGTGCTTGTGCCCGGCGGGCTGATGATCCACGTCGCGCCGTCGCGCGGTCATGAGCATTGGGGCCCGAGCGATTGCTGGCGGTTCTACCGCGACGGCATGCGGGCGGTGGCCCAATGGGCCGGCTTCGAGTGCCTTGAGGCGACGACGGACTGGTCGGCGAGCGATCTTGCGGTCTTGACGCGCAAGCGGCAGAAGCAGCCGGGATGGAAGCCGCCGCCGACGCGCTTTCCCGACAGCACGTGGGGCGACACCGTCGGCGTCTTTCGGAAGCCCACCGGCGGCCAGCGCCCGGAAGTCGCGCTGCGCTATGCCCGCAAGATGCTCGACCATTGGGGCGAAGCCGATTCTGCCGAGCCGGCCGCCCGCCGCGCCTAGCCGTCTCCGCGCCGTTGCGCCATGAATCCGCCATGGCGAGGGGCCACCTTTCCCTTGTGCCTGAAGGCGTTCGTGCCTGGGACCGGCCGTCGCGGCCGGGAACAGGTGGCCCCGGACGCCGGTTGAGGTGTTGAGGGGCAGGAGGAGAGACGAGATGAGAAAGCTTCGTGCGCTGGGGATTGCAGCGGTGGCCGCGGGCGGACTCGCCTTCGCGGCGGCATCGCCGGCCGCGGCCGCGTGGCACGGCCATTATTGGGGCGGCGGCTGGCATGGCGGCGGTGCCGTCGCTGCCGGCGTCGTCGGCGGGCTCGCCGCGGGCGCCCTGATCGGCAGCGCGGTGGCCGCGCCCTACTACTATGGCTACGGGCCCTATTACGCCGCCCCGGTCTATGCCGGCCCGGTGTATGCGCCTGGCCCCTATTGCCACTGGGCTCGGGAGCGGGTCTGGGTCGACGGCGTCGGCTGGCGCATCGGCCGGGTTCGGGTCTGCGACTAGGCGGCCGCGGATCGCGCCGTCAGCGCGATCATTGGCCTGCATGCGTGATCGGCCTGAAGGGGGGGCAGCTCACCTCCTTCAGGCCGTGTTGCTCGAGGCGGTCCTGACGCGACCGGTCGGGCAGGCAAACGCTCTTCTCCGATGCAACCATCCGCCGGTCCGTGCCGTTAGGCCATGGGTGGGCGCCATCGGAGAGGATGATGATCCAGCATTTCAAGCCTATTGCCGCTGCAGCAGCGGTCGCATGCATGGTTGCGGCAACGAGTATCGCGCCGGCGGCTGCCCAGTCGGTCGGCGTGACCGTGCATACCGCGCCCACTTATCACCATTCCTATCACCATTCCTATCATCATTATTATCCGCATCACCGTACGGTGGTCATACATCATGGGCCGGTGATCGTTCACCATGCCTGCCGCACCGTCGTGACCCACAGATACTACAACCATCGCCAGGTCACGGTGCGCAAGCGGGTGTGCTGAGCCGCACCGGGCGCCGCCGCCTCATCCTTCCGGCCTGAGGGGCCGCGCCAGCAGCGCGGCCGTCGCCGCCTCGACCGTCGACGCGCCGGCGAGCACCGCGGCGACCGCCGTGGCGATCGGCATGTCGACGCCGTGGCGGGCGGCGAGGGCGGCCAGCGCGTCGGCGGTGAACGCCCCTTCGGCAAGGCCGGCCGGTCGGGGCCGGCCGGCCCCGATCGCAACCCCGAGGGCGAAGTTGCGCGACTGCGGCGCCGTTGCGGTCAGGACCAGATCGCCGAGGCCGGAGAGGCCCATCAGCGTCTCCGGCCTCGCCCCGAGCGCGGCGCCGAGGCGGCGGAGCTCGGCGAAGCCGCGGGCGATCAGCGCCGCGCCGGCGCTGGCGCCGAGGCCGCGGCCGGCCGCGATCCCGGCGGCGATGGCGAGGACGTTCTTGGCCGCCCCGCCGATCTCGACGCCGACGACATCGCCCGTGTGGTAGAGCCGGAACGTCGGGCTCGCCAGCGCGGCCGCGAGCGCCTCGGCCAAGGCGACGTCGGTTGCCGCCAGCGTCACCGCGGTCGGCAGGCCCCGCGCGACATCGGCGGCGAAGCTCGGCCCCGAGAGGGTCGCGGCAGGCCGCCCCGGCAGCGCCTCGGCGAGGACGCGCGTCATCGCGAGCAGGCTGCCGCGCTCGAGACCCTTGGCGCAGGAAATGGCGGGCGCGCCCGCGGCGAGGCTGGGCGCGAGCGCGCTCGCCGCCGTCCGCATCGCCTGGGCCGGTACCGCGAAGAGCACGGCATCGGCGGCGCCGAGCGCGGCCGCGTCGACCGCGACGGCGACGGTCGTGGCGAGACGCACGCCGGGAAGGCGGGCGTCGTCCTCCCGGCACGCGGCGAGCCGTGCCGTCCGCACGGGGTCGCGGCCCCACAGCACGACCTTTCGCCCGGCAGCCGCGGCGGCATTGGCGAGAGCGAGGCCCCAGGCGCCGGCGCCGGCGATCCCGACGGTCGCGACGCTCACGCCCTGGCTCCCGCCGGCGCGGTCAGGTCGAGCGGCCAGCGCGCCCGCGGCGGAAAATCGAGCGGATCGGACAGGCCGAGTGCCAGCCGCTCGGCCCCCGCCCAGGCGATCATCGCGCCGTTGTCGCCGCAGAGCTCCGGCGGCGGCGCGACGAGGCGGGTGCCGGCCTCGGCGGCGAGGCGGCGGAGGGCGGTGCGGAGTGCCTGGTTGGCCGCGACGCCACCGGCGACGACGAGCGCGCTCGGCTCGTGGCCGCCGTCGCGGAACAGGCGCAGCGCGGTCCGGGTGCGGTCGGCCATCACCTCCTCGACCGCGGCTTGGAAGCTGGCGCAGAGGTCGGCGACATCGGCCTCGCCGAGCGGGGCGATCCGCTCCGCCTCGACGCGGACCGCCGTCTTCAGGCCGGCGAAGGAGAAGTCCGGCTGCGGCCGCCCCAGCATCGGCCGGGGCAGGGCGAAGCGGGTGGGGTCGCCGGCGGCGGCGGCGCGCTCGACCGCGGGGCCGCCGGGATAGCCGAGGCCGAGCATCTTCGCGACCTTGTCGAAGGCCTCGCCGACCGCATCGTCGATCGTGGTGCCGAGCCGGCGGTAGCGGCCGACCCCCTCGACGGCGAGAAGCTGGCAGTGCCCGCCCGAGACGAGGAGCAGGAGATAGGGGAAGGCGACGCCATCGGTCAGCCGTGCCGTCAGCGCGTGGGCCTCGAGATGGTTGACCGCGATCAGCGGCAGCGCGCTCGCGAACGCCAGCGCCTTGGCGGCGGTGAGGCCGACGATGACCCCGCCGATCAGCCCCGGCCCCGCCGCGGCGGCGACGCCGTCGAGTCCGCCGAGCCCCATGCCGGCCTCGTCGAGCGCCCGTGCCACGATGCCGTCGAGCGCCTCGACATGGGCGCGCGCCGCGATCTCGGGGACGACGCCGCCGTAGGCGGCGTGACGCCTGATCTGCGACAGCACCACGTTCGAGAGGATGCGGCCCTGGCCTTCGGGCAGGCGCATCACGACCGCGGCGGCCGTCTCGTCGCAGGTGGTCTCGATCCCGAGGATCAGCATGCGCCGTCGAACGCTCCGCTTCCGGCCGCCTGTCCGCCTCCCTATAGTCCGGCGCCGACGCCCCCGACAACGGCCGCCCGAATGAGCTTGCCCTTCCTCCGCCTCGGCACCCGCGGCAGTCCGCTCGCGCTATGGCAGGCCGACGCGGTCGCGGCGGCGCTCGCGCGGACGCACAACCTCCCGGCGGAGAGCATCGAGCGCGTCGTCGTCCGCACGAGCGGCGACCGCATCCGCGACCGGCCGCTCGCGGATGCCGGCGGGAAGGGGCTGTTCACCAAGGAGCTCGACGAAGCGCTGCTCGACGGCCGCATCGACCTTGCCGCGCACTCGGCCAAGGACGTGCCGAGCTTCCTCACCGACGGCATCGCGCTCGGCGGCTGCCTCGACCGCGAGGATTCGCGCGATGCGCTGGTCGCGCCACGCCATCTCCGCTTCGATCGGCTGCCGGCGGGCGCGGTGGTCGGCACCGCCTCGGTCCGCCGCGCCGCCCTGATCCGCCATCGCCGGCCCGACCTCGGCACGGTGCTGCTGCGCGGCAATGTCGGCACCCGCCTCCGCAAGGTCGCGGAGGGCGAGTGCGATGCGACCGTGCTGGCCCTGGCCGGGCTGCGCCGGCTCGGGCGCGAGGCCGCCGCCGACGAGGTGCTCGACCCCGCGATCTTTCCGCCGGCGCTGGCGCAGGGGATCGTCGCGGTGACCGTGCGCGCGGGCGACGAGCGCGTCGCGCCGCTGGTCGCGGCCGCGAGCCACTTGCCGACGCTCACCGTCCTGAATGCGGAGCGCGCTCTGCTGGCGGCGCTCGACGGCTCCTGCCGCACGCCGATCGCCGGCGGCGCAACGCTCGCCGGGGACCGCCTCCACCTCCGCGGCCTCGTCATCGCGCCGGACGGCTCCGCCCTGTGGGAGGCCGAAAGCGAGGCGGCGGCGGGCGAGGCCGGCGCGCTGGGCGCGCGGCTCGGCGCCGAGCTTCTCGGCCGGGTGCCGGCAGCCGTGCTCCGGCAGGGATGACGGTCGTGCAGGTCGCCGTCCTGCGCCCGGCGGACGCGGCGGCCCGCACCGCGGCCAAGCTCCGCGCGCTCGGCTTCGCACCTCTCGTCGCGCCGCTGACGGCGATCGTCGCCGCGCCGCCGCCGCGCCTCGCCGCGCGCGATTTCGCCGGCATCGTGGTCACCAGCGCCAACGCCATCGAGGCGGTGGCCGCGCATCCCGATCTGGCGCTCTTCGCGGGTCTTCCCGCATGGACGGTCGGAGCGCACAGCGCGGCGGTCGCCCGCCGCCACGGCTTCGTCGATGTCCGTGCAGGCGGCGGCGACGCCGCGGCGCTGGCAGCGCAGCTCGAACGCGCCGGCGAGCGCGGGCGCCCCTATCTCTGGCTTGCCGGGGAGGACGTGGCGGCCGATCTCGCGGCGCTGCTCGCGCCGGCGGGCATCGCGATCGAGCGCTGCGTGGTCTACCGGGCCGCAGCGGCGGCCGTGCTGCCGCGGGTGCTGGCGGACGCGCTCGGCGCCGGCACGCTCGGCGCCGCGCTCCACTACTCGCCGCGGGGCGCGACGCTCTATCGCGACCTCGCCGCCGCGGCGGGGCTCGCGGAGGCCGCACTGGCGGTGCGCAACCTCTGCCTCGCCGAGCGGGTGGCGGCATCGCTCCGCGCCGCCGGCGCCCGCGCGATCGAGGTCGCCGAGCGCCCCGAGGAGGCGGCGCTCCTCGCCCTCCTGGGGTCGCCAAGCCCGGCGCGAGCCGCTAGATAGCGATCGCGGAGAGCGCGATGGCAGACGACGACGGCAAGGCGGCGAGCGAGGACGCGCACCGGCGGAGCAACCGGCCGCGCTCGACGCTCGACCTCGACGCGACCGACGTCTCCCCATCCGAGGCCGCCGGCCCGGCAACCGCTCAGCCTGCCGTCGGGCCTGCCCCGCGGCGTGCCGGATGGCTCGGCCACGTCCTGGCGGCCATCGTCGGTGCCGCGATTGCGGTCGCGGCGATCTGGGCACTTGCGGAAAACGGCAGGCTGCCGGCCGCAGGCGCCGGCGATACCGCCTCGGCCGTCGCCACGCTCCAGGGGAAGATGGGAGCGCTCGACCAGCGGCTGGCCGGGCTCGAACGGCAGGCCAAGGCGCCGCCGCCGGCCGCCGACGACCAGGCGGCAAGGGCCGGCATCGACAAGCTGCAGGCGGGGACGGCCGCCCTCGGCCGCCGCCTCGACGAGCTGGAGAAAGCGGTCGCTGCCGACCATGACGCTCTCGGCGCGAAGGCTTCGGCGGGCGACGTGGCGAAGCTGGCGCAGCAGGTCCAGGCCAACCGGGCCGGCACCCCTACTGACGCCGATCTCGCCGGCCGGCTCGGTCGGGCCGAGACGGCGCTTGCGGGCAAAGCCTCGACGGCCGACGTCGCGAGGCTCGGGCAAGAGGTTGCGGCGCTGCAGGCGTCGTTGAAGACGCTCGACGCTGGCCATCCGGGCCAAGCCGCGACGGAGGCCCACGCCGCGGCGACGCTCGCCGCGGTCGCGGCGCTCGACGGCGCGCTCGCCCGCGGCACGCCCTTCGAGGACGATCTCGCCGATATCCAGCACCTGGTCGGGGACCAGGATCTCAAGCCGCTCCAGCGCTATGCCGCGAAGGGCGCGCCGCCGCTCCACGCCCTGGCGAGCCGCCTCGCCGCCGATCTCGCCGCGGCGCCGCCGACGCCCTTGCCGAGCGGGGCCGGCCTGTTCGACCGGCTCTATGCCAGCCTGCGCGGCCTCGTCCGGGTGACCCCCGCGGCGCCGAGCGGCGGTGTCGAGCCGACCGGCGACAGCGACGCCGCCAAGCGGGCGCGGGTCATCGCCCGGCTCGACCGTGGCGACTATCGCGGCGCGATCGAGGCGTGGCAGGCGCTCGACGCGTCGGCGCGGAAGGCCACCGCGACGGCGGAGGCGGCGCTCTCCGACCGGCTCGCCGCCGACCAGCGCCTCGGCGAGATCGGCCGCCGCGCGCTCGCGGCGCTGGCCGGTGCGGCAGGCAGCGGCAAGTGAGCCGCCTCGTCCTCTTCTTCGTCGCCGTCGCGATCCTCGGCCTCGGCGTCGGCTGGCTGGCCGACCGGCCCGGCGCGATCGACATCGTGTGGCAGGGCTGGCGCATCGAGACCAGCGTCGCGGTCGCGGCCGGCGCGGTGATCGTGGCGTTCATCCTTCTCGCGATCGCATGGTGGCTGATCCGGCTTGTGCTGGGAGGGCCGAGCGCGATCGCCGCGTTGTTCCACCGCCGCCGTCACGCCCGCGGCCGCGGCGCGCTGACGCGGGGCTTCGTCGCGGTCGGCACCGGCGACCTCAAGACGGCGCGGCGCGCCGCCATCGAGGCCGAGCGCCATGCCATGGGCGATCCGCTGGCGCTGGTGCTGAAGGCCCAGGCGGCCCAGCTCGGCGGCGACCGCGACGGCGCCGAGCATGCGTTTCGCGCCATGCTCGACCACGACGCGACCCGGGCGCTCGGCTATCGCGGCCTGTTCGTCGAGGCACGGCGGCGGGGCGACGCGGCGGCCGCGCACAAGCTCGCCGACGAGGCGGTGCGCCACGCCCCGCAGGTGCCGTGGGCCGGCCCGGCGCTGCTCGAGATCGAGGTCGCGGCGCAGGACTGGGCGGCGGCGCTCGCGACCGTCGAGCGCAACCTTGCCAACCGCGTCACCGACCGCGCCGTCGGCACCCGCCAGCGCGCGGTGCTGCTGACGGCCCAGGCGCGCGAGCAGGCGGCGCGGGGCGAGGAGGATGCCGCGCGCAAGACCGCGCTCGAGGCGGTGCGCCTCGCGCCGGATCTCGTGCCGGCGGCGGCGCTCGCCGGTCGCCTCCTGGCCGAGAGCGGTGAGCCGCGCCAGGCCGGCAAGATCGTCGAGGCGGCGTGGAAGGCGATGCCCCATCCCGACCTCGCCGAGATCTATCTCCGCCTCCGTCCCGGCGACACCGCGCAGGACCGGCTGAAGCGCGCGCGCCTCCTCGCCGACCGTGCCGAGAGCGGCGAGGAAGGCGCGCTGGCCCTGGCGCGGGCCGCCATCGACGCGCGCGAGTTTCCGCTCGCGCGGCGCACGCTGGCACCTTTGGTCGAAGGCCGTCCGGCCCGCCGGGCCTGCCTGCTGATGGCCGAGATCGAGGACGCGGAGAACGGCGACCGCGGCCGGGCCCGCGGCTGGCTCGCCCGTGCCCTGACGGCCCGGCCCGGCCCGGCCTGGGTCGCCGACGGCATCGCCTATGACGAATGGGAGCCGGCCTCGCCGACCACCGGCCGGCTCGACGCCTTCCGCTGGGAGGTGCCGCCGGAGCACCTGGCGCCGCCCGGCAGCCCGCTGATCGATGCCGAGGCGCTCGCGCCGTCGGCGGCCCCGGCGATCGCGCCGCCGCCCGCGGCGCTGCCGCCGGCCGAATCCGCGCCGGCGGCGGCTCCCGCGCCCGTGCCGCCGCCGCGCCCGCTGTCGCGCGGCCCGGTCGAGACCGTGCTGCCGCTGCCGCACCTCCCCGACGACCCCGGCCCGCCGCGCTCCGGCGACGAGGCAGCGCCTTCCTTGTAGGGCGGGCAAGCGGAGCTTGCCGACGTGGGGCGACAGACGTGGGCATCGGCGTCGCCGGTGCCCACCGACGAGGCGCTAACCCTGCTTCGCCATCGGGCACTGCGACACGTAGGCGTCGCCGTGGTGGGTGAAGATCGTCGACAGGATCTTGTCGCGCAGCTTGCCGTCGATCTCCTCGGGGGTGGCGAGATACCAGTCCTCGATCGGGAAATGGTTCTTGCCGAAGGCGAAATAGCCGCGCACCGACTTGAAGTCGGCCTTCATCATGGCGGCCCGGAACGCATCCTTGTTGTCGAGCCCGTGGCTTTCGCGGAGCGCCGCGTCGAGCAGCTTGGCGGTGTCGTAGCCCTGGGCGGTGTAGGGGCTCGGGATGCGGTGGTACTTCTTCTCGAACCCTTCGACGAAGGCCTTGTTCTGCGGGTTGTCGAGCGTCGAGGACCAGAACACCGCGCCCTTCATGCCGACCGCGGCCTTGCCGACCGCCGGCAGCATCTCCTGGTCGATGCCGGCCATCTCGGAGAACACCTGGATGTCCTTCTTGAGGCCGGACTGGTCGAGCTGCTTGATGAAGTTGATGCCCATCGAGCCGTAGTAGAAGAAGTACATCGCCGTGGGCTTGGCGCGACGGAGCTCGGCGAGCGCGCTGGCGTAGTCGGACTGGCCGAACGGGGTGTAGACCTCGGCGTCGATCTTGCCCTTGAAGTAGCGCTTGAAGCCGGCGAGCTTGTCCTTCCCGGCGGGGAAGTTCGGCGCCATCAGGTAGGCGTCCTTGACCCCGAGCGAGGTGACGTACTGGCCCATCGCCTCGGACGAGGCGTCGTTCTGCCACGAGGTCGAGAAATAGTTCTCGTTGCACTCCTTGCCGGCGAGCTGGGAGGGGCCGGCGTTGGCGCCGACCAGGAAGACGCCGGCGTGGAGGATCGGCCGCGCGGTCGCGAGCAGCACGGCCGAGTTGCTGAAGCCGGTGATGAGCTGGACCTTGTTGACCTCGATCAGCTTGTCGACGACCTGGCGGCCGGTATTGGGATTCTCGGCGTCGTCCGCGTAGGTGATCTCGGTGTCGAGCCCGCCGAGCTTGCCGCCGAGCTCGGCGAGGCCGAACTCGAAGCCGTCGCGGATGTCGCGGCCGACGATCGCGCCGTTGCCGGTCATGGTGGCGACGAAGCCGATCCGGACCGGCCCGGCGGCATTCGCCGCCGGCGGCGCCAGCGCCAATGCGGCAGCCGTGGCCGCGGCCGCGAAGATGGCCTTGTTCATCGACAACCCTCCCTGATGATTGCGCCGGCAGCCGCAAACGCGTGACGCGCGAGCAGACGCCGTCGCGGCACAGTTCCAGATCGGTCCGGCGCTGACAAGGTATGGCGCCAAACCATCGCGGCCACCTTGATGCGCAGGGCTGGCTTTTGCGGGCGCGGATGCTAGAAGGGCGTCCTGATCGCCGCCGGCGCGGCCGATCGCCTCTGCCGTCCGCCCCCGGCATGGTCGCCCTTGCTCGTGCGAGGCCGCCCAAGCTGGCGTGCCGTGGGCGGCAGGTGTAGAGAACGCGGCGCCGACCCGAACCCTTCCGCTCGAGAGGACAGAACGCGATGACCGGGAAGAAGCTTGAAGATGTCGTGAAGGAGAACAAGGACATCGTGTCCTATCTGCGCAACTCGCAGATCGGCGCCTATGTCTATCCGGTGGTGCCGCCGGAGTTCACCAACTGGCGTGACGAGCAGGCAGCCTGGCGCAGGACCGCGGTGCTGTTCGACCAGTCGCACCACATGGCCGAGATGATGGTCTCCGGCCCGGACGCGATGAAGTTCCTCTCCACGCTGACGATCAACAGCTTCGCCAATTTCCCGGTCAACCGGGCCAAGCAGATGGTGCCCTGCTCCTATGACGGCTACGTCATCGGCGACGGCATCCTGTTCCGCGAGGAGGAGAACCGGCTGAACTTCGTCGGCCGCGCCCCGACCGTCGACTGGATCGAGTTCCACGGCAAGACCGGCAAGTGGAACATCAAGATGGAGCGCGACGACCGCTCGCCGTCCCGCCCGGGCGGCAAGCCGGTGACCCGCCGCCACTACCGCTTCCAGATCCAGGGCCCCAACGCCTCGAAGATCCTGGACAAGGTCAACGGCAGCCCGATGCCGAACGTCAAGTTCTTCGACATGGGCTACATCAACATCGCCGGCCGCAAGGTGCGCTGCCTCCGCCACGGCATGGCCGGCGAGCCGGGCCTCGAGATCTGGGGCCCCTACGCCGAGATGGACGAGGTGCGCAACGCGATCCTGGAGGCCGGCAAGGAGTTCGGCATCGTCCAGGTCGGCTCGCGCGCCTACGCCACCAACACGCTGGAGTCGGGCTGGATCCCGTCGCCGCTCCCGGCCGTCTACACCGGCGAGGGCAACAAGGCGTTCCGCGAGTGGCTCCCGGCCGACGCCTATGCCGGCACCTGCTCGATCGGCGGCAGCTTCGTCTCGAACAACATCCAGGACTACTACTCGACGCCCTACGAGCTCGGCTACGGCACGTTCGTGAAGTTCGACCATGACTTCGTCGGCGCCGACGCGCTGAAGAAGATGGCCAACAACTCGCACCGCCGGAAGGTGACGCTGGCGTGGAACGCCGACGACGTCGGCGAGGTGTTCCGTTCGTTCCTGGAGCCCGGCATCGAGAGCTACAAGTTCATCGACCTGCCGCTGTCGAACTACGCCTCGGCCTCGTTCGACAAGGTGACGAAGAACGGCAAGACCGTCGGCCTCTCGATGTTCTCGGGCTACAGCTACAACGAGCGCCAGATGCTGTCGCTCGCGACCGTCGATCCCGACGTCGAGATCGGCGAGCAGCTCGTCCTGACCTGGGGCGAGGAGAACGGCGGCACCAAGAAGACCACCGTCGAGCGTCCGCACAAGCAGAAGGAGATCCGGGTGAAGGTCAGCCCGGTCCCGTACTCGCGCGATGCCCGCGAGAACTACGCCGAGAGCTGGCGCACCCGCACCTGACGGGTCGAGGCCCTCGTAGGCTGGGCAACGCCGCCGCGTTGCCCACGTCTGGCGCCCCGCCTCCTTTTCGTCATGCCCGGGCTCGCCCCGGGCATCCACGAGTTGGCGGCGCCGTCGAGGGAAGTCGCGGATGGCCGGGCGCAGATAGGTTTACGCAATCTGCGCAAGCTTGATTGCAAGCCCGGCCATGACGAAAGCGGTGCCGGTGCGGCCTGCGGGCGTGGCGGAATTGGTAGACGCGCCGGACTCAAAATCCGGTTCTGGCGACAGAGTGTCGGTTCGATCCCGACCGCCCGCACCAGTCAAGCAAGCATATTGTCCGGGGATGCAGGAGCGCTCGAAGGATGGCGCGAGCAACGCCGTCAGACTAGAGCGTCGATGGCGAGTGGCTATCATACTTTAAGTTCTTACTCGAGCACGATCTTTTCTGAAAGCCGCTGTACCCTTCTCGGGATCATGCTCTCGCGCGACGCTCGGCAGTCCGCACGGCGATCTATCGCCGCTCCAGGAATCCTCGTCCTTCCAGGATCGCGGGCCTCGCCTTCTCGATCCGCGCGATCCGCGTCCCGGACTGCTTCGCGTTGGCGAAGCGAAACAGGTATCCCCTTTGCCGACCCGGCGTCAGCACCGCGAACGCGCGCTTGAACTGCGGATCGTTACTCGCCGCGATCAGCGGCCCGCGGATCGCTCGGATGTCGCCCTTGGAATCGAGCGGACGATAGAGCCGTAGCGACGAACAGGTCGGGCAGCAGCACCGCGTAGCCGGCCCTCCGACGGCCGCCCGGCCATGCCGAACGCGGCGGGTCGGATACCGCCGGCGTCCATGGAGATAATGGCGATCGCCCCGACCGTCTGGCTCGCGCGCGGTGGAAGCGATGGGGACGCCTCCATGCGCCGGGCGGCGGTGGCGACGACTCGGAGTCGAACAGGCGGGACCTTGTTGCTTGAGCGGCCAAGCCCCCTCATGCGCCCGGAGCATCGCAAGGCCGCGACATGCGGCTGCTAGGGCTCCCGCTCAACCATCGCAATCGCGGGAAAGGATATTAGAACATCGGCTCGACTGACGACGGAGTTGGAGCTCGTCTTGCGGCTGACGCCGACGACGAAGCCCGCTTTTGACGCGGCAGAGTAGAGCGCCTCCGGAGTCTCGAATTCCGTGTCTATGACGGTTGCGACCTCCGCGCCCATCAAATGGATCCTGAACTTAGCCACGCGAGACTCCCGTTGGTTGAACCCGCTGCCATCGCGGCAGCCCGGGATTGCCGCTCCACCGGGGCGTCACGCTCCGGCCCGATCGTTGTCCGGCGACGGCGGACGGGCCGCTGCGCCCAATTCCGCCAGGACGTCCGCCACCAGTTGCTGCCTTTGCGGGTCGAGCGCTCCAGGTGTCGCCGCAAGGATCTCGATCAAATAGCGCGCCTTCTCCGCCACCTCGCGCCAGCTTCCCGACGGCCCGCCATGGAGATAGTGCTCCAGCCTGGCTTGGCGGGCCTGGACCGCTTCCAGGTCGCTTGCGACCCTTCCGCGTTTCCGGCGCTCCTCGGTTTCCTTACGCGCCCCGATACCGCGGCGCGTGTCCAATGTCACCGGGTCATCCATTCGATCGCCCTCTGCTGCAAGCCGAGCTTCGATCATCCCCGGTAAATGTCAATCGGTGCGTCGTTGCGCTATCGACTTTCGGCATCCATATATACATCGATTATTTCCTGCGGAGAAATTGGAAAGAGACATGGCGCGACCCAAAATTACTGAGATAATTCCTGATATGAACAGGATATTCATACATGTCATAAGCGACATCCATCTGCGGAATCGGGTTCAAGAGGTAGTCGCCGGCCAGCTCGAAATGAGGGGCGAACGCCCAACGAGATTCGTCGAGGATCGCGCAGGCATAGGGGCGGCGGCGGGGCTGCGGAAAGCTGCAACGGGCACGGCGGCGCCCGAAAGGCCATGCCAATGAGCCAGACACGCTCTCAATACTGTGCCGACAAGGCGGCGGACTGTCGGCGTCATCAGCACCATTCGAGCGGGCCGGCGGACAGCCGGCGCTGGCAGGAGCTTGCGGAGGCGTGGGAGCAGCTCGGACTCGGCATCGCTCCCCCACGAAGCCGATTCGTGCCGCGCCAGACGGCGCTGCGTCCTGAGCCGCCAGGCCGGATGGCGATGACCACCCGCGGGACGGGCCCGAAATCGTTCTGACGGGCGACGACTGCCTGGCGTGATCGGATCGGCGCCGGTGCCGATCGGCTCTGCCGGCGGCCGCTCCGATGATGCGGGCCGGCGGGCCGGCAAGCGAGATGGCCGCTGTCGAAGGGCAATGTAGGGAGATTGCACCCAGACTGCGTGACGAGGCGTGCGTCGAACGCCGCCACACGCGGCAAATCGCAGGCCGCCTGGATTACCGCCGAGGTAAGGCGGCGCTACGGCGCGGCCGCCTGCTCGAGCGCATAGAGCGCGACGGCGGCGGCGGTCGCGACATTCAGCGAATCGAAGCCGCCGGCCATCGGAATGCGGAGGCCGGGAAGCCGTCGCAGCACCGCCTCGGGCAACCCCGGCCCCTCGGTGCCGACCACCAGCGCGAAACGGCCGGGCGGCACCAGGGCGGCGATATCGGTCGCTCCCTCCGGGCTCAGCGCATAGGTGGCGATGCCGGCGCGGGCCAAGAGGTCGAGCAGGGCGTCCAGGCTCGCGGCGCGGGCGAACGGCACCGTCAGCGCGGCGCCGACCGAGACCCGGATGGCCTTGCGGTAGAGCGGATCGCAGGCGGTCGGGTCGAGCAGCACGGCATCGACGCCGAACGCCGCGGCGTTGCGGAAGAGGCCACCCATGTTGTCGTGGTTGGCGATGCCGACGGCGACCAGCAGCCGCGCACGCGCCGGCAGCGCCGCGACCAGCGCCTCCGCCGCGGGCTCCGTGCCGCGACGCCCCATCGCCAGCACCCCGCGGTGGATCGAGAAGCCGGCGACGCCGTCGATCACGGCCTGCGCCGCGGCGTAGACCGGGACGTCCGAAGGCACCTCGGACAGGAGCGCCGCCAGGGCCGGCAGCCGCCTCCGGTCGATCAGGACCGACTCCGGACGGAATCGGCTGCTCCGCAGCAGCAGGCGCAGCACCACTTCGCCCTCGGCGACGAAGCGGCCCTCGCGGCCGACGAGGTCGCGCTCGCGGATCGCGCGATAGGCGGCGATCCGCGGATCGGCGGGGTCGTCGATCTCCACCGGCACGGGCATGGCGGGCGCGCGGCCCTCCCCAAACGGAGCGATCCGGTCCATCATCGGCCGGATGGGAATGGGGGCTTTCCTACATGAAAGCAGTGCTGGTGCCGACCGAGCAGTCCGACGTGCTGCCGTCGATCCTCGAGACTGCGCGGCTCGTCGCCGAGCGGTTCGGCAGCTATGTCGAAGGGCTGCCGCTGCGCTTCGACCTCGCCGCGATGCTGCCGCTGGATGCGGTCGGCGGTGCGATGTTTCCGAGCCCGGAGTGGAACGACGACGACGTCACGCAGCACGCCCGCGAGGCCTTCGAGGGCTTCATGGCCGGCCGCGGCATCCCGCGCGCCGGCGCGGTGCCTGCCAACGGGCCGACCTTCGCCTGGCTGGAGGACGTCCCGCGCGGCGAGAGCTTCGTCGCAGGCCATGCCCGCGTGTTCGACCTGACCGTGGTCGGCCGGCCCGGCGGGCGCGGCACCAATCCCCGGATGTCGACGCTGGAGATGATCCTGTTCGAGAGCGGCCGCCCCATCCTGATGGCGCCACCGGCGCCGCCGAAGACGCTGGGCGAGGTCGTCACCATCGCCTGGAACCGGTCGAGCGAGACCGCGCGCGCGGTCGCGATGGCGATGCCGCTGCTCAAGCGAGCGCGCGAGGTGCTGGTGCTCGGCTTGAAGAACACGACCGTGCCGGGCCCGGGTCCGGAGGAGCTCGCGCGCACGCTCCAGCTCCACGGCATTGCCGCCACCTCGCGGATGTGGCCGGGCGAGCTGGCCAACGCCGGCGAGGCGTTCCTGGCCGGCGCCGCCGAGGCCGGCAGCGACCTCCTGATCAAGGGCGCCTTCACCCAGAGCCGCCTCCGCCAGATGATCTTCGGCGGCCCCACCGCCTATGTGCTGGCGGAAGCCACCATCCCGGTGCTGCTGGCGCATTGAGGATGGCGTCCGGCCGAAGAGCGGGGCGGGCCTGCCTTGCAATGCCGGCAAAACTCTTTATCTTGAAGGCATCCGAGCGAAGATGACGGATCGACAAAGGCGGTCGTCACGTCGCGTCATGGAGTGCCAGGACGGATGTACTCCGGCCCTCCTGGTCCTGCCGACCCTATGACGAAGGGTTGGCCGTCTCGCCGGATACCTCAATCAAAGTTGGTCTTGCTTGTTTCTGAGCGCTCTTGCGGGCGCAGCTTCAGGCCTTACCGAACTTCGGTTGCAACTCTCGCCGCTCTGGCGCGGCGATTCCCTGAAGCACGCATCACAGGAGGCCCCTATGGCCACTGGCACCGTCAAGTTCTTCAATTCGCAAAAAGGCTTCGGCTTCATCACGCCGGATGGCGGCGGATCGGACGTGTTCGTCCATATCACGGCGGTCGAAGCCGCCGGCCTGCGCTCGCTGGTCGAGGGCCAGAAGGTCTCGTTCGAGGTCGTGAGCGACCGCGGCAAGACCAAGGCGGCCAACCTCCAGACGGCCTGACCGTCGCAGGTTGGAAAACCGAGGGGCTCCGGCATGCCGGGCCCCTTTTCGGCGTGGAGGGCCAGCCAATGGCCGATCAAGACCTCAACGACAAGCGCACGGCCGACCGGCTCCGGCGCGACATGCAGGCTTCCGATGCCCCGAAGGCCTGGGCAGCCTACCAGGCCGATCTCGAGCGGACGCGTGCCCGCACGGCGGCGCTCCGCGCCGAGCGCCTCGCCCGCGAGGCGGCGGCAACGGCAGGCACGGGCGCAGCCGCTGCCCCGGCTCCGGCACAGCGCAAGCGGCGGTCGCGATCGCCAGCCTGACATCGACGCCCTGCCGAGGCCGGCAGCCCAACCGGCGGGCCGCGGAGGACCGCCGCGAGATGAGCGAAATCCCCGATCTCACCTCCGAGATGAGCGAAATGCCCGATCTCACGTCGGAGCTGGTCCGCTTCGTCGCGCGGGCGATTTCCGGGTTCAGCGTCGACCAATGGAACGCGCTGCCCAAGAAGGATCGCATTCCATTCGCCGCGACCGCTCGCGCTGCCTTGGCCGCCGAGCGACGGTTCGTCGCCCTGGGCCGCACGCAGGCGTGAAAGGGCGGCCGGTGCCCCGGGTGAATCGCCGGAGTGGCACCGCGAGCCAGCTCAAGCCGGGTTTTCGAGGTTGAACCGTCGCGTCTCCTCGTTGTAGCCGAACAGCTCGGCGTAGCGCCCCCACGAGATGACCGCGCGCATGGTGTTCTCGGCGCGCTCCTCGGACATGTGGTCTTCCAGCTCCTCGGAGAATCGGGCGAAGGGGGCGCGGTGGCTCGGCCGCTCGTCGAGCACGCGCCGGATGAGCGCGACTAGCGGCACATGGGCGAGGAGATGCTCGGCGAAGAGCCGCTTGCGGACATCCACGTCCGAATCGACGAAGCGGCGGCCGACCGCGGTGAGCCTCACGTCGCCTTCCGCCGTCTCGGCGAAGCGCAGGAGCTGGAGGGTCTCGATGATCGGGAACAGCTCGTCGGCTTCCATCTGCAGCGTCGCGGCGAGGTCGGGAAGATCGGCCTTCCCACGATAAGGCTCGGCCGCAAGCGTTTCCATCAGGCCCGACAGCAGGTTGGTCGACACGTCCGGCAGCGCCATGCCGATGCCGCTTCCCGGGATCCCCTCCTTGACGCGCTTCTCGGCCTTCTCCGCCGGGCGCTCGGTCATGCGCGCGTAGATGTCGTCGACGAGCTGCCGGAAGGCGCCGTCGGTGCGGCTGCGCGGATGGACGAGGTCGACCTCGATCTCGGTGGCGACGCGTCCGGGGTTTGAGGAGAAGATGAGGATGCGGTCGCACAGGAGCACCGCTTCCTCGATGTTGTGCGTGACCATCAGGATCGACTCGATCGGAAGCCGCCCCTCGCTCCACAGCTCGATGAGGTCGGTGCGCAGCGTCTCCGCGGTCAGCACGTCGAGCGCCGAGAACGGCTCGTCCATCAGCATCAGGTTGGGATGCACCACGAGGGCGCGGGCGAAGCCGACGCGCTGGCGCATTCCGCCGGAGAGCTCCTTCGGATAGGCGCTTTCGAAGCCGTCGAGGCCGATCAGGTCGATCGCCGCGATCGCGCGGCGCCGCCGCTCGGCGGCCGGCACGCCCAGCGCCTCGAGCCCGAGCTCGACATTCTCGAGCACGCTGAGCCAGGGGAAGAGGGCGAAGCTCTGGAACACCATGGCGATGCCCTCGCACGGGCCCGAGACGGGGCGCCCGCGCCAGCGCACGCTGCCGCCGCTCGGCGTCAGCAGGCCCGAGATGATGCGCAGCAGCGTCGACTTGCCAGACCCCGAGCGGCCGAGCAGGCCGACGATCTCGCCCGCGCGGATCGTCAGCGACACGTCGTCGAGCACGACGAGATCGGGATTGTCGCCCTTGTGGTAGACCTGCCGCACGCCGGCGAGCTCGACGAGCGGCGCCGTCGCGGTATCTGAGCCATTCCCGACGAGGTCGATCGTAGCCATGCGACGGCTCCTTCTCAGTCGAGATGCAGGCGGCGGCCGGCGAAGGCGTAGAGTGGACGCCAGAACAGCCGGTTGAACAGGATGACGAAGAGCGACATTACGGCAATGCCGAGGACGATCCGGGGATAGTCGCCGGCGGCGGTCGCTTCCGCGATATAGGCGCGGAGGCCATGCGCCTTGAGCGTCGTCGGGCCCCAGCTCGCGATCTCGGCGACGATCGAGGCGTTCCAGGAACCGCCGCTCGCGGTGATCGCCCCGGTCACGTAGTACGGGAAGATCCCGGGCAGGATGACCCGGCGCCACCAGCTCCAGCCGTGGATGTGGAAGTTCGCGGCCGCCTCGCGGAGATCGTTGGGAAAGGCGCTCGCCCCGGCGATGACGTTGAACAGGATGTACCACTGGGTGCCGAGCACCATGAGCGGCGACAGCCAGATGTCCGGGCTCAGCCCGAACCGCGCGATGACGACGACGGCGAAGGGAAAGACGATATTGGCCGGAAAGGCCGCGAGGAACTGTGCCACGGGCTGGGCGCGCTCGGCCATGCGCGGCCGGAGGCCGATCCAGACCCCGACCGGCACCCAGACGACGGTGGCCAGCACCATCAGCACGACGACGCGCAGCATCGTGAGCACGCCGAGCCCGACGGCCGCGGCGACCTCGCTCCACGCGAGCCGGGTCGCGACGAAGCTGCCGATCAGCCACACGGCATAGGCCGACACCAGGACGACGAGCGCGAGCCAGAGGCGGTCCGCCCACGCGCTGCGCCAGGCCTCGCCGGTTCGCCACGGCCGCCGCGTCGGCACCCGCAGGCGCTGCGCCGGCACGCTTGCGAGGATCGCGCCGGCCGGCGCCAGGACGATGCGGAACAGCCGCGTCCGCCGGACAATATCGAGCACCCAGGAGCGCGGTGCGCCTTGGCCTGCGGATTGCTCGGCGCGGAACTTGTCGCTCCAGGCGACGAGGGGCCGGAACAGGAGCTGGTCGTAGACCAGGATGACGGCGAGCATGGCGGCCACCGCCCAGCCGACGGCCACAAGATCCCGCCGCTCGATCGCCAGCGCGACGTAGGAGCCGATGCCCGGCAGCGCGATCGTGGTGTTGCCGACCGAAATCGCCTCGGAGGCGACGACGAAGAACCAGCCGCCCGACATCGACATCATCGCGTTCCAGACGAGGCCCGGCATGGAAAAGGGCACGTCGAGGCGCCAGAAGCGCTGCCAGGCCGAGAGGCGGAGGCTGCGCGCGGCCTCGTCGAGATCGTCCGGCACGGTCTTCAGCGACTGGTAGAAGCTGAAGGTCATGTTCCAGGCCTGGCTCGTGAAGATGGCGAAGATCGCCGCGAGCTCGACGCCGAAGACACTGCCCGGGACGAGCGCCATGAAGCCGACCACCGTGAACGACAGGAAGCCGAGCACCGGAACCGACTGGAGAATGTCGAGGAGCGGGATCAGCACCATCTCGGCGCGGCGGCTCTTGGCGGCGAGCGTGCCATAGAGGAAGGTGAAGACCAGCGAGGCGACCATCGCCGCCAGCATGCGCATGGTGGTGCGCAGCGCGTACTCGGGCAGGCGCGCCGGATCCAACGAGACCGGCGAGGTCTTGAGCGACCCGAGCGGCGCCAGCGTCTCGTGTCCGCCGTGGATGACGAGAATGAGCCCGCCAAACAACAGGCCGAACGCGAAGAGGTCCCAGAAGTTGGGGGCGTAGCGCCGGGAGGCGCCCGCCGCGAGGGCCGGATGAGACATGGTCATAGGGAGCAACCGCTCGGCCGAATGGGAAACGGGCTGCGACGGCGCAGCCGACGGCGTCCGCTGGATGGCGGCGTCAGCGTCCTATTCGGCCACGATGGCTTGATGACCGGCCGGCAGGTTGGCGGATGCGGAAGAAGAGCGTCCGCATGGTTCACCTCGCATTCCGCGCCTGCCGGCGGGACGGGTGAACCGGACGCGAAACGTCAGGCTCGCAGCGTCGCAGGCAGGCTCGCACTAGATCGGCTACCGGAACTGTCCATCTGGGGGAGCGGTCCTGCGATGATGTCGACGCACTTGCTCGACGCGGCGGGGATGGCGCCGTGTGATGCGATAGTCAAGCGCGATTTCTTCGACGGCGCC
>DASZVN010000223.1:0-6991 GCA_035547055.1 Hyphomicrobiales bacterium
GATGCCGCGGACGGCGAGCGACATCTTGGCGACCGCGATCTTGAGGACGCCGTGCGCCAGCTCCGGCGCATCCATGTTGAGCGGCCACAGCCGCTCGCCGAGGCCGCGCCGCGCCGCCTCGACGTCGAGCAGCATCTCGCCGCCGAGGAAGCTCGTCGCCCCGATGCGGCCGAGGACGACGTTGGCGTCGGTCACCGTCGGCTCGGTGCCGCCGCGGGAATAGGCGATCGGGCCGGGATCGGAGCCGGCGCTCTGCGGGCCGAGGCGGAGCGCGCCGACCTCGTCGATCCAGGCGATCGAGCCGCCGCCGGCGCCGACCTCGACGATGTCGACCACCGGGAACATCACCGGATGGCCGCTCTGCGGCCCGCCGATGTGGTAGCCCTGCGCCACCGAGACCTCGCCGGCCTTGATGAGGCTGGTCTTGGCGGTGGTGCCGCCCATGTCGAAGGAGATGACGTTGGGAAGGCCGAGGCGGCGGCCGACCTCGGCCGCGGCAATGACGCCGCCGACCGGGCCCGACTCCATCATCGCGACCGGGAGCTTCTTCGCGGTCTCCGGCGCCATCACCCCGCCGTTCGACTGCATCACCTGGAAGCGGCCGGTGAAACCCTCCTCGGCGAGGCGGTCCTCGATGCGGCCGACATAGCGGCTGGTCTCGGGGCCGATATAGGCGTTCATCACCGTGGTCGAGGTGCGCTCGTACTCGCGGTATTCGCGCACGATCTCGTGCGACAGCGAGACGTAGGTGCCGTTCAGCACCGCGCCGAGCGCCCGGCCCATCGCGGCCTCGTGCGCCGGGTTGGCCCACGAGTGCAGGAACGAGACCGCCACCGCCTCCGCGCCGCTCGCCTTGACCGCCGCGGCGACCCGCGCGGCCTCGGCGGCGTCGAGCGGCCTCAGCACCTCGCCGGACGCATAGAGCCGCTCGTCGACCTCGAAGGTGAGCGAACGCGGCGCCAGCGGGCGCGGCCGCCTGAAGAAGAAATTGTAGGCCTCGGGCCGGTTCTGGCGGCCGATCTTGTAGACGTCGCGGGTGCCCTTGGTGACGACCAGCGCGGTCTTCGCCCCGGTCTCCTCGATCGCGATGTTGATCGCGATGGTCGAGCCGTGGACGATCTCGGCCGCGGCGGCGGGCGCGATGCCGGCCTTGCCGAGGCAGTCCCACACCCCCTGCGACAGCTCGGCGTGGGTCGTCAGCGCCTTCGCCTGCAGCACGCGCCCACCCGCGGCGTCGTAGGCCACGAGGTCGGTGAAGGTGCCGCCGATATCGACGGCGACGCTCAGGGTGGATGCACGACTGTCGGACAACGCTACCCCCTCGGCACCGCCTCACCTGTCATGGCCGGGCTTCTTCCTTGTAGGGTGGGCAAGCGATGCTTGCCACGTCGGGCATCGGCGTGGCCGATGCCCATCCTGCGAAATCGGCCCTTCACATCCCCACCCGTCGCCAGCGGGTGACGCGGCGCTCGGCGAGGCGCACCAGCTCGTTCAGGACGATGGCGATGGCGGCGAGCACCGCGATCAGGGCGAACAGCGGCGCCGGGTCGAAGGTCTGGGCGAACACCTGGGTGTAGTAGCCGATCCCGGCCATCGAGACATAGAGCTCGGCGAGGATCACGCCGATCAGGGTCACCGTCATCGCGAGGCGCAGCCCGGCGAACAGGCTCGGCACCATGTGGGGAAACATCACGTGGCGGGCGATCTCGAGCCGGCTCGCGCCCATCGAGCGGGCGCCGGCAAGGAGGAGCGGGTTCACGTTCCGCATCCCGGCGACGACATTGATGATGACCGGGAAGACGCCATGGCTGAAGCCGAAGAAGATCTTCGCGACCGGGCCGATGCCGAACGCGAGGATCACCAGCGGCAGCATCACCACCTGCGGGATCGCGTAGAGCAGCAGCACGACCGGCAGCGCCATCCGCCGCGCGCCCGTGTTCCAGCCGATCAGGACGCCGAGGCCGACGCCGACGATCATCGACGCCGTGAAGGCGAGCGCGACCTCGACCAGCGTCAGGCCGACCGCGCGCATCACCGCGCCGTCGCTGAAGATGTGGGTGAACAGCGCCACCGCGACCGCGCTCGGCGGGCTCACGAAATCCTTGTCGGCGAAGAACGCGCCGTAGACCTGCCAGATCGCGAACAGGAGCAGGACGACGCCCGCCCGGGTCAGGCGCACCAGGGCGTCGTGGCCGAGGAGGCCGCCATGGCGGCGCGGCGCGGCGGCCTGCTCAGCGCTCACGGACGCGGCCCTCGATCTGCGACAGCACGAGGTTGAGGACGGTCGTCGTCAGCACGACGAAGACGATCCACGAATACATCCGTGCCGGGTCCATCAGCTCGGCGGCGAGCTCGATGTTCTTGCCGATGCCGGCCGCGGCCGACAGCTCCTCGCCGCCGAGGACCGAAGCAAGGCAGATCAGGAAGGAGATGCGCAGCCCGGTCACGATCACCGGCAGGGCGGACGGCACCAGCACGTGGCGGAACAGGCCGAACGGCGAGGCCCCCATCGAGCGCGCCGCCCACAGGAAGCGCCGCTCGACCCGCGAGAAGCCGGCGATGGTGTTCAGCGCCACCGGGAAGAAGCCGTAGAGCGCGCCATAGGCGATCTTCGAGCCCGGGCCGATGCCGAAGAACAGCACGAACAGCGGGAAGAACAGGATGATCGGGATGGTGAAGAGGTTGGCGATCAGGGGCTCGAACACCTCGGTCAGAAAGCGCGAGCGGGTGACGAAATAGCCGGCGAGGAGGCCGGCGACGACCGCCAGCGCATAGGCCTCGACGATGGTGAGGAGCGTGAGGCGCACGGCGGCCCAGGCTTCGCCGGTCGAGAACAACTGGTCGATGGTCCTCGCGACGAGACCGACCGGCGGCAGGAACAGCGGCATCACCGCATGGGTCTTGGTCACGCCCCACCACACCCCGATCACGATCGCGACGAAGGCGATCTGGACCGAGCGCGCGGCGAAGCCCGAGGTCGCGCCCATCGCTCAGCCCCCGCCGCCCGGAGCGCCGCCGCCCTGCATCGCCATGGTCTTGCGGATCTCGTCCCGCAGCAGCTCGTAGAGCTCGTTGCGAAGCTCGGAAAAGCGCGGCTCCAGCATGAAGTCCGGCGAGCGCGGGTGCGGCTCCTCGACACGGACGATCTTCTTGATCGCGGCGGGGCGGGCGGTCAGCACGACGATGCGGTCGGACAGGAACACCGCCTCCGCCAGGCTGTGGGTGACGAACACAATGGTCTTGCCCGTCTTGGCGAGCAGGCTTGACAGGTCCTCGCCGAGCACCATCCGCGTCTGCTCGTCCAGCGCGGCGAAGGGCTCGTCCATCAGGATGATGTCGGTGCCCATGGCGATGCCGCGGGCGAGGTTGACGCGCTGGCGCATGCCGACCGAGAGCTGGTCGGGGTAGTGGCCGGCGAACTGGACCATGCCGACCGCGGCCAGCGCCTCCTGCGTCCGCGCCTCCCACTCGGCGTGCGGCACGCCCTGGAACTTCAGCGCGACGCGGAAATTCTCGGTCACCGTGTACCACGGGAACAGCGTGCTCTCCTGGAACACGAAGGCCATGTCGTTCGGCAGCGGCGCCGCGACTTTCTTGCCCGCGACCTCGACCGTGCCGGCGGTCTGCGGCAGGAGGCCGCCGATGATGTTGAGGAGGGTGCTCTTGCCGCAGCCCGACGGGCCGAGCAGGCAGACGAACTCGCCGCGCCGGATATCGAGCGTGACCTCCGAGAGCGCCATGACGCCGAGGCCGGTGCCCTCGCCGAAGCGCTTGGTAACGCCCTTCACGGATATCGCGACCGGCCGCTCCGTCGCGGCCGGCGCGCGCGCCTGGTCGAAGGCCACGGTCATGCGCTCCGCCTGTCATTGCGAGCGAAGCGAAGCAATCCAAGGGCCGCGGGCGTGGGCGCTCGTTGCCGCTGGATTGCTTCGTCGGCTCCGCCTCCCCGCAATGACGGCAAGGAGGCGGGCTCAGGAATGACGACGCTCACTTCCCGAGCTTCACCGGGACGAATTCGCTCGTGTACATCTGGTCGGGCGCCGGCTCGGTCTTCAGGATGCCGAGCGCGACCAGCGACTGCGCCACCACCTTCACCGCGTTGGGATCGAAGGCGCCGTCGTTCGAGAGCATCTTGACGATGTCGGTCGGGTAAGTCTTGCGCACCACGGCCTCGGGCGCGTTCAGGAGCTTCTCGCCGACCTTCAGCGTCGGCTCCTCGTGGGTCTTCATGTAGGCCACGGTCTCGAACCAGCCCTTGAGGAACTTCCTGACGGTGTCGGGGTGGTTCTTGATGAGGTCGTCGCGGGCGAAGATGACGTGGGTGATGAAGTCCGTCACCACGCTGCCGAGCGGCAGGATGATGCGGCCCTCCTTGTTGACCTCCAGCGTCGCGCCCTCGGTGGTGGTGCCGATCGAGGCCTGGATGGCGCCGGTCTTCATCGCCGCGAGCTGGTTGCGCTCGCTGCCGACCGGGGTCGGCTGCAGCGCGTCGGCGCCGGTCCAGCCCTTTTCGGCGGAGAGCTTCTTGACCAGCCAATAGGTCAGCGAGCCCGCCGTGGTGCAGCCGATCTTCGCGCCCTTGAGGTCGTCGAGGCTCTTGGCCTTGAGGTTGCTGGTCGCGACCAGCGCCATGTCGTCCGGCGCGCCGGCCATCGCCGCGACCGCCTTGGCCGGCACGCCCTTGACCGCGTAGCCCATCGCCGGACCGGAGCCCAGGCCGAAATCGACCGAGCCGGCCGCCATCGCCTGCTGAAGCTGGGCGTCGCCATTGAAGGACAGGATCTTGAGGTCGATGCCGTTCTTCTTCCAGATGCCGGCCTCGACGCCGACGTCGGGCACGCCGAAGACGAAGGCGGTCGCGACCGCGCGGCCCACCGTGACGGGGATCAGGTCCTCCGCCGCCGCGGGTTTCGCTCCGCCGAGCGCAAGTGCGCCGGCGATCGCCGCCGCTGCAAGGAACCGTGCGTTCGCCCAGGCCATGACTTCCTCCCGCCGCTGCAATTGTTGAGGCGTCAAGAAACGTGGCGCAGGACCGATCGGTTATCTGTTCGCACGGGGCGCCGGCGCCACGATCGCCCGACGATTTGGACTGCTCCGTCCGGCCTTTGTCAACCGGGCGAGGACGGCCGAAATCGACGCGGGCCGCCTTCTGTGCTAGGGTTTCTTCGGGACGAAAGGCATTTGCCATGAAGATCGTCGACTCGCATTTTCACTGGTGGCCGCGGGCGTTCTTCGAGGCGCTGTGCAAGCGCACCGGCTATCCTCGGGCCGAGCGGAACGACAAGGGCGGCTATACCTACTGGCGGAGCGAGGGTACCGCCCCGCGCTTCGTGCTGGGCGGCGAGTGGTTCGATCTCGACGGCGAGCTTCAGGCCATGGACCGCCTCGGCTACGACGAGGTCGACGTGGTCTGCTCGATCGGGCCGCTGTCGGTGCATTTTTCCGACCTGCCGGCAGAGGAGGGGCGCGACGCCGCGCTGCTCTGGAACGAGGAGATGGCGCGGGCCCAGCGCCAGCATCCCGGCCGCGTGTGGGCGAGCGCCGCGGTGCCGCTGGTCGATGCCGGCGTCGCGCTGGACGTCATCGAGGATGCGATCGGCCGGCTCGGCCTGATCGGCGTGAACCTTCCCGGCAGCATCGGCGACGACGCCCGCATCGACGCCGACCGGCTCGAGCCGGTCTATGCCCGTCTCGCCGAGCTCGGCGTGCCGGTGTTCCTGCATCCGACCGATGCCGTCTTCGCGGACATGCTCGAGGGCTATGGCGGTGCGCTGCACCTGACGCTCGGCCGCGTCATCGAGGTGTCGGCAGCGGCCTCGCGGCTGATCCTGTCGGGGATGATCGAGCGCCACCCCGGCCTCAAGATCGTGATGTCGCATACCGGCGGTGCGCTGCCCTACCAGTCCGGCCGCATGGACAAGAACGGCAAGGGCGCAAAGCTGAAGCGGCCGCCCTCGACCTATATTCGCGGCATGTATACCGACACCGTGTCCCCGCATATGCTCGGGATCAAGTTCGCGATCGAGTATTACGGTGCTGACCGGGTAATGTATGGCAGCGACTATCCTTGCTGGGACCCGGCCGAGGCGCTGCGGTTGCTGGCCGAGGTCGGCCTGTCGGAGGACGACCGGCGCAAGGTCCTGAACGACAACGCCCGCCGCATCCTCGGCCTGCGCGAGCCGGCGGTGACGGGAGTCGAGCGCGCGGCGTAGGCGCCGACCCCCTCCGGCTCGCTTCGCTCGCCACCTCCCCCCGCACTGAAATCGGGCTCGCCCGACTTCAGCACCCAAGAGCCGACATCGGGTAAACCCGATGTCGGGCAGGGAGGATTAAGCAGCCGCGACGCAGATCCTCCCCCGTCGCAGACGGGGAGGGGGACCATGCGAAGCATGGTGGAAGAGGCGTCTCCGATCAGACCGAGGGTGCGCTACGCGAACTCGAAATCCTCTGCGCGCACCGCGCGCGTCTTCCAGCGATATTCGGAGGCGTAGCCGGCCCAGTTCGTGGTGATGCGGCCCTCGGCGTTCTTGAAGTAGGTGTTGCAGTTGGCCTGCGCGGCGACGCTCTTCGACAGGATCGCCTGCTGCTCGGCGTTGGACGCGCGCTGGACGTCGGCCCGCACGTCCATGAAGCGCGCGCCGCGGCGGCGCAGCGTCTTCAGCGCCTTCACGATGTAGCGGGCCTGGCATTCCAGCATATAGATGATGCTGGTCTGGGCGTTGGTGTTCGGCCCGTACAGCATGAAGAAATTCGGGAAGCCGGACACCGTGATGCCGAGATGCGCCTCGGCGCCGTGGCGCCACGCCTCGTTGAGATCCTGCCCGCCGCGCCCGGCGATCCGCATCGGCTGGAGATAGTCGGTCGGGGTGAAGCCGGTGCCCCAGATGATCGCGTCGATCTTGCGGAGCATGCCGTCGGCGGTCTCGACGCCCTCGGGCCGGATCCGCGCGATCCTGTCGGTGACGACCTCGACGTTCGGGCGGATCAGCGC
>DASZVN010000224.1:0-14683 GCA_035547055.1 Hyphomicrobiales bacterium
AGCGCCACCAGCGGCGGCTCGAGGTTATAGGTGTTGGCCTCGACCCATTGTCCGGCGACGAAGATCAGGAACGAGAAGGCGTAGAGGAACAGGAAGGCCGGGATGAAGTCGCGCAGCTTGTGGCCGAGCGCCGAGACCGCCGCCGAGAACACCGCGAGCCAGAACACGAACTGGACGGCGTAGCGGACCGCGTTCTTCGCGAGATCGGCGCCGAGCTGGGAGAAATTGGCCCATTTTGCCGGCGTCACCGCGAGCCAGCGAAGGCTCGCGCCATTGGCGAACAGGAGATAACCGACGATCACCAGGCCGAGGCCGATCCAGATCGCCCACCAGTCCTCCTTGAGCCACAGCTCGTTCCATCCGGTGGTTTCGCGGCGGACATAGCCACCCGCGGAGTCCTGCTGGATGCTGCTCATCGCCCTTCCCCCGAAATCACATCGCCAATTAGTGGTTGGCGGCTATTCCCGAGTCAGAATGTTGGCTTTTCCCGCCGAGGCTGTCAATCATTGCCGATAAATTATATCGGCTGATCCTACTGTCATGCCCGGCCTTGGGCCGGGCATCCACGAGTTGGCTGCGCCGCGACGGAAGGAAGTCGGGGATGGCCGAGACAAGCCCGGCCATGACGTCCCCGTCATTGCGAGGAGCGAAGCGACGAAGCAATCCAGAGGCGGCTGGCGTTGCGCCAGCGGCCCTGGATTGCTTCGCTGCGCTCGCAATGACGGGCGGCGCCCCTACGCGGCGAGGTGGCCCTGCTCGTTGAAGAGGTGGCGCATGATGGTGCCCTCCAGCCGGGCGATCTCGGGGTCGCCGCGGCGGCGCGGGCGCGGGATGCGCACCGGCAGGTCGAGCGCGATGCGGCCGGCGTCGATGACGAGGACGCGGTCGGCGAGCGCGATCGCCTCGGTCACGTCGTGGGTGACGAGGACGGCGGTGAAGCCCTGGGCCCGCCACACGCCCTCGATCAGGCGCTGCATCTCGATGCGGGTCAGCGCATCGAGGGCGCCGAGCGGCTCGTCGAAGGCGAGGAGCTTCGGCCGGCTGACCAACGCCCGCGCCAGCGCGACGCGCTGCTTCTGGCCGCCCGAGAGCACCAGCGGCCACTCGCCGGCGCGGTCGGCAAGGCCGACCTCGTCGAGCGCCGCCATGGCTCGCTCGCGCCGGCCGAGGCGCGTGCCTTCGCTGCCGAGGCCGATCTCGACATTGTCGACGACGCGCGCCCACGGCAGCAGGCGCGGCTCCTGGAACATGATGCGGCGCGCCGCGGCGGCGGTGGTGCCGCCCTCGACGGCGATCTCGCCGGCGGAGGGCGCGTCGAGCCCGAGGATCAGGCGCAGCAGCGTGCTCTTGCCGCAGCCGCTCTTGCCGATGATCGCGGCGAACTGGCCGGCGGGGATGTGGAGGTCGATGCCGCGCAGCACTTCCTTTCCGCCGAAGGATTTCTGCAGGCTGCCGAGCGTCACCGCGGCGCCGGTGCTCTCGGTCCGGGGCGGTAGCAAGGCTGCGGCGGCGTCGTCGATCGTGGCGCGCCGGAGCGCATTGGCAGCGAACATCGGGATGCTCCGTCAGGCGGTCTGGTAGGCGGGATGCCAGGGCAGGGCGCGGCGTTCGAGCCAGCGCGTGAGCACGTCGGCGAGCTTGCCGAGCGCGGCATAGAGGATGATGCCGAGCAGGACGACGTCGGTCTGGAGGAACTCGCGGGCGTTCATCGTCATGTAGCCGATGCCGGAATTGGCGGAGATCGTCTCGGCAACGATCAGCGTCAGCCACATGAAGCCGAGCGCGTAGCGGAGCCCGATCAGGATCGAGGGCAGGGCGCCCGGCAGGATGACCCGCCAGAACAGTGCCATCGGCTTCAGTCCGTAGAGGCGCGCCATCTCGACGAGGCCGGGGTCGACCGTCCGGATGCCGTGGAAGGTGTTGAGGTAGATCGGGAACAGCACGCCGAGCGCGACCAGGAAGATCTTGGCCTCCTCCTGGATGCCGAACCACAGGATCACCAGGGGGATGATCGCGAGGTGCGGCACGTTGCGCAGCATCTGCATCGTCGAGTCGAGGAGCTGCTCGGCCGGCCGCGAGATGCCGTTGACGACGCCCAGGACGAAGCCAAGCCCGCCGCCGATGAGAAGGCCGATCAGCGCCCGCTCGGTGCTGATCCAGGTGTTGTAGAGCAGGCTGCCGTCGGTGAGCGTGGTCCAGAACGCGACGGCGATCGCGCTCGGCGCCGGCAGGAGCCGCGCGGGAATGAGGCCGGTGTGGGCGCCGGCCTCCCACAAGACGAGGATCGCGGCCGGCAGCGCCCACTGGAGCGCGAAGTCGCGGGCGCGCCGGAAGAGGGGGGCGCTCATGACTGGGCCGTGTGGCGGAGTGCGGCGGGGCGGAAGTCGTTGCCGATGGTCTCGCCGAACGGGCCCATGTTGGCCTGGAGCGCGGGCGCCACGATCCGCGACTTCAGCGGCAGGAGCGGCAGCACCAGCTCGGCGAAACGATAGGCCTCCTCGAGATGCGGATAGCCGGACAGGATGAAGGTGTCGATGCCGAGCGCCATGTACTCCTTCATCCGCGCGGCCACCGTCTCGGGGTCGCCGACCAGCGCGGTGCCGGCGCCGCCGCGCACCAGGCCGACGCCGGCCCAGAGATTGGGGCTCACCTCGAGCCGGTCGCGCCGTCCCCCGTGGAGCGCCCGCATCCGCCGCTGGCCGACCGAGTCCATGCGGTCGAAGGTGGTCTGCGCCGCCGCGATCGCGGTGTCGTCGACATAGCGGATCAGGCTCTCGGCTGCGGCCCAGGCCTCCGCCGCGCTCTCGCGCACGATGACGTGGAGGCGGATGCCGAAGCTGAGCGTTCGCCCGGCGTCGGCCGCGGCCTCCCGCACCCGGTCGAGCTTCTCGCCGACGGCCGCGGGCGGCTCGCCCCAGGTCAGGTATTTGTCGACGGTGTCGACGGCGACCTGGATGCCGGCGTCCGACGAGCCGCCGAAATAGAGCGGCGGGTGCGGCGCCTGCACCGGCGGGAACAGGAGCTGGCCGCCCTTGACCTGGATATGGCGGCCGGTGAAATCGACCTTCTCGCCGCGGAGCAGCGCCTGGTAGACCGCAAGGAACTCACGGGTGACGGCGTAGCGCTCCTCGTGGGCGAGGAAGATGCCGTCGCCCTGGTTCTCGACCGGGTCGCCGCCGGTGACGACGTTGACGAGGAGCCGGCCGTGGGAGATGCGGTCGAGCGTCGCCGTCATGCGTGCCGCGACGCCGGGCGACTGCAGCCCGGGCCGGACCGCGACCAGGAAGCGGAGCCGCTCGGTGAGCGGCGCCAAGGCCGAGGCGACGATCCAGCTGTCCTCGCAGCTCTTCCCGGTGGGGAGGAGCACGCCGTAATAGCCGAGCCGGTCGGCGGCCTGGGCGATCTGGCGGAGATAGTCGAGGTCGACCGCGCGACCGCCGACGGTGGTGCCGAGATAGCGGCCGTCGCCGTGGGTCGGCAGGAACCACAGGACATTCGCCGCGTCTGCGCCGATGGTGCTCATGATCCGGATTTCTCCCAGGCGTCGGCGATGCGGATGGGCTTCGGGATCAGCTTCAGCCTGTAGAAGGTGTCCGCGACCTCCTGCTGCTGGCGCACCACGTCGGCCGTCACCCGCTTCAGGCCGAAGGCCTCCCGTCCGAGCGCGACCGCGAGCACCGGCGCCGGGATGCCGACGTCGGGTGCGAGCTTCTTCGCGGTGCCCTTGATGTCGGCGACGACGAGCTTCTCGGTGGCGTCGATCTGCTGGACGAGGATGTCGATGACCCTGGGGTTGGCGGCCTGATAGTCGCGGCTCGAGACGTAGAACTGGTAGTTGTTCACGAGCCCCTTGCCGTCGCGCAGGATGCGCGCTCCGGTCCCCGCCTCCGCCGCGGCCTCGTAGGGGTCCCAGATCACCCAGGCGTCGACCGCGCCCTGCACGAAGGCGGCGCGGGCGTCGGACGGCACCAGGAAGGCGGTCTTGACCGCCGAATAGGGCACGTGGGCCTCTTCCAGCGCCTTCACCAGGAGGTAGTGGACGTTGGAACCCTTGTTCAGCGCGATGGTCTTGCCCTTGAGATCGGCCACGGTCTTCAGCGGGCTGTCCTTGGGCACGAGGATGGCCTCGCCCTCCGGCGCCGGCGGGTCGTAGGCGACATAGCGGAGCGGCGCGCCGGCGGCCTGGGCGAAGATCGGCGGCGCCTCGCCGACGACGCCGAAGTCGACGGCGCCGACGTTCAGCGCTTCGAGGAGTTGCGGGCCGGCAGGGAACTCGGTCCAGGTGACGGTGACGCCGAGCGGCTTCAGCGCCTGCTCCAGCGTGCCGCGGGCCTTCAGCAGCACCAGCGTGCCGTATTTCTGATAGGCGACGCGGAGCGTCTTGGCCGGTTCGGCATGGGCCGGTGCCGTGGCGGCACCGGCGAGGAGCGCGGCTGCGGCCGCGGCCAGGACGGTTCGGCGGTCGATGGTCATGAAAGCTGTCCTCTGGTGAAGGGGGATGGGGCCGTGGGGCCGGTTCAGAACGGTGTGAGGCTCGGCACCGCGAGGCCGGGCCTCGGCGGGTGGCTCGCCGGCGTTGCTGGCAGGCCCCAGACGGCGCGCTGCGCGGCCTCGAGCGTCGCGAACGGCTTGCCGTCGATGGTGCGAAGGCGAGGGTCGGTGGCGTGGAAGCGAAAGCCCCAGCCCGCGTGGACGACGATGCCGACGGCATGGCCGTCAGGCGCGACGAGGGTGGTGGTGGTCTCGGACATAAAGGTCTCCTGTCGCCGGGGACGAGCCGGCGCCGAAAAAGCCGTGACGGAAGGCGGAAAGGCCTAGCGGCGACAGCCGTCGCGCGGGCCTGTCATGCGGCGACAGGAGATGAGTCTCGGGAGGACGAGTCGACGGATGCCGGACATCACGATGGCCTCCTTCGGATGACCACGGCGACGTTGCCGACGCCCGTGGCGCTTTAGCGTTTGATGACGCGGCGCAAGCTGCTGTCTCAAATCACCGCGGATCGCCGAAGCCGGCGACGGGGATGATGGTGCTCCGACTGCGGCAGGCCTGTCAATAACAACCGATAAAAAATATCGGGAAATTATCGGGCTGGTAAAATCAAGCAAATTCAATAGCTCGAATAATTATACGGACCTTATCTCAACGGCAATTCCTGCCATATTTTACGCGCTGTATCTGCTGATTGCGTGCGAATGTCGGGAATGGATGTGATTTCCCAGAACGCCGCACGTGCCGGCGGGCCGACGGCGAAGATGCGCGTGGAGGGCTGGCCGGTGGCATCGATCAGCGCGCCATCGCGGGTGACGTCGAGACCGATGCCGAGCAGGTCCGGCCGCGCCGCGCCGCGGGCGAGGAGGTCGCGGAGCAGCGGGTTCGCGCTGCCGAGGGGATCGCTCGCGAGCCCGATGCATTCGATCACGGCTGCCGGCCGCAGCTCGACGAGCTCGCCGCCGCCGCGACGCCGGTAGCGCACCACCGCGCCCTCCGCCGTCGCTTCGGCGGAAACGAGGCGCCCGGCGACGATCGTGAGCTGGCCGCCTCCGCGCGCCCGGTGGAGCGCAGCGTCGACCGAAGGTGCGAGCCGGTGGCGGTGGACGTCCCAGAGCGGCCGGGCGTGGCGCAGGAAGCGGGCGCGCGAATCCGGCGGCAGGTTCTGCCAGATCGCGCGAAGATGCGGTCGCAGGCCGTCGAAGACGCTGCGCCAGCCATAGCCGCGCCCGGCGGCGTCGCGCAGCAGGCGGCGGAACCAGCGGGTCAGGTAGGCGATGCTGGTGCCGAGCGGAATGTCGGCGAGGTCGAGCGCAAGGGGCGGCGCGGCGCCGTGGGGCTGGGGCAGGAGCCCGCGGCGCGAGAGGGCGACGATCGGCCCGCGATGGCCCGTGGCGAGAAGCGAGAGCACCGAATCCGCCATGGTGAGGCCGGTCCCTACGGTCAGCACCAGGCCATCCCGCGGAATCGCCGCCCAGGTGGCATCGTCCCAGGGCGACATCGCCACCGGCGAGACGATGCTGGCTGCCGGCTCGTTGCCGGTCGCGAGGATCGCGGCCTGGGCCTCGACCGTCGTGCCGTCGGCGAGCAGCGCCGTCACGCCGTCGTCGCGTTCGAGCAGCCCGACGCATTGCTGCCGCACATGCTCCAGCCCGGCCGGCGCGGCGGGCGTGGGACGCGGGAGGTGCGCGACCAGTTCGTCGAGATAGCGGCCGTAGAGCCCGCGCGGCACGAAGCACAGGGGATCGCGCGGGTCGGCGGCCAGCCGGGCCCCGCTCGCGGCGAGCCAGGTCTGGAAATCGTCGGGCCGGTCGGGGAGGGCGCTCATCTGCCCTGCCCGCACGTTCAGGAGATGGCCGTCGAAACGCGTGCCGAAGGCAAGGCCGCGGCCGAGCTCGGGCCGGGGCTCGACGATGGTGACGGCGACCGCACCGTCGGCAATACGCCAGAGATGGCAGGCGGCGAGGACGCCGCTGGCGCCGCCGCCGATGACGACGACGCGCCCGAGCTTCCGGTTCGACATCCGCCGGCTCCCGAACTCCCGCCCGCCGACGATTGTGGCGAGGGTCCGGAACCGCGGTCAATAGCCGATTTAAAATATCGGGTTTTTTTCAAGCGTGGCGGTCAGGTTCTCCACGGCCGCGGGCGCGAGCATGTCGGCGACGGTGCGGCGGTCGAGCACGTCCGACACCGCCTGGCGGACGTCGAGCATCATGCGGCGCACCGCGCAGGTGTCCTCGTCGACGCAGTCGTCGCAGCGCTTGTAGAAGGCGCGGCTGGCGCAGGAGATCGGCGCCAGCGCGCCGTCGAGCGCCCGCACGAGATGGCCGATATGGATCTCCGAAGCCGGGCGGGCCAGTGCGTAGCCGCCGCCGCGGCCTTTCTTGCTGCGCACGAAGCCGGCTTGGCGGAGTTCGCCGAGAATGATTTCGAGAAAGGGCTTCGGGATGTCGTTGGCTTCGGCAATGTCGGCCAGGAGCATGGTGCGGCCCTCGGGCAGACGGCCGAGTTCCACCATCGCCTTGAGCCCGTATTTTCCTTTTTTTGTCAGCATTGCCAACCCCTTCGCTCGGCTTATCGACCCGCTGCTGCGGCGTCAAGCCGGGCGAGGGAGGAGGGATAGTCGAACGGTTCGGGCCGGCCACAGCAGAAGGAGTCGGAGCGCTCAGCCGTCCTCGTCGCGCAGGCGGGTCGGCAGGAGGCCCGAGTTGCGCTCCAGCACCGGATAGGCGGCCGCGGCGACGAGATGGGAATTCACCGCCTTGAGGTCGCGGAGCAGATCGAGGTGGAGCGCGCTGGTCTCGGCGGTCTCGATGCGGCCGGCGCGCAGGCGGGCGAAATGCGCTGCGGCCGCGGCCGCCTCGCGGTCGCGGAACGCCTGCTTCTCGCCCGCGAGCAGGCGCGCGGCCCGCTCGTCCTCGGTCAGGAACAGCGTCGCCGCCTGCCGGACATTGGCGATCAGCCGGTCGGTGAGGTCGAGAAGCTCGGCCTCGCCCTCGTCGGAAAAGGCGAGGCCACGCTTCAGCCGCTTGGCGGCAAGGCCGAGGAGGTCGCGGTCGACGATGTCGCCGGCCTGCTCGATGTTGGTGGCGAAGGTCAGGATCTCGTTGAGGCGGCGGTGGTCCACCTCGCCGAACGAGTCGGGGTCGAGCGACACGAGGTAGGTCTTGATCGCGGCGTTCAGCTTGTCGAGGATATCGTCGAGGCGCTTGACTTGGTCGATCTGCCGGCGGTCCGGCCGGTCGAGGACGCTGCGGAAGCCCTGGAGCATCTCCTGCAGCACGTCGGTCATGCGCAGCGCCTCGCGCGCAGCCCCGCCGAGCGCCACCACCGGCGTTTCCCGCGCCGAGGGGTCGAGATAGAGCGGGCGGGCGGGGTCCGAGGGGCTGATGCGGGTCGGCAGCCAGCGCCGGAGGAGCTGCGCATAGGGGCCGAGCAGCGGGAAGAACAGCAGCGCCAGCACGATGTTGAAGGCGGTGTGGAAATCGGCGACGGCACGGGCGTTGTCGGGCTCGATCGTCACCATGAGCGGGCCGAGCCACGGCAGCAGCGCGAGCCCGAGCCCGACCCCGATCAGCCGGTTCAGGAGGTTGCCGACCGGAAGGCGCCGGGCGGCCGGATCGTCGCCTGCCGCGCCTTCCAACACCGGGTTGATCGCCGTGCCGAGATTGGCGCCGAGCACGAGGGCGAAGGCGGCGTGGGGCGGCACGGTCCCCTGGGCGGCGAAGGACATCACGACGAGGACGACCGCGACGCTGGAATGGGCGGCCCAGGTGAGCCCGGCGGCGAGGATCACGTCGAGCAGCGGCTGCGTCGAGACCGCGCCGAGCAGGAGGCGGAGGCTCGGCACGTCCTCGTAGGGCGTCAGCAGGCTGATGAACTGGTGCAGCGCCATCAGCACGAGGCCGAGGCCGATCAGCACGCGCCCGAAATCGCGCGGACCGGCGGCAGCGCGCTGGAACATGATGACGCCGACCAGGATCAGCGCCGGCGCTACCTCGGCGACGTCGAAGGACAGCACCTGGACGATCAGCGTGGTGCCGACATTGGCGCCGAGCATCACCGCGAGCGCCGGCACGAGATCGACCAGCCCGCCGGCGGCGAAGCCGGTCACCATGAGGCCGGTCGCCGTGCTGCTCTGGAGCAGCGCCGTGACCCCGAGGCCGGCGAGAAAGGCCTTGAGCCGGTTCTCCAGCGCCCGCGCCAGGAAGCCGCGCAGCCGGGCGCCGAAAGCGCGCTGGATGCCGGTCTGCACCATCCTCACGCCCCACAGCAGCAGGGCGACCGAGCCAGCCAGATCGACGAGGGTGACGGGAAGCATCAATGCAGTGCGATCCCCCAGGCATTCCACGTCGCCTCTGGCGGCGCTGGAAGGACACTTATCAGCGAGATGGCGGGGAGTTCGAGCTTGTCAACGGTTGGCGGAGATCTCGAAGGACCTGCGGCTGTGGATGATGTCTAATATATCTAGACAAATGGCTTAAACTTGATATTAAGCGTGTCCAACGCGCAAACGGACGTATGGGCCATGATTTCGGCGCCGCAGCTTCGGGCTGCCCGGGCCCTGTTGGGGATCGACCAGCGCCGGCTCGCCGAGCTGTCGGGTCTGTCGGTGCCGACGATCCAGCGCATGGAAGCGAGCGACGGCGTCATCCGTGGCAACGTCGATTCGCTGATGAAGCTGGTGGCGGCCCTCGACGCGGCCGGCATCGAGCTGATCGGCGACAACGCGGTCAGCCAGGGCGGCGGCCGCGGCGTGCGGCTGAAGACGCCGCCCGAGCCGGCGCCGCACGCGGCCTCCGACCCCTCGCGTAACGGCTAGTACGGGAACGACGCCATGGCCGTTGCGGTGGTGTCCGGCTGCGTCCTGCTGCTGCTCGGCCTCTCGGCCGTGGCGGTCGCGATGGCGCTGCGGCCGGCAGCGACGCCCGTGGTCTACGGCGCGAGCCTCGCCCTGTCGGCGGTCGCTTTCGCGGGCGCACTGGCGCAGCTCGTGGCCGTATCAGGACCGGCACCCGGCTTGGTCCTGCCGCTCGGGCTGCCCTGGCTCGGGATGCATCTCCGCATCGACGCGCTCGCGGCCTTCTTCCTCGCCGTCGTCAATCTCGGCGGCGGGGCGGCGAGCCTCTATGCCCTCGGCTACGGGCGCCACGAGACCGCGCCGCAGCGGGTGCTGCCGTTCTTCCCGGCTTTCCTCGCCGCGATGAACCTCGTGGTGCTGGCCGACGACGCCTTCACCTTCCTCCTCGCCTGGGAGCTCATGTCTCTCACCTCCTGGGCGCTGGTCGTGGCGCACCACGAGGACGCGGAGAACGTCGGCGCCGGCTATCTCTATCTCGTGATGGCGAGCTTCGGCACGCTGATGCTGCTCCTCGCCTTCGGCCTCCTCGCCGGCGCCGACGGCGGCTATGCCTTCGCCGCCATCCGCAACGGCGCGCATGGCCCGCTGCTCGGCGGCCTGGTGCTGGCGCTGATGCTGCTCGGCGCCGGCTCGAAGGCGGGCCTCGTGCCGCTCCATGTATGGCTGCCGCGCGCCCATCCCGCGGCGCCGAGCCACGTCTCGGCGCTGATGAGCGCGGTGATGACCAAGGTCGCGGTCTACGGCTTCGTGCGCGTGGTGTTCGACCTCGTCGGCCCGCCGGACTGGTGGTGGGCGCTCGTCGTTCTGGCCTTCGGCGCGGTCACCGCGGTGCTCGGCGTGCTCTACGCGCTGATGCAGCACGACCTGAAGCGCCTTCTGGCCTACCACACCGTCGAGAACATCGGCATCATCTTCATCGGCGTCGGCCTCGCGCTCGCCTTCCGCGCCGACGGCATGGCCTGGGCCGCGGCGCTGGCGCTGAGCGCGGCCCTGTTCCACGTCTTCAACCATTCGCTGTTCAAGGGCCTGCTCTTCTTCGGCGCCGGCGCGGTGCAGGTCGCGACCGGCGGCGAGCGCGACATGGAGCGGCTCGGCGGCCTCATCCGCTACATGCCGGTCACGAGCTTCGCGGTGCTGGTCGGCTGCGCCGCCATCTCGGCCTTGCCGCCGCTGAACGGCTTCGCCTCCGAGTGGCTTACCTTCCAGGCCATCCTGCACGGCGCGGCGCTGCCGCAATGGAGCCTCCGGCTCGCCATGCCTGCCGCCGGCGCGATGCTGGCTCTCGCCGCGGCTCTCGCCGCTGCCTGCTTCGTCAAGGCCTACGGCGTCGCCTTCCTCGGCCGCCCGCGCGGCGAGGCGGCTAAGAGGGCAGGGGAGGTCGACGGGTTTTCCCGCGCGGCCATGCTCGGGCTCGCTGGCCTCTGCCTTCTCGCAGGCATCCTGCCGGGCGTCGCGGTCGACCTGCTGCGGCCGGTGACGCAGGATCTCGTCGGTGGGACGATGCTGCCGCAGACCGGCCAGCCGTGGCTCGCACTGGCGCCGGTCGCCGCGCAGCCGAGCACCTATAGCGGCATCCTGGTCTTCCTGTTCGTCGCCGTCGCGGCGGCGGCGAGCGCGCTCGTGATCCACCGCTTCGCCTCGCGCGCCGTCCGGCGGGCGCCGGCGTGGGACTGCGGCTTCCCCGAGCCGAGCCCGCTGACGCAGTACACGGCCGGCAGCTTTGCCCAGCCGATCCGCCGCGTGTTCGGCGCCCTGGCTTTCGCCGCCCGCGAGCGTGTCGAGATGCCGCCGCCTGGCGCGACGGCGCCCGCGGTCTTCGTGCTCACGCTCCGCGACCGGGTGTGGGACGGGCTCTACGCGCCGACTGTGGCGGCGGTCGAGAGCGCGGCCGGGCGGCTCAATGCCTTCCAGTTCCTGACCATCCGCCGCTATCTCGCGATCGTCTTCGCGACGCTGGTGGCGCTCCTTCTCGCGCTCGCTCTATGGCCGTGATCCTCGCCCTCCTGCTCCAGGCGGCGCAGATGGCGCTGGTCGTGGCTGCGGCCCCGCTCGTGACCGGGCTCGTCCGCAAGGCCAAGGCCAGGCTCCAGCGCCGCCAGGGGCCGCCGGTGCTCCAGCCCTATCGCGACCTCGCCCGCCTGCTGCGCAAGGAGGCAGTGCTCGCGGACAATGCATCCTGGCTGTTCCGCGCCGTGCCCTATCTCGTCTTCGCCGCGACCTGGGTCGCCGCGGCGCTGGTGCCGACCTTCGCCGGTGACCTCGTCTTCAGCGGCGCGGCCGATTTCATCGCCATCGTCGCGCTCCTCGGCAGCGCCCGCTTCTTCCTCGCCCTCGCCGGCATGGACGTCGGCACCGCCTTCGGCGGCATCGGCGCGAGCCGCGAGGTGATGATCGCCTCGCTGGCCGAGCCCGCGATGCTGATGGTGGTCTTCACCCTGGCGCTGGTCGCGGGCTCGACGCGGCTCTCGGCCGTCGCCGCGGCGATGGCCTCGGGCGACGCGGGGCTCCGCGTCTCCTTCGCGCTGGCGCTGGTGGCCCTTGTCATGGTCGCGCTCGCCGAGAACGCGCGCATCCCGGTCGACAACCCCGCGACGCATCTCGAGCTCACCATGGTCCACGAGGCGATGGTGCTGGAATATTCCGGCCGCCACCTCGCGATGATCGAGCTCGCGGCCTCGCTGAAGCTCGTGCTCTACCTGTCGCTGATCGGGACGCTCTTCCTGCCCTGGGGCCTCGCCGGGACGGGCGCCTCCGCCGCGGCCTATGGCATCGCTCTCGTCGCCTGGGCGGCGAAGCTCGCCGTTGGCGCGCTCCTCCTCGCGGTGCTGGAGACTGCGGTCGCCAAGATGCGCGTCTTCCGCGTGCCGCAGCTTCTCGGCACGGCGCTGATGATGGGCCTGCTCGGCACCGTCCTCCTGTTCGTCTCGCGGAGCCTGTGATGGACGGGCTCGCCATCGAGATCGCCCATCTCCTCGCCGGCCTTCTGGTGCTGACGAGCTTCCTCCTGCTCTACCAGGACCGGCTCTCGGCGCTGATCGACGTGTTCGCGCTCCAGGCGTTGATCCTCGCGGCCTCCGTCGCCTGGCAGGCCTCGCTCCAGGACGCGCCGCATCTCTACGTCGCCGCCGCCATCGCGCTGGTGCTGAAGGCGATCGTCATCCCGGTCGCGCTCCGCCGCATCGTCCGCCGTCTCGGCATCCATCGCGAGATCGAGATCGTCGCCGGCATCGGCCTCACCATGCTGGCCGGCATGGCGCTGGTCGGGCTTTCGATCACGCTGATGCTCCGCGTGACGAGCGCGGCCGTGCCGCTCGCCCGCGAGGACCTCGCCTTCGCACTGTCGGTCGTCCTGCTCGGTCTCCTCCTCATGGTCACGCGGCGGAACGCGGTCGGGCAGGTGATCGGCTTCATGTCGGTCGAGAACGGGCTGGTCCTGGCCGCGACCGGCGCCCGCGGCATGCCGCTCGTGGTCGAGTTCAGCGTCGCCTTCTCGATCCTCGTGGCCTTCATCGTCATCGGCATCTTCCTGTTCCGCATCCGCGAGCGGTTCGACAGCGTCGACCTGCAGGCCCTCGACAGCTTCCGGGGTGAGGGCCGATGAACGCCGTGGTTCCGATCGCGCTCGACGCGGTGCTGCTGATCCCGCTCGCCGCGGCGGTGGTACTGGCGCTGGTGCCGTCCTACCGGCTCGGCGCGCGGTTGAACGTGGCCGCGAGCCTTCTGACGTTCCTCGCGGCGCTTGCGCTGTTCGCCGGGCCGCGCCCGCCGGCCGGCCCCTACGTCATGGTCGACGACCTCAACGTCGTCTTCCTGGCGCTGAACAGCTTCGTCGGCTTCACCACCAGCGTCTTCAGCGCCAGCTATATCGGCCACGAGCTCGAGACCGGGCGCCTCACCCCGGCGTATCTCCGCTTTTACCACGCGATGTACCAGGTGATGCTGTGCGGCATGAACGTCGCGCTCGCCGCCGACAATATCGGGCTGATGTGGGTGGCGGTGGAGCTGGCGACGCTCGCGACCGTCCTCATGGTCGGCATCTACCGCACCCACGAGGCGCTCGAAGCGGCGTGGAAATATTTCATCCTCGGCAGCGTCGGCATCGCGCTCGCCCTGTTCGGCACGATCCTGGTTTACATGGCGGCCGAGCCGGTGGTGGGGCAGGGCTTCGACGCCATGGTGTGGACGGTGCTGATGCGCCACGCCGCCGCCTGCGACCCGGGGCTCCTCAACCTCGCCTTCGTCTTCCTCCTGCTCGGCTACGGCACCAAGGTCGGGCTGGTGCCGCTCCACGCCTGGCTGCCCGACGCCCATGCCGAGGGCCCGACGCCGATCTCGGCAGTGCTGTCGGGCCTTCTCCTCAACGTCGCGCTCTACGCCGTGCTGCGCTTCAAGATGCTGCTTGCCGCCAACCCCGGCGCGATCAGCCCGGGGCCGCTGATGGCGGCACTCGGCCTCGCCTCGCTCCTGTTCGCGGCCTTCATGCTCTACCGGCGGCGCGACATCAAACGGATCTTCGCCTATTCCTCGATCGAGCACATGGGCATCATGGCCTTCGCGTTCGGCATGGGCGGGCCGCTCGCGAACTTCGCCGGCCTGCTGCACATGACGATGCACAGCCTGACCAAGTCCGGCATCTTCTTCGCCGTCGGCCACGTCGCCCAGGTCAAGGGCACCCAGCGGATCGCCGACATCGGCGGCCTCACCGAGAGCCACCCGCGTCTCGGCTGGAGTCTCGTCGTCGGCGTCGTCGCCATCGCCGGCCTGCCGCCGCTCGGCGTTTTCACGAGCGAGTTCCTGGTCGTGACCTCGACCTTCGCGCGCCAGCCGATCCTCGCGCTGCTGCTCGTGCTCGGCCTCCTGGTCGCGCTCGGCGCCTTGTTCCGCCAGCTCAACGGCATCGCGTTCGGCCGGCCGCGCGGCAGCCTTGCGCCAGTCAAGGCGTCCTACGCGCCGATCTATGCCCACCTCGCGTTGGTCGCGGTCGCCGGCATCTATCTGCCGCCGGCACTGGTGACGTGGTTCCAGAACGTCGCGGCGATGCTCGGGTAGGCGGCGATGGCGATGCTGGGCAGCCTGATCGGCGAGGGCAGGGCGGTCGCCGCCCACCGGCCCTTCCCCCGCGCGGTGGTGGACCGCGCGGGCTGGCTCAGCGCCGCCGACGCGCTCGTGGCTGGCGAGGCGACCCTGCTCGGCCTCTGGGGCGAGCGGGACGCAGTGCACATGGCGCTCATGGAGGATGAGACCGGGGCGCTCGCCGTGGTTAGCCTCGACTGCCTGGACGGCACCTATCCTTCGGTCGGCCTCCACCACCCGCCGGCACTCAAGCTGGAGCGG
>DASZVN010000225.1:0-15733 GCA_035547055.1 Hyphomicrobiales bacterium
CCTGGAGAACGCGTGCGAGATCATCTGGATCCGCCGGCCGGATGAGCCGCCCGGTTTCGCCGTCGCGCACGATCTCGCGCAGCGCCGCGAGGTCGCTCAGGACGACGGGCTTGCCCATCGCCATCGCCTCGAACGGCTTGAGCGGCGAAACCACCTCGCAGACCTGCATCGGCTTGCGTGGCAGGGCGACGATGTCGGCGAGCGACCAGTAGCGCCGGACCTCTTCCGGCGGCACCCGGCCGACGAAGATCACCTCGTCCTGGAGCCCCAGCGCCTCGGCCTGCCGGCCCAGGGCCTCGCGCACCTCGCCGTCGCCGACGACGACGAAGCGGACGGCGAGGCCACGGTCGCGCAGGAGCCCGACCGCCGCGATCAGGTCGTCGAGCCCTTCGTAGACCGTCAGCGAGCCGCAATAGACGATCGCCAGGGTGCCGGCGTCGATGCCGTAGCGCCGGCGCAACTCGTCGTCCTTCGGCATCGGCAGGAATTCGCCAGGATCGACGGCATTGGGCAGGAGCGAGATCGTCTCGGGCGCGATGCCGCCGTCGATCAGCTCGCCGGCGACCCCCCCGGTGATCGTGAGGACACGGTCGGCCTCGCGCGCCACATAGAGCTCGAGCCGGCGCTCCAGCGCGAAACGCTCGGTCGCCTCCCAACCGGCGAAACGCGTCGCCGCGGACAGCTCCCACAAGCCGCGCACCTCGTAGATGAACGGAACGCCCAGGCGCCGCGCGGCGATCATGGCCGGCAGCGCGTTACGCCAGTTCGAGGCTGCGTGCACCACGGTGACGCCATCACGGCGCATCAGCCCGTGGAGCTGGGTTGCCGCCCTTTCGAGATATTGCTCGGGGTCGATGGCGACGCCGGTATTCGCGGACAGGCGGTACGGGACGCCCTCGACGAGATTGAGCTCAGGCTGGCCCGCCGCCAGGGCCGTGGCCTGGGCGCGGTCAGCCGGAAATCCGGGCCGGACGTAGCAGGTAATGTCGATCCCGGCGGCACGCGCGGAGCGCAATAGCTGATGGGTGCGGACAGTGTAGCCGCTGGTGATGAACGGCAGCACCGAGGCTGCGACATAGCCGACGCGGCACCTGGCGTGGGCCTGCCGCCGCACCACCGGCGGCACCTTGGCTCCCTCGGTCAGCAGGCTGTGCGACAGGCGGATATCGCCCTGGGTCGCGTTAAGCTTGTCGGTGCCGGCGAGGGCGAGCAGGCGGGCAGCGCTCGTGATGTTGCCGGCGCGAAACACCTTCACGGCCAGCCGGCGTGCCCGCTCGGCGTCCGGCGCCACTGCATAGGCCAGCCAGAACAGCCGGACCGCCGCAACGCGATCGGTCTCGCTCAGAAGACCGGCGAGCTCCTCCAGGATGTGGCTCTGCCCATTGGGTCGAGGCGCGCGATTGAGCACCGCCGTGATCGCCGCATCGAGATCGGTCCGCGCGAGTTCGACGGTCGTCTCCATCGAGGGAGGCTGGGCACCACCCGCCTGGTAGCCGGCGGCAGCACGGAAGCTGTTGAGCGCCCGCACCGCCGTCAGGTCCTTCTCGACCCGCGCAGCGAGATCACCTGGCAGCCCGTCAAGGGACGCCAGCGGCTGGAAAGGGCCCTGCGCCGAGGTCCCGGCTTCCGCCGGGCCGTGCGCTGGTGCACCGACCCGAGTCCGCACCAGGAGCGGTCGCGACGGCGTCGCGTTGGCGATGCGGCAGCGCAACTCGGCAGCGCCGGCCGGCAGCGCGACACGGATCTCGACGCCGTGCTCGAGCCAGACCTCGATCTCGGAATAAGCCGCGTTGCCCTCGGTCGAAAATGCGCCGCGTTGGGCAGCGCCAGCTCGCACCGCCTGCGGCTCTCCGGCCGCGTCGAACGCGGCGAGAACCAGGAAGACCCGCGTCGCCTCCTCGGCGACCTCGGCGCCGCGCAGGCGCAGGCCGACGACAAGTTCGGTCGCGCCGTCGGCAATCGGCTGAACATAGGACAATGCTTCCGCGAGCCGGCTCTCGCCGTCGCCGTCGAGACGCGGCGGACGCCGCGTCTTCCGCCGGGCGCCGATCGCCTCGATTTGCTTCTGCAGCAAGGGCGGCAGCCCAGCGGCGGCCTCGGCCGCCGCGCCTTTCCCGTCCGCCACCAGTGCGTCGTGCCCGATCAGCATCGGAATCCGCCGCCTGATCGTCGCGGCGATGAGATGCTCGGCCGGGCGCAGCAGAAACGGAAGGCGGGATTCGATGCGAATGTCGGTCTCGCCGACCTCCATCTCGCCGACGATGCGAAACCCCGCCGCCTTGAGGTTCATGCGCAGCCGATTGCCGGTCCACCGCTCCTCGACGTCGGGCAGGAGCGAAGCGATGCGCTTCTTGACCTTCGGCAGGTTGGCACGGCTGCGACGCAGCGCCTCCTCCCCGCCCAGGCGATGGGGAATGGTAATCAGCACCGTCGCATCTCCGCATCGAAGGCGATCGACCGGAGCCGCCGCGCCGGACGCTCGCCCACCAAGCTCCGCCTTATCCCGCGCCTACGGGCGGCGCGAGCCGGTAGCGGCTCACGACCGTGCCCGCGACCGCGCGCGGCCGCTGGCCGCCGATTTGTCCGCTGTCGAGCGGCGGGTCTTTGTCGCCGTCGTCGATTTCGGCGCGGGGGCCGCCTTGGCAGCCTTGGTCCGCTTGCCGCCCGGTGCCGTCGTCTTGGCCCCGGCACCGGTCCCAGCCGAGGTGTTCGCCGACGCGGTCCGTATGGTATGGTCCGAGGTGCGGCCGCTGGTCTTGGGCCCGTTCATCGCCGCCGACGCCGCCGCGGCACCCTCCAACCGATAGGTCAGCAGGCCTTCCCAGAAGGTCACGCGGTATTTCCTAAAGAGGTCATCCCGGTCGAGCGTCTCGAGGTCGTTGTCGACTTCCTCGAAATAGTAGTGGCAGGCATCCCGGATGAGGCCGTATTGCTTCCGATCCTTGAAGTTCTCCGGCTTGAGGTGGCGCCGGATCTTGGCGACGTCGTTGGTGATGTGACGCTTGGTCAGATCCAGATCGGCGTCGCGCATATCGTTGAGATTGTTGATCGACAGCTTGAAGTGATCGAACAGCGACTGAAAATACTGCCAGCGCCGGTAGTAGATGCTGAAAGGATAGGTGACGAAGAACGGCCAATAGTCAGGCGCCAGCAGAGAAATGCCGAAAACGCCCTTGTGGCCTTCCTTCAATACGTGCCGCGTCGCCAGTCCGTTCGGGATCTTGTAGTAGATCTTGCCGCCCGGCGCCAAGAGATGGGTCAGATTGTCGAGCAGCCCGGCGGTGTCGTAGATGTGCTCGAAGACGTCGTTCACGACGACGAGGTCGAACGGGCCATAAGACTCGAGCTGCTCGCGGGCCCGCAGCGCCGAGGCGTCGCACAGGAGGAACGGCACGTCGACCTCGTCCTGCGCGTTGACCGCCGCAAGATCGAGCCAGTGCTTGTTGACGTCGATGCCGGCGACCCGCGCCCCCAGCTTGGCGAACTCGATCGTGAAGGCGCCGTAGGCGCAGCCGACATCGAGAACGCGCAGGCCGGACAGAGAGGCGTCCAGCCTCTGGCTCAGCGACGTGATGGTGGATTTCGCGCGTTCGCGGCTGTTGATTTGAAAGGAATAACGATCGAAATACTTGGTCACTAACTGATCCGCGTCGCCGAGACCCCTCGCCTGCGCGAAGGCTGAAAGAAACGCGGCATGTGACATCTTGCTATTCCGGCGAGAACTGGAGGACGGGGAACCTATAAGACCCCTCGGCGAGCGTCAACCTTGGCCGATCACGTGCCACCGTGGCGCATGCGCCACCCGATCGTGTCGATGATTTCGTGATGGGGGCCGGGCGCGAGATGGGCGAAGGCCGCGTGACCGACGAGCATCAGGAGCACGTCGGCCTCCTTCAGCGCCCGTGCCGCGTCCGCGATCTCCACGCCGGCGGCTGCCGGCTGCCCGTGAAGCTTCTCGGCGAAAGGATCGACCGCCAGGACCCGCCCCGGCAGGCGGCGCGACAGCTCGAGCGCAACCTCGAGCGCCGGGCTTTCGCGAAAATCGTCGACATCGGCCTTATAGGTCAGTCCGAAACAGGCAGCCTTTGCCTGCGGGCGGGCCGCCAGCGCTTTCAGCGCCTTCTCGACCACGATGCCGGGCTTCTCGTCGTTGGTGCGCCGGGCCGCCTGGATCAGCGGGGTCTCGGCCGGCGCGCTTGCAACGATGAACCACGGATCGACCGCGATGCAATGGCCGCCCACGCCCGGCCCGGGCGACAGGATCTTGACGCGCGGATGATGGTTGGCGAGGCGGATCACGTCGAACGCGTCGAGGCCGAGACGGTCGCACACTTTGGCCATCTCGTTGGCAAACGCGATGTTCACGTCGCGAAACGCGTTCTCGGTCAGCTTCACCAGCTCGGCCGAGCGGTCGTCGGTCAGGAGGAAGCGCCCCTCGACGAAGGCGGCGAACAGCCCCCTGGTCCGCGCCGCCGCCCGCGGCGTGACGCCGCCGATCACCCGGTCGTTGCTGCGGAGCTCGACCATGGTCCGGCCCGGAATGACCCGCTCCGGCGAATAGGCGAAGTCGATCTCGGACGACTCGTCCTCGGAAATCGCAAGGTCGGGCCGCATCGTCCGGACGATGTCGAGCACGCGCCGCGTGGTCCCGACGGGCGAGGTCGATTCCAGCACGATGAGGTTGCCCGCCACCAGCACCGGCGCGATCAGGCGGGCTGCCGCTTCGACATAGCTGATGTCGGGGAGATGGCTGTCGTCGTGGTGCGCCGGCGTCGGCACCGTGATGAGGAAGGCCTCCGCCGGACGCGGCGCGGTCGCCGCGGTGAGGCGGCCGGTCGCGGCCACCTCGCGGAGCAGCTCGGGCAAGTCCGGCTCGACGATCAGCGACTTGCCGGCATTGACCGCCGCGGCGATGCGCTCGTTGATGTCGCAGCCGTGGACGGTCAGCCCCGCCTGGGCGAACAGCGTCGCCGAAGGCAGGCCGATATAGCCGAGCCCCATGACGCAGACGGTCGAAATCGTGCTGGTTTTCGCGACCACCAACTCCGGACGAGAACTTACGGCCATACTCATGGACGTTGCACTCCGCGACTGACGGTAGGTCTAGACGGTGACGAGGGAAGCGCGTTCGCCGCAGAGGGCCGCGAGAATCCGCTCCGCTGCCCGGCCGTCACCATAGGGATTCTGGATCGACGCGGCCGCAGCGGCCAACGCCGGCTCGTCGAGATGGCGCCCCACTTCACGCACGATACGATCGGGGTCGGTGCCGACCAGCTTGACCGTGCCGGCGGCCAGCGCTTCGGGCCGCTCCGTTACGTCTCGCATGACCAGGACCGGCTTCCCAAGCGACGGTGCCTCTTCCTGGATACCGCCGGAGTCAGTCAGGATCAAGGCAGCGCGGCGCATCAGGTAGACGAATTCGAGATAGTCGACCGGCTCGATCAGCCTCACCGTCTCGAGATTGCCGAGAAGCTGGAACACCGGGCCGCGGACCTGCGGATTGAGGTGGACCGGATAGATCACCTCGACATCGCCGCGCTCGCCGAGGCGGCGCAGCGCCGCGCAAATGTCGCGAAAGCCCTGGCCGAAGCTCTCGCGCCGATGCGCGGTCACCAGCACCATCCGCCGGGCATCCTCGGCGCGCCCGAACCTGGCGTCGAAACCGGCCGACAGGGCGGGATCGGCATCGAGAATCTCGCAGGTCTGCAGCAAGGCGTCGACGACCGTATTCCCGGTCACGAAAATTTTGTGGGGGTCGCGCCGCATGTCCTTTTCGATGTTGGCGCGGGCAGCCTCGGTCGGGGCATAGAGATGGTCGGCGGTCAGGTCGATGACCCGGCGGTTGAACTCCTCCGGAAACGGCTGGGTGCGGTCCCAGGTGCGCAGCCCGGCCTCGACATGGCCGACCGGAATGCCGCGGTGGAAGCACGCGACCGCCGCGGCCGCCGCGGTCGTGGTGTCGCCGTGCACCAGCACCCTGTCGGGCTTCGCCTCGGTGAGGACGCCGCCAAACGAGTCGATCAGCCGCGAGAACAGGCTGTTGAGGTCCGCGCCGGGCCGCATCACGCTCAGCTCGTAGTCGACGCTGATGCTGAACAGGCTCAGCACCGAGTCCAGCATCTCGCGATGCTGCCCGGTCGAGCATACCAGCGCCTCGAACTCCGCCGATGCCTGTATGGCGCGGATCACGGGTGCCATCTTGATTGCCTCGGGCCGCGTGCCGACGACGCAGACGATGCGAGACTTCTGCAAGTGGCCGCTCCCCCGGGCGCTCTCGGACATGCACTCGCCCGCCCCCGGCGGTCGCCGCGGACCAGGCGTCACAGGCGTTGGATCAGCCTGCTGCTCTCGACCGGAGGCGGCGCTTACCATGTCCGGAAAGAGGGGTCGAGGCCGGACCCGTCGCAGGCGGTTGAGCCCTCTCCCCGGCATTTTCATGGCGGAATCCGCGCCCCGCCGCGAAGATTGCAGGCCGGCTCTGCGGCACGTCGGCACATGCTTCCACCTCGCCGCCCGCCTGGACGCTGCTCCGCGGGGTGAAAATAGCATGCCGCGCCAGCGCGGCCCCGGAGAGCCGGACGCGATGGGCCAACTCGACCCCGACCACCCGATCGACGGCCTCTATGTCTTCGACGGGCGGCAGGTCACCCGCGGCGACTGCAACCCGATGACGACCGGCATCGGGGTGCTCGCGCTCGAGGACGCCTGACGCGCCGGAGCGCATGGTGAACGAAACCTTGCGGCCGGCGCGGGCTCGCGGTGAAAGCGCCCCCCGCCGACAACCCCCCGTTAAGGTCCGGCAGCGCAGGCTCGGCCTGGCCCATATTGGCCCGCGTGGATTCTCCATGACGCAGCGTCACGTCCCCGCCGCCCCGATCGCGCTCGATGCGGCGCTGGGCGACGATGCGGCAATGTTCGAGCTCGCCCCGGTCTCGCTCTGGCTCGAAGACTATAGCGGCCTCGCCGCCCTCTTCGCCGAGTGGCGCGCGGCCGGCGTCTTCGACCTCCGCCGCCATCTCCTCGCCGACGTCACGCGGATCAACGCCTGCTCCGAGCGCTTCAAGGTCGTCACGGTCAACCGCAGGACGCTCGAGCTGTTCGAGGCGGCCGACCACGCCGAGCTGATGGGGAACCTGCACCGCATCTTCCGCGACGACATGTTCGTGGGCCTGATCGACGAGCTCGACCAGCTCTGGCACGGCGACGGCGGCTTCGCCTCCCATTCCGTCAACTACACCCTGTCGGGCCGGCGGCTCGACGTGCAGGTGCGCGGCCGCGTGATGCCGGGCCACGAGGACGGCTGGGGCCGGGTCCTGGTGGCGGTCGAGGACGTGACCGAGCGCGAGACCGCGCGGCGCCGCCTCGCCGCCAGCGAGGACTACGCGCGCGGCCTCTTCGCCCATTCGCCGGTCTCGCTCTGGGTCGAGGATTTTTCCGCGGTCAAGCGCCTGCTCGACGAGGTGCGCCTGACCGGCATCACCGACTTCCGCATCTTCACCGACGTCCACCCGGAATTCGTCGAGCGCTGCATGAGCGAGATCCGGGTGATCGACGTGAACCGCCACACCCTGGAGATGTTCGGCGCGCCCGACAAGCCGACCCTGCTCGGGCGCATCCGCGACGTCTTCCGCGACGACATGCGCCCGCATTTCCGCGAGCAGCTGATCGACCTCTGGGACGGCAAGCTGTTCCAGCAGCGCGAGGTGGTGAACTACGCCCTCGACGGCAGCCTGCTGCACATCCACCTGCAATTCTCGGTGCTGCCCGGCCGCGAAGACGACTGGTCGCTGGTGCAGGTCGCGCTCACCGACATCACCGCGCGCAAGAAGGCGGAGGCCTATCTCGAATATCTCGGCAAGCACGACGTCCTGACCAAGCTCTACAACCGCTCGTTCTACGACGACGAGCTGAACCGGCTGGAGCGCAAGGGGCCGTTCCCGGTGACGATCGTGATGGTCGACCTGAACGACCTCAAGCTCGTCAACGACCAGTGGGGCCATGCCGCCGGCGACGCCCTGCTGCGCCGCGCCGGCGAGGTGCTGGCCAAGGCGACCGAGCGCCCGGTCACCGCAGCCCGGATCGGCGGCGACGAGTTCGCGATCCTCATGCCCGGCGCCGACGAGCACGACGGCGCGACCATGACCGAGCACATCGAGACCCTGATCGACCTCAACAACCAGTTCTACTCGGCGACCACGCTCAGCCTGTCGATGGGCACCGCGACCGCGCTTCCCGGCGAGCGGCTCGAGGCCGTCGCCAAGCGCGCCGACCTGCGCATGTACGACAACAAGCGCGCCCGCGCCGCCGCCACCCGCCCCAACGACCGCCGCCGCAAGGCGTCGTAGGCGCCGCAGCGCGGATGGCCATCGCCTCCGTTCGCCGCTAGCCTCGGCCCCGGCAAGGACTGGAGGCGCCCGTGGGGCTCGTCGTTCCCGTGCTGCTGGGCTCGGTGCGCTCCGACCGGCAGGGCATCAAGGCGGCGCGCTACATCGTGCAGCGGCTCGCCGAGCGCGGCCACGAGCCGGTGCTGGTCGATCCGCTGGAGAAGCGGCTGCCGCTGCTCGACCGCATGTACAAGGAATTCCCCAAGGGCAAGGCACCGGCGGTGCTGGAGGAGCTGGCGGCGCTCTATCGCCGCGCCGACGGCTTCATGATCGTGACCGCCGAATACAACCAATCGGTGCCGCCGGCGCTGAAGAACCTGATCGACCATTTCCTCGAGGAGTATTTCTGGCGGCCCTCGGCGATCATGTCCTATTCCGGCGGCCGCTTCGGCGGGGTGCGGGCGGTGGTGGCGCTCCGCACCATCCTGGCCGAGGTCGGGATGCCGAGCCTGCCGTCGATCCTCGCGATCCCGACCATCGGCGTCGCCTTCGCCGAGGACGGCCGTCCGCAGGAGCCCTGGATCGACAAGGCCGCCAACCGCTTCCTCGCCGAGTTCGAATGGTATGCCGAGGCGCTGAAGGCCCGCCGCGCGGCGGCGCCGCCGCCTTATTGAAGGAGCGCGATTCCGGCCGCCGGCACGGTTGCGCGCGCCGGGCGATTGGCCTATAGGGCAGCGCTTCCGCGGCCATGATCGCGGCGATGTGACCACGATGAACCGGCGCGCGCCGCCGGCTTCCGGCAGCGCAAGGCAAGACCGATGAAGATCCGCAACTCCCTGAAATCGCTGCGCCAGCGCCACCGCGACAACCGCATCGTGCGCCGCAAGGGCCGCGTCTACATCATCAACAAGACGCAGAAGCGCTACAAGGCGCGCCAGGGCTGAGGCCCGCCGCCGCCTTCCTTTCGCGAGGGCTTCGCTCTAGCTTGAGGGCATGCTGACCCGCGGCGCCCTGCTGCTCGGGGCGGTGCTCGCCCTCTCGTCCGGCGTCGCGGCCGCCGCGCCGCCGCGCACGGAGCCGCTCAACCCGCCCAAGGCCGCCAAGCCGCCGCCGGCGAAGCCCCAGCCCGACCAGGCCCAGCGGCTCGACATGCTCTACGAGCGCCTCGCCACGACCAAGCGGCCGGCGCTCGCCGAGCGCATCGCCGCGATGATCGAGGCGATGCGGCTCGAGTCCGGCAGCGACACCGTCGACCTCCTCACCGGCCGCGCCCTCGACGCACTGAAGCGCAAGGACAGCGACGCCGCGATCCGCCTGTTCGACGCCGTCGTCGCCATCGCACCCGACTATGTCGAGGGCTGGAACCAGCGCGCGATGCTCTACTACGCCAAGGGCGATTTCGGCCGCACCATGCGCGACCTCCACGAGGTGCTGCGGCGCGACCCGCGCCAATGGGAGGCCTGGGGCGCGCTCGGCCGCATCCTCGAGGATTCGGGCGACGACCTCCATGCCTTGGCCGCCTATCGCCGGGCGCTGGCGATCTACCCGGCGCTCCAGGGCATCGCGACGCGGGCCGAGCGCCTCGCCGCCCGCGTCGACGGCCGCTCGCTCTGAGGCCCGCGGTGCGGCGGGCGGCCTGGGCGCTCGTCATCGCGGCCATCGTGGCCGGCGGCCTCTATCTCGTCGGCGGGCTCGAGGTCGGCGCGATCGAGCGCGCATTTCCGCCGGTCGGCACCTTCGTGTCGGTGCCGGGCGGCCGCCTCCAGGTGCTCGACCTCGGGCGCGAGCACGAGGACGCCGGCACGCTGGTGCTGGTCCACGGCGCGACCTCGAACCTGGAAGAGATGGCGCTCGGCCTCGGCCGCGCCCTCGCCGCGCGCTACCGCGTGGTGCTCGTCGACCGGCCCGGCCACGGCTGGAGCGACCGTCCCGACGGCCCAGCCGACGCGTCGCCGGCGCGACAGGCGGCGCTGATCGCCGCCGCGCTGGACGGCATGCACATCGGCAAGGCGATCATCGTCGGCCATTCCTGGGGCGGGACGGTGGCGCTGGCGATGGCGCTCGACCAGCCGGCCCATGTCGGGGGGCTGGTCCTGATCTCGCCGGCCGCCGAGCCCGACCTCGGCGGCAACTATCGCTGGTACGTCCGCTCCGGCGCGACGCAGATCTTCGCGAGCCTGCCGTTCGACCGCATCGTCGCGGTGCCGCTCGGCCTGTTGTTCCTCCACGCCGGCGCGGCGGCGGTGTTCGCCCCGACGCCGGTGCCGGCCGACTTCGTCCAGGAGGCGGCGCTGCCGCTGATGCTCCGGCCGAGCCAGCTCCGCGCCGATGCCGAGGATCTCGCCGCCCTCGACGGCTGGCTCCGCGGGGCGGCGCCGCGCTGGAGCACGATCCACGTGCCGACCCTGGTCGTGACCGGCGACAGGGACCGCGTGGTCGATCCCGCCCGCCAGGCGGAGGTCGTCGCCCGCGCCATTCCCGGCGCCCGCCTCGTCGTCGTGCCTCACGCCGGGCACCTGCCGCAATACGCCGATCCGGTCGCCGTCGAGACCGCGATCGGCGAGCTCGCCGGCGCGGTCAGCGACGCCGCCCAGCCGGTGCCGCCGGCCGCGGCCGAGGACCTTCGCCGCGACCCCTAGGCATGGCAGGTCCCGGCGCCGTCATCTGGCCGGCGCCGGCGCCGCGCGGTATCTCAGGCGGCGGGTGCAGGACGGCCGGCAAGGGATTCTCCGCGGGCAATGGACGACGAACGTCTCGACGCGGAGGAAAGGCCCGCTGCCGCGCCGGCGGGCAATGCGCCCGAGACACCGGCGCCGCCGGCCGCGGCCGCCAGGCCCGCTCTGGTCGACCGCTGGGAATGGACGCTGTGGGCGATGGTCGTCATCCAGTTCGTGATGACGATGTCGTTCACCGTGCTGAGCCCGATCGTGCCGCTGTTCCTGCCCGAGATCGGGGTCGGCTCGCCCGGCGCGGTGGCGCTGTGGGCCGGCATCCTGAACGCCTCGACGCCCTTCGTCGCCGCCTTCACCTCGCCGCTCTGGGGCCGGCTCGCCGACCGCCGCGGCCGCAAGCTGATGCTGATCCGCTCGGGCATCGCGATCGGAATCTTCACGGGCCTGATGGGCCTGTCCTGGAACATCTGGTTCTTCTTCGCCATGCGGGCGCTGATGGGCGCCTTCGCCGGCTTCGCCGCCTCGGCGATCGCGCTGGTCGCGAGCCAAGCGCCGGAGCGGCGGCTCGGCTACGCGCTCGGCTGGCTCGCGACCGGCCAGCTCGTCGGCTCGCTGGTCGGCCCCGTGATCGGCGGCGGCCTCGCCGACGTCACCGGCAGCTACCGCATCCCGTTCTACTGCACCGCGGCGATCGCGCTGGTCGCGACCGCGCTGGTGTGGTTCGCGGTCCACGAGCATTTCATCCCGCCCAAGCGGCCGGCCGGACGGCGCTCGCTCCTCGGCGGCCTCGGCATGCTGACCACCGCGAGCGGCCTCCTGCCGCTGTTCGTGGTGCTCCTGATGGCGCAGTTCGGCGTGCGCACGGTGCAGCCGGTCGTCACGCTGTTCGTGCAGGAGCTGGTCGGCGACGTGCCGCAGCTCGCCACCCTCGGCGGCATCGCGTTCTCGATCACCGGCCTCGCCGACCTCGTCGCCTCGCCCTTCCTCGGCAAGCGAAGCGACGTCATCGGCTATCGCCGCGTGCTCCTGATCTGCCTCTGCGGAGCGGCGGTCACCAGCATCCCCCAGGCCTTCGCCAGCAGCTACTGGGAGTTCCTCGGCGAGCGCTTCGCCGTCGGCCTCTTCATCGGCGGGATCCTGCCGACCGCGAACGCCCTCGTCGGCCGCATGGTGCCGCGGGCCGAGCGCGGCGCGGTCTATGGCCTGACCGCCTCGGCGAGCTTCCTCGGCAACTCGCTCGGCCCGCTCACCGGCGGGGTGGTCGGCGCGACGATCGGGCTGCGCTGGGTGTTCCTGGTGACGGCGGCCCTGCTCTTCGCCAACCTCGCGTGGGTCTATTTCACCGTGCCCGAGTATCGCGAGGAGGAATGAGGCGCCTTGCGCGGGCGGGCGGTTCTCCCATATAACGTCGCGAAATCCTTTCTCATGATCGTCGGTTCATGAGAGTGGGTCCCGCCGGGGCCCGCTCCTTTCGGCGTTCAGGGCAGTTTTCGTGAGCGACAGCGTAGCGACCATTGCGACCGACGACCGGCTGATCCGCGAGAGCGGGCTCGCCGCGCGCGTCGCCGCGGTGGTCGAGCCGGTGCTGGAAGGCCTCGGCTACCGCCTGGTGCGGGCGAGCGTCTCGGGGCGGAACGGCTGCACCGTGCAGATCATGGCGGAGCGGCCGGACGGCTCGATGTCGGTCGACGACTGCGAGGCGGTGAGCCATGCGGTCTCGCCGGCGCTCGACGTCGCCGATCCGATCCGCGGCGCCTACCACCTCGAGGTGTCCTCGCCAGGGATCGACCGGCCGCTGGTGCGGCTCCAGGATTTCGAGCGCTGGGCCGGCCATGTCGCCAAGATCGGGATGGCGGTGCCGCTCGATGGCCGCAAGCGCTTCCGCGGCACGCTCCTCGGCGTCGAGGGCGAGGCCGCCCGCCTCGTCCGCGACGATGCAGAGGCCGGCGAGGAGGCCGAGGTGCGGCTCCCGGTCGCCGACATGGCGGAGGCCCATCTCGTCCTCACCGACGCCCTGATCGACGAAGCCTTGAGACGGGGCAAGGCGGCGCTGCGCGAGAGCGCGGCGGAGACTGAAGACGGCGAGCCGGTGCCCCCGCGCCGGGTCTCGCAGCGCAAACGGAGGTAGCCATGGCGGTCAGCGCCAATCGACTGGAGCTGTTGCAGATCGCCGACGCGGTCGCCCGCGAGAAGGTGATCGACCGGCAGATCGTGCTGAGCGCGATGGAGGAGGCGATCGCCAAGGCCGCCAAGGCGCGCTACGGCTCGGAGACCGAGGTGCGGGCCGAGATCAACGCCCAGACCGGCGAGATCCGGCTGTCGCGGCTGCTGCGCGTGGTCGACGAGATCGAGAACCCGGCGATCGAGATCACCGTCGAGGACGCCCGCCGGCGCAACCCCGCCGCCCAGGTCGACGACTGGATTTCCGAGACGCTGCCGCCGTTCGATTTCGGCCGCATCGCCGCCCAGTCGGCCAAGCAGGTGATCGTGCAGAAGGTGCGCGAGGCCGAGCGCGACCGCCAGTACAACGAATACAAGAGCCGCATCGGCGACATCGTGAACGGCGTCGTCAAGCGCGTCGAATATGGCAACGTCATCGTCGATCTCGGCCGCGGCGAGGCCATCGTCCGCCGTGACGAGCTGCAGCCGCGCGAGATCTTCCACGTCGGCGACCGCATCCGTGCCTATATCTACGACGTCCGCCGCGAGCCGCGCGGGCCGCAGATCTTCCTGTCGCGCACCCACCCGCAGTTCATGTCGAAGCTGTTCGCCCAGGAGGTGCCGGAGATCTACGACGGCATCATCGAGGTGAAGGCGGTCGCCCGCGACCCGGGCTCGCGCGCCAAGATCGCGGTGGTCTCGCGCGACAGCTCGATCGACCCCGTGGGCGCCTGCGTCGGCATGCGCGGCTCGCGCGTGCAGGCGGTGGTGAACGAGCTCCAGGGCGAGAAGATCGACATCATCCCGTGGTCGCCCGACGCCGCGACCTTCATCGTCAACGCGCTGCAGCCGGCCGAGGTGGTCAAGGTCGTGCTCGACGAGGACTCGGAGAAGATCGAGGTCGTCGTGCCCGACGACCAGCTCAGCCTCGCGATCGGCCGGCGCGGCCAGAACGTCCGCCTCGCCTCACAGCTCACCGGCTGGGACATCGACATCCTGACCGAAGCCGAGGAATCCGAGCGGCGGCAGAAGGAGTTCCAGGACCGCACCAAGCTGTTCATGAACTCCCTCGACGTCGACGAGGTGGTCGGCCAGCTTCTCGCCGCCGAAGGCTTCGCCTCGGTCGAGGAGGTCGCCTTCGTCGATCCGCAGGAAATCGCCTCGATCGAAGGCTTCGACGAGGACACCGCGGCCGAGATCAAGGCCCGTGCGGTCGGCTATCTGGAGCGGATCGAGGCCGAGCAGGACGCCCGCCGCCGCGAGCTCGGCGTCGCCGACGAGCTCCGCGAGGTGCCGGGCGTGACCACCGCGATGATGGTCGCCTTCGGCGAGAACGACATCAAGACGGTCGAGGACCTCGCCGGCTGCGCGACCGACGACCTCACCGGCTGGACCGAGCGCAACGAGGCCGGCGAGGCCACCCGCCACGCGGGCGCGCTCGACGGCTTCGACCTTACCCGCGAGGACGCCGAGGCGCTGATCATGGCCGCCCGCGTCAAGGCCGGCTGGGTCGACGAGGCCGATCTCGCCCCGCCGCCGGAGGAGGAGCCGGCCGAGGCGACGGAGGCGGCGGCCGAGGCCTGAGGGTCGAGCCGCCGATGGCCCGCCGCGACGAGCGCGACGAGGGCACCGCCCTCGCCCGCACCTGCGCGGTGACGCGGACGGTGAGGCCCGCGGCGGAGATGATCCGCTTCGTCCGCGGCCCGGACGGGACGGTGGTCGCCGACCTCGCCCATCGCCTCCCGGGGCGGGGGGTCTGGATCGGCGGCGAGCGGGCGACGGTGGCCGAGGCGGTGCGGCGCAAGGTCTTCAGCCGCGCCTTCAAGGCCGCGGCGGAAGCGCCCGCCGATCTCGCCGAGCGGGTCGCGGCGGGGCTGGAGCAGGCGGCGCTGGAGATCCTCTCGCTCGCCAACAAGGCCGGGCGGGTGGTGACGGGCTTCGCCAAGGTCGAGGCGGCGCTCGGGCGCGGCGAGGCGGTGGCGGTGCTCAATGCCGCCGACGCCGGGGGCGACGGGGTCAGGAAACTCGCGGCAGCCGCGCGGCGCGGCGGCGGCGATACAGAGATGGTTTCGTTGTTTGCCGGGGCGCGTTTGGACTTGGCGCTCGGGCGGGCAAATGTGGTACATGCAGCGCTGCTCGCGGGCCCGGTGAGCAACGCCTTTCTGGAGCGGGCGGCCCGGTTCGGCCGCTATCGAGGCGGCGGCACGGCTGAAGCCGGCCGGCGCGACGACGACGCGGGGCGACCCGCAGGAACGGATTTGGAATGACGGATACGAAGACCCCTGGCGAGAAGACGCTGAGCGTCGCCCCGAGCAAGACGCTCACTCTCAAGCGTCCGGTCGAGCAGGGCATGGTGCGCCAGAGCTTCAGCCATGGCCGCAGCAAGGCCGTGGTGGTGGAGAAGGTGAAGCGCCGCACCGTCGGCGCGCCCGAGCCCGCCGCCAAGGAGCCGGTCGCCGCCGCGCCGGCACCGGCAGCCCGGCCCAAGCCGACCGCGCGCGCCCCTGTCGCCGAGGCGCCCGAGGCAGCGCCCGCGCCGGCGGCAGCGCCTGCCCCGGCCGCAGCCCCGCCCCGCCC
>DASZVN010000226.1:0-3507 GCA_035547055.1 Hyphomicrobiales bacterium
GGAGTAGGTCCCAAGGGTTGGGCTGTTCGCCCATTAAAGCGGTACGCGAGCTGGGTTTAGAACGTCGTGAGACAGTTCGGTCCCTATCCGCCGCGCGCGCAGGAGACTTGAGAAGAGCTGTCCCTAGTACGAGAGGACCGGGACGGACGAACCTCTGGTGTGCCAGTTGTACTGCCAAGTGCACTGCTGGTTAGCTACGTTCGGCAGGGATAACCGCTGAAAGCATCTAAGCGGGAAGCTCGCTTCAAGATGAGGTCTCCCACAGGGTCAACCTGGTAAGGCCCCCTGCTAGATCACAGGGTTGATAGGCCGGAGGTGGAAGTGCGGCAACGCATGCAGCCGACCGGTACTAATAGGCCGAGGGCTTGACCACAAAGTAACTCGCGTCCACTGAGCAGTTCCCGAGATACGGTCGGAATTCCGGCTGACATCTCAATAGAGTTTCGGCGGTCATAGCGAAGGGGAAACGCCCGGTCCCATTCCGAACCCGGAAGCTAAGCCCTTCAGCGCCGATGGTACTGCGCGGGCCACCGCGTGGGAGAGTAGGACGCCGCCGGACATACTTTGGTTGAGGGCCACCCGTTCGCGGGTGGCCCTCAACGTATTTCCGGGATAAGGAGGCAAGCGCCTTGGAGCAACGCGGTCGAGGCGGCGAGCAACGCGGTCGAGGCGGCGAGCAACGCGGTCGAGGCGGCGAGCAACGCGGTCGAGGCGGCCGCCCGTCCGCCGCCGGCGAACCTCGTCGGGCCAGCGGGCGCGACCAGCCGCCGCGCCCGGGCGCAGGTCAGGGCGACGGCCGGCCGGCTCGTGGCGCGGTGTCGCGTGACAGCAGGCCGAGTCGGCCGAGCCGGCCGGCTCAGCCTGGCCGAGAGGCGCGTTTCGACCGTTCGGATCGCGGCGCTCGTGGTGATCGCGCTGACCGCGGTCGACCCGACGCTCGGGCTGACCGCGACGGTCGGCCGCCTCGTCCCGGGGGATCCCGCGCCGCCGGCGGCGGTGAGCGCGGCGAAGACCGTGGCGGGTCGCGCCGGTCGACTCCCTCTGCTGGCGGTCCACGCACGCGTGGCGGCGCTGACCGCGGTCGACCCGACGCTCGGGGTGATCGTGACGGTCGGCCGCCTCGTCCCGGGGGATCTCGCACCGGCGGCGAACGCGGCGAAGAGCGTGGCGGGTCGCGCCGGTCGACTCCCTCTGCTGGCGGCCCACGCACGCGTGGCGGCGCTGAACCCGGGCGGCCCGAGCGCCGTCCTGGCGGGGTCGGCGAGCGTCCGCATCGTTCGCGCGTCGAGCGTGAAGTCCGTGAACCGCGGCGTCAGGACCGTCCGGGGCATGAGGCCGATCGACGGCGCCCGTCGTTGCGCGAGGTCGCTGCTCCGCCCGTTGACGACGACGTCACCGGCGCGGAGTTGCCCCGTGATGTGCGGGCCGAGTTGCGCACCGCGTCAAAGTCGGCGGCGGACGCCGTGGCGCAGCATCTGGTGATGGCGGGCCGGCTGATCGACGAGGACCCAGAGCTGGCGTACGAGCACGCCGCCTATGCTCGTCGAATTCTGCCCCGGTTGGCGTGTGTTCGCGAAGCGGCCGGCCTGTGCGCGTACGCGGTCGGCAACTGGGCGGAGGCGCTGAATGATTTGCGCACATACAAGCGACTCACCGGATCCGTCGAGCATTTGCCGGTGATGGCTGACTGCGAGCGCGGACTCGGTCGGGCCGAGCGCGCGCTGGCCCTGGCCAGCGGCCCGGACGCCGCTCGTCTCGACGCAGCGGCGACGGTGGAGATGAAGATCGTCGTGTCAGGCGCGCGCCGTGACCTCGGTCAACTCGACGCGGCGGTCGTGGCGCTGCAGGGCCCGCAGCTGAATCGCGATCGTCGTGATCCGTGGTCGGCCCGCTTGTTTTACGCCTACGCCGACGCCCTCCTTGCGGCGGCGCGTCCCGATGAGGCGCGGGACTGGTTTGTCGCCGCCGTGCTGGCGGACGACGAGGGAGACACCGACGCCGCCGATCGGCTCGAGGATCTCGACGCAGGCGGCGCTGCCGAACAGCCGGTCGCCGCCCCGGATCTGGCTCGAGCTTCGGCTGCGACGCCGGAAAGGTCGTCGGAAGGGCAGCTACTTCTCCTCTTCGAGGAACCGCCGGACCACTGAGTCGGGGTTTCCCCAACCCTGCCAAGGACTCCGATTCATCAACAGGGCGCGCCGCGTCGCAACGACGCGCTCGCTGCCGCTGCGACGCTCAAGCCATCTTCGATGCGCTGGAGGTTGCGGATGGCGGTTGAATCGGTGAACGAGGTGCGCTTGGTTGGCCGGCTGTCCGGCGAGCCGGCGGTGCGGGTGCTGCCCAGCGGTGACGAGCTGACCGTGTGGCGGCTGGTGGTCGATCGCGAGGTCGACAAGTCAGCGCCCCGGTCGCCGAGCGTCGACACCATCGATTGCGTGGCGCACAGAAAGAGCATTCAGCGGATGGCCGCCCGATGGTCGGCGGGCGACACGCTCGAGATACAGGGCGCGTTGCGCCGGCGGTTCTGGCGCGGTGCGGGCGGCACCGCCAGCCGGTGCGAGGTCGAGGTGAGCGCCGCGAAGAAGGCCCGCGATTAACGGCAGGCCGAGCCTGCGACGTCAGCGCTCAAACCGGAACGCCCGCATCGCGAATCCCGAACACGGCTTGGGCAAGAACAGCGTCGACTTTCGCGGCATCGCCTCGCCCGCCTCGGCGACCGCGACGATGCCGGCGAGCGGGGCGGGGTTGAGCAACAAGGCGACGCCGGCGCTCTCCTTGGCCAGCCGCAGGGCGGCGGCCGGGTCGTGCTCAGCCTCGACCTGGCCCGCGGTGTCGCTGACCTCCCACAGTTGCTCCATCAGCAAGACGCTGGCCACGCTCGCGTCGAGCTGCCACCACGCGTGGCCGTGATCGACGGGCTTCGCGGCGGCGAGCCGCGCGGCGTCCGGTGCGAAGAGCAAGGTGAACTCGGCGCCGTCGCTGACGACGTACGCGGGCCCGGTGGTCTGTGCTAACTCGTCGAGCGCCGACGACAGGTCGGCGCCGGGGAGCGGCCGCACGTCGAAGACCCCTGCCGCCCGCTCGACAGCGGTCGACAACGCCAGCCCGGGGATCACCCGATGGATCGCCCGGATGTCGGGCATGCCGGCGCTCTCGTCGACCAGCAAGGTGAGTCCGGCGTCCCACGGCCCGGGGGTGCCGTCAGAGCCGCCCAACTGATCGCGCAGGTAGCCGTAGGTGGTGTAGCGGTGATGGCCGTCGGCGATCATCGCGGTTCTCGCCGCCAAGTCTTGCTCGATCTCGGTCAGCTGCGCGGCGTCGGTGATCGCCCACAGTTCGTGGGTGATCCCGTCGGGCGTGCCGGCGACCGCCAATGCCGGCGAGCTGACCGTCGCGGCACAGATCCGGCTCGCCGCCCCACCCCCGCCGTAGAGCAGGAAGATCGGCTCCGGGTTGGCCTGTGTCACCGTCATCAACGCGAGCCGGTCCTGCACCGGGCCGGAGCGC
>DASZVN010000227.1:0-4428 GCA_035547055.1 Hyphomicrobiales bacterium
CGCCGCTGCTTAGGCGCAACCTCCTGATCTACGGCCTCGGCGGCATCGCGGTGCCGTTCGCCGGTATCAAGCTGATCGACATGGCGGTTGCCGCCCTCGGCCTCGCCTGAAGGAGCCCCGCCCCATGCTCCGCGAACTCCGCCCCGCGATCGTAATGATCGTCCTGATGACGGTACTCACCGGCCTCGCCTATCCGCTCGCGATCACCGGCATCGCCGAGGTCGCCTTCCCCGCCCAGGCCAACGGCAGCCTGATCGAGCGCGGCGGCAGGGTGGTCGGCTCGGCGCTGATCGGCCAGTCCTTCACGAGCGCACGCTATTTCCGCGGCCGGCCGTCGGCCGCGGGCAAGAACGGCTACGACGCTACCGCCTCTGGCGGCTCCAATCTCGGGCCGACCAGCAAGGCGCTTGTCGCCCGCGTCCGCGGCGACGTCGCCAAGCTGCGCGCGGCGGGGATCGCGGGTCCCGTGCCGGCCGACCTCGTCACGACCTCCGGTTCGGGCCTCGACCCCGACATCTCGCCGGAGGCCGCGGCCGTGCAGGTGCCGCGGGTCGCCGCGGCCCGCGGGCTCCCGGAGGCGCGGGTGCGGGCGCTGGTCGCCACGGCCACGACCGGGCCGGCGCTCGGCTTCATGGGCGAACCACGCGTCAACGTGCTCGCCCTGAACCTCGCCCTCGATCAGGAGCTGCATCGCTGAGGCCGGCACCACGACCGTCATGCCCGGCCTTGGGCCGGGCATCCACGAGTTTGCGGGCGTCGTCCCGAACGAAGTCGTGGATGGCCGGGATAAGCCCGGCCATGACGGCTCCTCCACCGTCATTGCGAGCGAAGCGAAGCAATCCAGGGGCCGCAGGCGGTGGCGCCTGTTACCCCTGGATTGCGTCGTCGCTGCGCTCCTCGCCATGACGGGGGAAGCGGCCTCAACGGACCTTGGCGTCATGGGCTAGAATGACGGCATGAGCCTGCCCGACCGCGACCCGGAGGCGGCCCGCCCCTCGCCCGAGGCGCTGCTCGACGCTGCGGCGTGTCAGGACGGGCGCGGCCGGCTGAAGATCTTCCTCGGCGCGGCGCCGGGCGTCGGCAAGACCTACGAGATGCTGACCGCCGCCCGGGCGCGCCGGGCCGAGGGCATCGACGTCGTGATCGGCGTGGTCGAGACCCACGGCCGGGCGGAGACGGCGGCGCTCCTCGACAGCCTCGAAACAATACCGCGGCGCACGATCGCCTATCGCGGCCATGAGATCGAGGAGATGGACCTCGACGCCATCCTCGAGCGGCGGCCGCGGCTCGTCCTGGTCGACGAGCTCGCCCACGCGAATGCACCGGGCAGCCGACATCCCAAGCGCTATCTCGATGTCGAGGAGTTGCTTGCCGCCGGGATCGACGTCTACACCACGCTCAACATCCAGCACGTCGAGAGCCTGAACGACGTCGTCGCCCGGATCACGCGGGTCCGCGTGCGCGAGACCGTGCCGGATTCGGTCCTCGACCGCGCAGACGACATCGAGGTCGTCGACCTCTCGCCCGACGACCTGATCCGGCGCCTCCGCGAGGGCAAGGTCTACGTGCCTGAGCACGCCGCCCGCGCGCTGGAAAACTATTTCTCGCCGGGCAACCTCACGGCGCTCCGCGAGCTGGCGCTGCGCCGCACCGCCGAGCGCGTCGACGACCAGCTCCTCACCCACATGCAGGCCCACGCGATCCACGGCCCCTGGGCGGCCGGCGAGCGTGTGCTGGTCTGCATCGACGACAGTCCCGCCGGCGCCGGCCTCGTACGCTATGCCAAGCGGCTCGCCGACCGCTTCCACGCGCCCTGGACCGGCCTCTATGTCGAGACCGCGCGGAGCCACGGCCTGACCGAGGAGGAGCGCGACCGCGTCGCCGCCTGCCTGCGCCTGGTCGAGCATCTCGGCGGCGAGGCGGTGACGCTTCCCGGCGGCCGCATTGCCGAGGATGTGCTCGACTATGCCCGCGCCAACAACATCACCCAGATCGTCATCGGCAAGTCCGACCGGCCGCGCTGGTTCGAGATGCTGCACGGCTCGGTGGTGCACGACCTCGTGCGCCGCGCCGGCGCGATCAGCGTGCACGTCGTCGCCGGCGAGGCCGCCGCGGAAGCGGCGCCTGTGGCGCGGCCGGCGCGCGGCGCGACAGCGCGGCGGGCCTTCGACATCCGCCCCTTTGCCGCGAGCCTCGCCGCGACCGCGGCGGCGCTCGGCATCGGCTGGGCAGCGCAGCCCTTGGTCGGGGTCGAGACCGTCGATCTCATCTTCCTGACGGCGGTGCTGGGCATCGCTACCGGCTTCGGCCTGGGGCCGGCGCTCCTCGCCGGCGTCGCCTCCTCGCTCGCCTACAATTTCTTCTTCCTGCCGCCGCTCTACACCTTCACCATCGCCGACCCGACCAACGTCGCCGCCTTCCTGGTCTTCCTCCTGGTCGCGATCGTCGTCAGCAACCTCGCCGCCCGCGTCCGCACCCAGATGCTCGTCGCGCGGAGCCGGGCGCGGACCACCGAGGCGCTCTACGGCTTCAGCCGCAAGCTCGCCGGCGTCGTGAAGCTCGACGACCTGCTCTGGGCCGCCGCCTACCAGATGGCGGCGATGCTGAAGCTCCACGTCGTCCTCCTCCTCGCCGAAGGCGGGCGACTGGAGCTGAAGAACGCCTATCCACCCGAGGACGCGCTCGACGAGGCCGATCTCGGCGCCGCCGAATGGGCTTTCGTGAACAACCGTCCGGCCGGCCATGGCGCCGACACGCTGCCCGGCGCCCGTTGGCTGTTCCTGCCGCTCCGCACCGGGCGCGGCGCGGTCGGCGTCGTCGGCATCACCCGCGCCGCGGGCGATGCGCCGCTCGCACCCGACGAGCGGCGGCTGCTCGATGCGCTGATGGATCAGGCCGCGGTCTCGATCGAGCGCGTGCGCCTGACCGACGAGATGGACGCGACGCGGATGGCGGCCGAGACCGAGCGGCTGCGCTCGGCGCTCCTCGCCTCCCTGTCGCACGACCTCAAGACGCCGCTCGCCTCGATCCTCGGCGCGGTGACGGCGCTGCGCCAGTACGATGCGCTTTACGATGCGAGGGCGCGCGACGAGCTCGCCGGCACCATCCAGGAGGAGGCCGAGCGGCTCGGCCGCTTTGTCGCGAACCTCCTCGACATGGCGCGGCTCGAGTCGGGGGCGATCGCGCTCGACCGCTCGCCGGTCGACCTTGCCGAAATCATCGGCACCGCGCTGGAGCGCACGGAACCCGTCTTCGACGGCCACCCAACGACAGTCGATCTCGCCCCGGACCTGCCAATGCTGACGGCCGATCCGGTGCTGCTGGAACAGGTGCTGGTGAACCTCCTCGACAACGCGGCGCGCCATTCGCCGGCGGGCACGCCGGTCACGGTTCAGGCGGCGGTCGAGGACGGCGGGCTGGTCGTCCGCGTGCTCGACCGCGGGCCGGGCATCCCGCCCGAGGCGCTGGAGCGCATCTTCGAGAAGTTCTATCGCGTGCGCGAGCGCGACCGCCCCCGCGCCGGCACCGGCCTCGGCCTCGCGATCTGCCGCGGCTTCGTCGAGGCGCTGGGTGGAACCATCGCCGCCGCCGACCGCACGGACGGGGCGGGCGCGGTCTTCACGGTCCGCTTCCCGGCGGCGCTGCTCGCATCGCAGCCCACGGCGGACGCCGCGGCATGACCGGCTCCGGCGGCATCCCGATCCTGGTCGTCGACGACGAGCCGCCGATCCGCCGGCTGTTACGCACCAGCCTCGCGACGCAAGGCTTTGCCGTCATCGAGGCCGCCGACGGCCGGGACGGCCTGGCCATTGCCGCAAGCGAAGCGCCGGAGGTCGTCATCCTCGACCTTGGCCTGCCCGACATCGACGGCATCGAGTTCATTCGCCGGATCCGCGAGACCGGCTCGAAGGTCCCGATCATCGTGCTGTCGAGCCGCGGCGACGAGAAGGGCAAGGTCGAGGCGCTCGATCTCGGCGCCGACGACTATGTCACCAAGCCGTTCGGCATGGCCGAGCTGGTCGCGCGCATCCGCACCGCCCTCCGCCATCGCGTCCACGCCGAAGGCGGCGAGCCGGTCTTCGAGCGCGACGGCCTCCGCGTCGACCTCACCCGCCGCCGCGTCAGCCGCGACGGCGCCGAGGTCCGGCTGTCGCCGAAGGAATACGACATCCTCCGGCTCCTGGTGCTGCACGCCGGCAAGGTGCTGACTCACCGGATGATCATGCAGGAGGTCTGGGGCCCCGGCGGCGACGTGCAATATCTGCGCATCTATGTCCGCCAGCTTCGCCACAAGCTGGAGCGCGACCCGGAACGGCCGGTTCTTCTGCTGACCGAGACCGGCGTCGGCTATCGGCTGCGGACGGACGACTGAGACGTAGGCCATTGTCGTGTTCTAGGAGTCGCTCCCCCGTTTCTGCCGGAACGGGA
>DASZVN010000228.1:0-28287 GCA_035547055.1 Hyphomicrobiales bacterium
AGCGCGTCGACGATCGGCGGGATCGGCGTGTCCTCCAGCGCAAGCCAGCGGACGTCGAAGGTGAGGGTGCGCTGCGCCGCCACCCCGTAGTGCGAGGCGGCCGAGGCGACCTTCAGGCCGGCGGCCTCCAGCCGGCCACGGAGGTCCGCCTCGCTCGGCGCGGCGACGCTCCCGTCGCAGGTCACCGTCAACGAGGCGTGGCGCTCCTGCTTCATCAGCCGCTCGGCGAAGCGCAGGCCCCACAGCACGATCAGGCCGAGCGCCAAGCCCGCGACGCCGAGTCCCAGCCGGTCGGCGCCGAAGCAGAGGCCGAGCATGGTGACGTACCACAGCGTCGCCGCGGTCGTGACGCCGAGAACGAGGTCGCCGCGGCGCAGGATCGCGCCGGCGCCGATGAAGCCCACGCCGGTGAGGATGCCGAGCGGCAGGCGCATCACGTCCATGCGCAGCGTCTGGTCGTGCTCGCCGCCCGGGGATTCCAGGAGCAGGTTCGCGAGGATCATCGAAAGCGCGGCGGCGAGGCAGACCAGGAGGTTGGTGCGAAGCCCGGCCGGCCGGCCGTGGCCGCCGCGGTTCAGCCCGATCAGCCCCCCGGCGAGCACCGAGAGCGCCAGGCGGATGGCGATGTCCTGCCAGGTCGGGGCGATCGGCATGGGCGACGCGCTCGGCCTCAGGCCGCTGCCCGCTCGGGCATCTCGGCAGGCAAGGGCGCCCGCCCGCGGATGAGGTCGGCGGCCTTCTCGGCGAGCATGATGGTCGGCAGGTTGGTGTTGCCGCCCGGCACCGTCGGCATCACCGAGGCGTCGACCACGCGGAGACCGTCGAGGCCGTGCAGGCGCAGCTCGGGGTCGACCACCGCCATCGGGCCGGTGCCCATGCTGCAGGTGCCGACCGGGTGATGCGTCACCATGATGACGCGGCGGAGATGCGCCTCGATCTCGGCGTCGGTCCTGACGTGCTCGCCGGGAAACAGCTCCTCGGCGACCAGCTCCTTCATCGGGCTCGTGGTGTAGATCTCGCGGGTCTTCCTGATGCCGGCGACGAGCGATTCCACGTCGCGCCGCTCGGTCAGCATGTTGAGGAAGATGCGCGGCGCCGCCGCCGGGTCGGTCGAGCGCAGCGTCATGTGCCCGCGGCTGTCGGGGTGGAGCAGGCAGACCGCGGCGCCGAAGCGGCGGGGCGGCGTCGGCGTGACGCCCGGGAACCACAGCTTGGCGTCGGCGCCGATCACCGTGCAGATGAGCTGGATGTCCGGGCGCTCGAGCTCCGGCCGGGTGCGCAGGAAGATGTTGGCGGCGCAGGAGTTGGTCGCGAACGGCCCCGAGCCGAACAGCTTCCACTGCAGCACCGACAGCGTCGCGCGGTCGAGGCGGAGGTGGTCGACGAAGCCCTTGTCGGCGTTGGCGCGGCGGCTGACCGGCGTCAGCGGATGCTCCGACAGGTTCTTGCCGACGCCCGGCAGGTCGTGGATCGGCGCGATGCCGAGCGCCTTCAGCTCGTCGGCCGGGCCGATGCCGGAGAGCAGCAGGATCTGCGGCGAGTTGTAGGAGCCGCCGGACAGGATTACCTCGCGCTCCGCGTGGACCGTCTGGCGCTGGCCGTCGCGGACGTACTCGACGCCGGCGGCGCGGCCGTTCTCGACCAAGACGCGCGAGGTCAGCGCCCCGGTCTCGACGGTGAGGTTCGGCCGGCCGAGCGCCTTGGCGAGATAGCTCCGCGCGGTCGAGGCGCGGACGCCGTTCCTGGTCGACACCTCGGCGCGGGCGACGCCTTCTGGCAGGCTGCCGTGGATGTCGTCGGTCACCGGCACGCCGGCATTCCTCGCCGCCGCCGCGAGGGCGTCGTAGGTCAGGATCGGCTGGTTGAGCTCGGTCACGGTGATCGGGCCGTCGCCGCCGTGATAGGGACCGTCGCCGCGCCAGCTCGACTCCAGCTTGCGGAAGTAGGGCAGCACGTCGGCATAGCCCCAGCCGGCCAGGCCCATCTGGCGCCACTGGTCGTAGTCGCGCGGGTGGCCGCGGAGGCAGAGCAGGCCGTTGATCGACGACGAGCCGCCGAGCGTCTTGCCGCGGGGCAGGGGGATGCGGCGGTCGTTGCAGCCGGGCTCCGGCTCGGTCTCGTAGCCCCAGTTCACGCTTGCCGTGCGGGCGAGCACGCCGAAGGCGATCGGGATCGGGATCAGCGGGTGGCGGTCCGGCTTGCCGGCTTCGAGGAGGAGCACTGTTACGTCGGCGTCCTCGGTCAGGCGGCTCGCGAGCACGCATCCGGCCGAGCCGCCTCCGACCACCACGTAATCGAAGCTCCGCATGAGCCATCCTCCCCCAAGGGGCATGACTATAGCGGGAATCTCGGCGGCGCGTGCTATCACTGGCCGCCATGGCGCGGGAGGCTCCGATCGGATTCGACGCGGCGACGGATGCGGCTCGCGAGCGGGCGCGGCTCGCCGCGAGCCTCGCGGCGGTCGCTGCCGGCGACCGCGCCGCGCTCGCCGAGGTCTATCGCCGCAGCGCGGCGAAGCTTTTCGGCGTCTGCCTGCGTATCTTGGGGGAACGCAGCGAGGCCGAGGACGTGGTGCAGGAGGTCTATCTGACGGTGTGGCAGCGGGCGGCGGGCTTCGATCCGCGTCGCGCCAGCCCGATGACCTGGCTCATCACCATCGCCCGCAACCGCGCGATCGACCGGCTGCGGGCGCGCCGGGCGAGACCTCCGGCGGCGCCGGTCGAGGCAGCGGAACTGGTCGATGACCCGGCAGCGAGCGCCCTGGAGCGGCTCGAAGACGAGGACGAGCGCAGGCGCCTGGAGCACTGCCTCGGCACCCTCGACGAGGAGCCGCGGCGGGCGATCCGCACCGCGTTCTTCGCCGGCGCGACTTACGAGGAGCTCGCGGCGGCCCGCGGCGTGCCGCTCGGCACGATGAAGAGCTGGATCCGCCGCGGCCTCCTCAAACTGCGGGCCTGTCTGGAATCATGAGCGCGACCGGCGATCCCCTCGGCTCCGACGAGGGCGGCCAGGATCTCCTCGCCGCCGAGTACGTGATCGGCGTGCTCGACGCCGCCGGCCGCCGCCGCGCCGAGGCGCGGCTTGCGACCGACGAGGCCTTCGCCCGCGCGGTCGAGGCTTGGGAGGCACGTCTCGCGCCGCTCGCCGGCGAGGTCGCGCCGCGGGTCCCGCCGGCGGCGGTGTGGGACCGCATCGCAGCCGCCTTGCCCCCGGCCGCCGTCGCGCCGCGGGCTCGCGCGGCAAAAGCCGGCCTCTGGCACAGTTTGCCGTTCTGGCGGACGGCGGGGCTCGGCGGGGCCGTGGTCGCCGCCGCGGCGCTCGTCGCGCTGGCGGTGATCCTGCCTCCGCCGGGCGCGCCGCCCGGGCTCACCGCGACGCTGATGCCGAAGAGCGGGAAGGCGGCGCTGATGGTCACCGTCGACCGCGGCAAGGACATGCTGATGGTGATGCCGGCGGCGCTGGATATTCCGCCCTCGCGCGTGCCGGAGCTGTGGCTGATGCCTGCCGGCGGCGCGCCGCGTTCGCTCGGCGTGGTCAGCGCCGAGAAGCCGATGATGATGAAGGTTCCCGGCGAGCTGATGGGAGCGATCGCACCGAGGGTGATGCTGGCGCTGTCGCTGGAGCCGCCCGGCGGCTCGCCGACCGGGCTCCCGACCGGCCCGGTCGTGGCCGAGGGAATGGTGACGCAGCTCTAGCCACGCCGTCAGGCCGCCTCGGGCGGGCGGAGCGCGCGGGGGAGAGGGAAGAACATCTCCTCGGTCATGGTCTCGACCACCTCGACCGTCACCTCATAACGTTCGGCGAAGGCGTCGACCACCTCCTCGACCAGGACCTCCGGCGCGGAGGCGCCGGCGGTCAGGCCGAGCGTCGCGATGCCGCCGAACTCCGCCCAGTCGATCTCGCCGACCCGCGGCACCAGCCGGGACACCGCGCAGCCGGCCCGTTCCGCGACTTCGCGCAGGCGCTGCGAGTTCGACGAGTTCGGCGAGCCGACCACGATCATCGCGTCGCAGCGGCCGGCCACCCGCTTCACCGCCTCCTGGCGATTGGTTGTGGCGTAGCAGATGTCCTCGCGCTGCGGCCCGACGATCGCGGGGAAGCGGCAGCGAAGCGCGGCGGTGATGGCGGCGGTGTCGTCGACCGAGAGCGTGGTCTGGGTGACGAAGGCGAGCGCCGCGGGGTCTGCGGGCACGAGCCGCGCGACGTCATCCACGCTTTCGACCAGGAGCACCGCACCCGCAGGAAGCTGGCCGACGGTGCCGACCACCTCGGGATGGCCGGCGTGGCCGACCAGCACCACCTGGCGGCCCCGCTTGTGGTGCAGCTCGGCCTCGCGGTGGACCTTGGTCACGAGCGGACAGGTGGCGTCGATCCAGGTGAGGCCGCGGGCATCGGCCGCAGCCGGAACGGTCTTGGCGACGCCGTGGGCGGAGAAGATCACCGGCGCTCCGGTGGCGGGAATCTGGCTCAGGTCCTCGACGAACACCGCGCCCTTGCGGCGCAGCGCCTCGACCACGAAGCGGTTGTGCACGATCTCGTGGCGGACATAGACCGGCGGGCCATAGAGCTCGAGCGCGCGCTCGACCGCGTCGATCGCCCGCACCACGCCGGCGCAGAATCCGCGCGGCGCGCAGAGCAGGATCAGCAGGGGCGCTTTGGCTTGAATCATGGGAGGAAAGGTCCGCAGGCGGGACTTGTGGATGCGCCACCGCCCTTGTCAAGGCAAGGCCCCGTTAGGCATAAGTCGCCACGTCCGAAATGGTGAATCACAGCGCCGAGAGGGTCCCCATGGCGGTTGGCATGCGCAGCATGATGCAGGCGATTGCGGCCGCCGTTGTGGCGCTGGCGCTCGCCGCCTGCTCGACTTCGAGCGGTTCCGCGCCGCCGGCGGAGACGGCGCAGTCCTCCCCGTCGTTCGGCCAGAAGGTCGAGAACCTGCTGCTCCTCGGCGACACCAACCCCCCGCCGGCGAAGACCGCCGAAGAGCAGGACAAGACCAAGGTCTTCTGTCCCGAGCTCGCGATCCAGCCCGGCACGGCGTCCTACCAGTTGTTCCTCGCAGGCCATACCGGCGATCCGTTCTCGCAGCGCTACCAGGCCCGCTTCGGCCGGCTCGCCCGCGAATGCAACGTCAACGGCAACAGCGTCACCATCCGCATCGGCTTTGCCGGCCGCCTTATCGTCGGGCCGAAGGGCGACTCGGGCCAGACGCTGACCCTGCCGATCCGCATCGTGCTGCTCGACTATGACGACAAGCCGGTGTTTTCGCGGCTCGAGCAGGTCGCGGTGTCGATCCCGCCGGCCAGCGGCGGCGCCGATTTCAGCCAGATCGTGACGAGCGACGCGATCCCGCTGCCGCCCGACCGCATGGCCGGGTGGCGGCTCCGCATCGGCTTCGATACCGGCAAGGCGGAGAAACCGGCCCGCGGCGGTCACCACCGGCGCGCCCACAAGGCCGGTTGATCCCGGCGCCTTCCCGGCCTCCTGCGGCGGGTGCGGCGGGGGCCTCCGAGTTGCGTTCGGGCCGATCGACGGTATAGTCCGCGCGCCCGGCCCGACCCGACCAGCCGTCCCTGCGGCGGCGTGACGCGGCCGCCTTTCGTCCGCCGACCGGAGCTATCGATGTTCATCACCCCGGCCTTCGCCCAGGCCGCCGCGAACGGCGGGGGGCAGAGCAGCGTTCTGTTCTCGCTGCTGCCTTTCGTCCTCATCTTCGTGGTCATGTATTTCCTGGTGATGCGGCCGCAGCAGCAGCGCGCCAAGGCTCACCGCGAGATGGTGAAGAACGTGCGCCGCGGCGACACGGTGATCACCTCGGGCGGGCTGATCGGCAAGGTCGCCAAGGTGGTCGACGACAGCGAGGTCCAGGTCGAGATCGCCGACAACGTGCGCGTCCGCATCGCCCGTGCCATGATCACCGAGGTGCGGGCCAAGGGCGAGCCGGTGAAGGAAGTGGCCGAGAGCGGTCAGAAATAGCCGATGCTGCGTTTTTCCCGGGCCAAGACGGGGGCGATCCTTCTCGTCACACTGATCGGCCTCCTGCTGGCGCTGCCGAACCTGCTCTCGCCCGACCAGCGGGTGGCGCTGCCGTCCTGGCTGCCGCACCGCGCGATGACGCTTGGCCTCGACCTTCGCGGCGGCTCCTATCTCCTGCTCCAGGTCGACAGCCAGGCGCTCCGCAAGGAGCGCGCCGAATCGCTCCGCGAGGATGTCCGCCGCACGTTGCGCGAGAAGCGCATCGGCTACACCGCGCTCCGCGCCACCGACCAGGGCGTCCAGGTCCGCCTGCGTGATCCGGCCGACAGCGACAAGGCGGTCCAGGCGCTCTACGCCCTGTCGCAGCCGCTCGGCGGCACCTTCATCGGCAATGCCGGGCAGCGCGACGTCACCGTCTCCGCCGACAAGGCCGCCGGCACCGTCGCGGTCAACCTGACCGACGCCGGCATCACCCAGCGGGTGCGCTCGGCGGTGACGCAGTCGATCGAGATCGTCCGCCGCCGCATCGACCAGCTCGGCACCACCGAGCCCACCATCGAGGGCGAGGGCTCCGACCGCATCCTGGTCCAGGTGCCGGGCCTGCAGGATCCGACCCGTCTCAAGAACCTTCTCGGCCAGACCGCGAAGCTGACCTTCCGTCTGGTCGACGTGCAGAACTCGGTGCAGGCGGCGCTCCAGGGCCACGTGCCGCCCGAGGACGAGTTGCTCTATTCCAACGACAAGGCCCACGTGCCCTATCTGGTCGAGCGCCAGGTGCTGGTCTCGGGCGAGGATCTGACCGACGCGCAGCCCGGCTTCGACCAGCGCACCAACGAGCCGATCGTCTCGTTCCGGTTCAACGCCAAGGGCGCCCAGCGCTTCGGCGAGGTGACGCAGAGGAACGTCGGCCGGCCGTTCGCCATCGTGCTCGACAATCAGGTGATCTCGGCGCCGGTGATCCGCGAGCCGATCCTTGGCGGCTCGGGCCAGATCTCGGGCAGCTTCACCGTCCAGCAGGCCAACGACCTCGCGATCCTGCTCCGCGCCGGCGCGCTGCCGGCACCGCTGCAGATCATCGAGGAGCGCACCGTCGGCCCCGGCCTTGGCGCCGACCTGATCCGCGCCGGCGAGACCTCCGCCTATGTCGGCTCGGCGCTGGTCGCCGTGTTCATGTTCGTGACCTACGGCCTCTTCGGCGTCTTCGCCATCATCGCGGTCGCGATCAACGTCGCGCTGATCTTCGGCATCCTGTCGGCTCTCGGCGCGACGCTGACCTTGCCCGGCATCGCCGGCGTCGTCCTCACCGTCGGCATCGCGGTCGACTCCAACGTCCTGATCTACGAGCGCATCCGCGAGGAAATCCGCGCCGGCCGCGGCGTCATCGGTGCGCTCGAGGCCGGCTTCTCGCACGCCCTCGCCACCATTCTCGACACCAACATCACGACCTTCATCGCCGCTGCCGTGCTGTTCTTCATCGGCACCGGCTCGGTGAAGGGCTTCGCGGTGACCCTCGGGGTCGGCATCCTGACGACCCTCTTCACCGCCTATACCCTGACCCGGCTGATCGTGGCCGCCTGGGTGCGCTGGCGCCGCCCGCGCACCATCCCGATCTGACCGGAAAGCGAGCCCGCCGTGCGCCACCTCCACCTCGTCCCGCCGGACACCAAGTTCAGCTTCATGCGCTTCCGGCGCATCAGCTTCCCGATCTCGGCGGTGCTGTCGATCTGCTCGGTGCTGGCCTTCATCTTCATCGGCCTGAACTTCGGGATCGACTTCAAGGGCGGCACCTTGATGGACGTGCGCCAGACCAACGGCGCCATGGACGTCGCCCATCTCCGCCGCACCCTGGACGGGCTGAACCTCGGCGAGGTCCAGATCCAGGCCTTCGGCAGCGGCAACGAGGCCCAGATCCGCATCGCCGAGCAGCCCGGCGGGGAGGCGGCGCAGCAGGCGGTGGTCGGCAAGGTCAAGGGCGCGCTCGGCGCCGGCTACGACTATCGCCGGGTCGAGGTGGTGGGGCCGCGCGTCTCCTCGGAGCTCGTGTCCTACGGCACCATCGGCGTCCTTCTCGCCGTCGGCGCGATCCTGATCTACCTGTGGTTCCGGTTCGAGTGGCAGTTCGCCCTCGGGGCGATGATCGCGAACTCGCACGACCTCATCCTGACGCTGGGCTTCATGTCGATCACCCAGCTCGACTTCGACCTGACCTCGGTCGCGGCGATGCTGACCATCCTCGGCTACTCGCTGAACGACACGGTCGTCATCTACGACCGCATCCGCGAGGTCCTGCGGCGGTCCAAGCGGGTGCCGATCGAGGACGTGCTGGACCACTCGGTCAACGCCACGCTGTCGCGCTCCGTCGTGACCCACGTGACGGTGACGCTGGCCCTCCTGGCGCTCCTGCTGTTCGGCGGCGCCGGCATCCACAGCTTCACCGCGACGATGCTGTTCGGCGTGGTGCTGGTCGGCACCTACACCTCGATCTTCATCGCCTCGCCGATGCTGATCTATCTCGGCCTCCGCACCAGCCAGGCCTCGACCGCCGACGATGCGACGGGCGAGGCTGCGGAGGTCGAGACCCAGCGCGCCGCGGTGCGCTCGCGCAGCCGCAGCCGGCGCTCGCGCTCCGGCGCCTATGAGCCTCGCTGAAGGCCATTTCCCCGGCCGGGCACCGCTCGATGCCTATGGCGGCGGCGGCTTCCGCTTTGCCGAGATGTCGCACCACGGCTCGATCCTGTGCCTGCCGAGCGGCATCTGGGCGTGGCCGGTCGCCGATGCCGCCGCCATCGACGTTGCCGCCCTCGCCAAGGTGATCGCCGAGGCCGAGGCGATCGAATTGCTGCTGCTCGGCACCGGTCCCGCGCTGGTGCCGCCACGGCCGGAGGTGCGCGCCGCGCTGGCCGGGGCGGGCGTCAGGGCCGAGACCATGAGCACCGGCGCCGCGGCGCGGACCTACAACGTGCTTCTCGCCGAGGACCGCAAGGTCGCCGCCGCCCTCGTCGCGGTGGAATGAGGCGAGCCGCGGCATGAGCGCCGAGGACAGCGCGGCGTTCTGCGCCGACCTCGTCCGCCGCGCCGATCCGGAACGCTTCCTCGCGGGCCTGTTCGCGCCGGAGGCGGCGCGGCGGCCGCTCTACGCGCTCCATGCCTTCGACATCGAGGTCTCGCGCATCCCGGCGCTGGTGCGCCAGCCGCTCGCCGGGGAGATCCGGCTGCAATGGTGGCGCGAGGCGATCGCCGGCGAGCGCGGGGAGGAGGCGGCGGGTCATCCCGTCATGACCGAGCTCCGGCAGGCGATCGCGGTGGGGAGGCTGCCGGCCCACGCGTTCGACAACCTGCTGTCGGCGCGCCTGCGCGACCTCTACGACGACCCGGTTGCGACGGTCGAGGAGCTGGAGGGCTATTGCGGCGACACCGCCGCGGCGATGCTTCGTCTCGCGACGCTGGTGCTGGCCGGCGGCACCGATCCTGGCGGCGCCGAGGCGGCCGGCCACGGCGGCGTCGCGCTGGGGATCGCCCGGCTGCTCGGCGAGATCGGGCAGGGCAAGGGCGGCCAGCTCGCGCCGGCCGAAGTGCTGGGGCGCCACGGCGCGAGCCGCGACGACCTTGTCGCCGGCAATCTGACGCCGGCGCTGGCGGCAGCGCTGGCGGAGTTGCGCGCGCTCGCGCAACGCCATCTCGGCGAAGCGCGCCGGCATTGGCCGACGCTTGCGCCGGCAATCCGGCCGGCCTTTCTGCCGCTGGCGGCGCTGCCTCTCCGCCTGCGTCGGCTGGAGCGCCGGCCGTTCGGCGGCGGCGAGCCGGCGCTGTGGCGGCGCCAGGCCGCGTTGTGGCTCGCCGCTCGCCGCGCCCGCCTTTGACTGTTGAGGCAGCGAGCACGAATCTGACACATTGAGCCGGTGCCATTGGCACGGGGGGATCATTCACCGACCAATTGCTGCGGGGAGGGGGCTCTCCATGGCCGAAGGACGATGATGAAAGAGATTCAGAAGGTGCTTCTCGCCGGAACCATGCTGGCGGGTGCCGCGGCGCTTGCGACCGGACCGGCGACCGCGACGGACGTCACGGCGGGCCATCGCGCCGTCGCCGCGCCCGCCATCCTCATGGCCCAGGCCGACACCCGCGACCACGACGCCGACAAGGCCGGCGCGAAGCGTCGCGACAAGGAGGACGCCAAGGCCGACGACAAGCACGAAGGCAGGAAGGCCGAGGCCGCGCATCCCGGCAAGCGCGCCCAGGACGAGCACGCCGACGACCGCACCAAGAAGGCGGAGAAGCGCGACGCCAAGCCCGACGAGAAGCGTGCCGCCGAGAAGCCGGCGCACGGCGCCAAGGGCGAGGCCGACCACCGCGAGCCCGCGGCCGCAAAGGACGCGCATAAGGGCGCGGACGCCCGCCCGGCCAAGGAAGCGCCGGCAGCCGCGGCCAAGCCGGACCATGCGGCCGACCGCAACGCGCGCGACGACGATCGCAATGCCCGCGATCGCGACCGCAACCAGCAGGGCGGCCACGCGGACGATCGCGGCCGCCGCGACGCTCGCGACAACGATCGCAACCAGCAGCCGGCCGGCGACCGCGGCCAGGCGCGCGACCATGATCGCGACCACGGCCCGGGCAGCGCCCGCGACGACCATGATCACGACCACGCGGGCGATCACGACCACGCTGCCGGCCGCAACGGCCCTGACCGGGGGCCCGACCGCCGGGTCGTCGTCCAGGAGCCGGGGCGCACCGTCGTCCGCGTCGGCGACCGCACCGTGATCCACGCCGACGGGCGGGTGATCGTCCGCCACGACGACGTCGAGCGGCTGCGCCGCAACGCTGCCGACGTGAGGGTCGTGACCGGCCCCGGCGGCACCCGCACGACGACGATCGTGCGGCCGAACGGCGTGCGCATCATCACCACCGAGGATGCCCAGGGCCGTCTGCTGCGCCGCGTGCGCGAGCAGAACGGCCGCCGTTTCGTCCTGGTCGAGAACCGGCCCGATGTCGTCGTGGTGCGCCCGGTGGTACTGCCGCCGCTGCGCCTGACCATCCCGCGCGATCGCTACATCGTCGAAGCCGACCGTGCCCCGCCTGCCGAGATCGAGGAGACGCTGATGGCGCCGCCGGTCGAGAAGGTGGAGCGGCGCTACACCCTCGACGAGGTCCTGCAGAACGAGCGCCTGCGCCAAATGGTGCGCCGGGTCGATCTCTCGACCATCACCTTCGCCACCGGCTCCTGGGTGATCCCGGCCGACGAGGTCGGCCGCCTCGCCGAGATCGGCCGGGCGATCGCGGCGGTGGTCAGGAAGAACCCCGATGCGGTGTTCCTGATCGGAGGCCACACCGACGCCGTCGGCTCGGCGGAGGACAACCTGACCCTCTCCGACCACCGCGCCGAATCGGTCGCCTCGGCGCTGACGGACTCCTTCGGCGTGCCGCCGGAGAACCTGGTCACCCAGGGCTACGGCGAGCAGTACCTGAAGGTCCAGACCGACGGGCCTGAGCAGGCCAATCGCCGCGTCACCATCCGCAACATCACGCCGCTGCTCCAGCAGCAGGCGAGCCAGTAGCGGCCTCGCGCGACCTCTCGGCCGGGCTTCCCGGCTGCCGTTCTTCGTAACGTGGGCCCGCACAACGTGCCCGCGTCGGTGGCATCGGGCATCGCCCGATGCCACCCCGCAAGGCTGTTCCAGCCATGCGTTGCCGCCGGAGCAGTCATGGCGGTAGTGACTTGCATGATGATAGTCTCTGACGTATCTGGCGCCGATGCGACGCAAGCGCCTCGACGCGATGCAGTGCCCGATCGCCCGCAGCCTCGACCGCGTCGGCGAATGGTGGAGCATCCTCATCCTTCGCGACGCCTTCCATGGCATGACGCGGTTCGACCAGTTCCAGCAGAGCCTCGGCATCGCGCCGAACATGCTGACGCGGCGCCTCGCGGGGCTGGTGGAAGACGGGCTCCTGGAGCGCCGGCGCTATAGCGACAAGCCGCCGCGCGACGAGTACGCGCTGACGAAACGCGGCCGCGATTTCTGGCCGGTGCTGCTCAGTTTCATGAACTGGGGCAATCGCCATTTCGCGCCGGAAGGGCCGAGCGTGCTCCTGGTCGACCGCGAGAGCGGCAAGCCGGTGAAGCCGGTCCTGGTCGACGCCAACACCGGCGAGCGCATCAGCGAGGCCCGCCACAAGCTCGCGCCCGGCCCCGCGGCGGGGGAGCGCATACGTCGCCGCCTCGCCGGGCGACCGCTTGCCGATCCGCCCGCGGAGGCCGCGCCATGACCATCGCTACCCCGGCCGCGGCGGTGCTGGCCGAGGCCGAGCCCGTCGCGCCGCCGCTGGCGCTCGACCCCCGGACCGAGCGCCTCTTGCGTGGGCCCATCGCCGCGACGCTGCTCGCGCTGGCGTGGCCGAACATCCTGATCATGGTGGCGCAGGCCTCGAGCGGCCTCGTCGAGACCTGGTTCGTCGCCAAGCTCGGCACCGATGCGCTCGCCGGCGTGGCGCTGGCGTTTCCGCTCGTCATGCTGATGCAGATGATCTCGGCCGGCGCGATCGGCGGCGGCATCTCGGCCGCGGTCGGCCGCGCCCTCGGGGCGGGGCAGCGCGAGCGCGCCGACGCGCTGGTCGTGCACGCGCTCGCGATCAGCCTAGGCGCGGGCGCCGCGTTCAGCGTCGCGATGCTGCTGTTCGGCCGCGAGGTCTATGGGGCGATGGGCGCGCGCGACGGCGCGCTCCAGGCGGCGCTGACCTATTCCAACGTGGTCTTCGCCGGGAACATCCTCCTCTGGGCGATGAACGGCCTCGCCAGCGTCGTCCGCGGCACCGGCAACATGCTGGTGCCGGCCCTTGTCTCGACCGTCGGTGTCGCGCTGCTGGTGCCGCTGTCGCCGCTCCTGATCTTCGGCGTCGGGCCGTTCCCGGCGCTCGGCATCGCCGGCGGCGCCGCCGCGGTGATCGCGTTCTACGCCGGCGGCACCGCCTTCCTCGCCTGGTACATCGCCTCGGGGCGGAACCTCGCCCGGCTTCGCTCGACGCGGCTCCGTTGGGACGGCTTTCGCGACATCCTGAAGGTCGGCGCGCTCAGCACCGTCAGCTCGGTCCAGACCAACCTCATCGTCGCGGTGACGACCGCGCTCGCGGCGGGCGTTGCAGGTCCGGACGCGGTCGCCGGCTACGGCACCGGCGCCCGGCTGGAATATCTGCTGATCCCGCTGGTGTTCGGCCTCGGCGCGCCGATGGTCGCGATGGTCGGCACCAATATCGGCGCCGGGCAGCGCGAGCGCGCGCTCCGCATCGGCTTCACCGGCGGCGCGATCGCCTTCGCCATCACCGAAGCGATCGGCCTCGCCGCGGCGCTGTTCCCGCGGGCGTGGATCGCGCTGTTCAGCACGGTGCCCGGCGTGATCGGCGCCGGCACGGCCTATCTCCACGCCGTCGGGCCGTTCTACGGCTTCTTCGGCCTTGGGCTCGGGCTCTATTTCGCTTCGCAAGGCGCGGGTCGGCTGGCCTGGCCTCTCGGCGCGAGCTTCGTCCGCATGGTGGTCGCGATCGTCGGCGGCTGGCTCGCCGTCCGAACGACCGGCTCGCTCGGCTGGCTGTTCGCCGCGACCGCGGCCGGCCTCCTGCTCTACGGCATGCTGGTGCCGGCCTCGATCCTCGTCGGCGGGTGGCGCAAACCCTCGTAAGGTGGGCATCGGCGTCGCCGATGCCCACGTCGGAAGGGTGGGCGCGGAACGTGGGCATCGCCGGCGATGCCCACCCTATGGCCTCTCGACCTCTGCGGGATCGACGCGATAGGTGGTGGAGCAGAATTCGCAGGTGACGGTGATGGCGCCGTCGTCGCCGGTCATGTCGCGGCGCTCGTCGGGCGTGAAGCTCTTCAGCATCGACAGGATGCGCGGGCGCGAGCAGCGGCAGCTCTCGTGCACCGCCTGCGGCTGGAACACCCGGACGCCCCGCTCGTGGAACAGCCTCACCAGCAGCTCCTCGCTGGTGACGGTGGGGTCGATCAGCTCGTGGTCCTCGACGGTGTCGACCAGGAGGCGGGTCTCGACCCAGGCGTCGTCCTCTTCCGGGCGGTCGGGCGTTTCGAGGCCGACCGGCGCGTCGCCGGGCGGCAGGTCCGCCATGCGGCGGCCGCCCTCGGGCAGGAACTGCACCAGGATACCGCCGGCCCGCCAGGCATGGCTGCCCCCGCCGATGGCCTCGGCCACCGCGAGCCGCACCCGGGTCGGGATCTGCTCGGACTGGCGGAAATACTGGTGCGCCGCCTCCTCGAGCCCGTGGCCTTCGAGTGCGACGACACCTTGGTAGCGGGTGCGCTCCGCGCCTGGGTCGACCGTCATCGCGAGGTGGCCCTTGCCGAGCATCGCGCCGGACTGCTCGGGCGGCGCGACCTTCATCGCGGCGATGCGCTCGGCATCATAGCGGGCATAGGCGCGGAGGCGATCCGGCGCCTCGAAGTCGACCACCAGCATCTCGACCGGCCCGTCGGAACGGGTCTGGAGCTGGAAGCGTCCGTCGATCTTGAGCGAGGTGCCGAGCAGCACGGTCAGCGCCACCGCCTCGCCGAGCAGCTTCGACACCGGGGCAGGGTAGTCGTGGCGGGCGAGGACCGCGTCGACCGCCGGCCCGAGCCGCACCACCCGTCCGCGCACGTCCAGCCCCTCGACCTGGAAGGGCAGCACGCGGTCGTCCGGCGTCGGGAGAACGAAATGCTCGGTCATCGAATGGGTTCGCCTGTCGGGATAAGCCCATCATATGGGGCCGATTTGGCCGGGCTCAAATCCTTGCGGGCCACCCGAGCCGTGAGTTGCCGTCATTGCGAGGAGCGGAGCGGCGTGGCAATCCAGGGGCCACAGGCGCGCCCCCCGGATTGCTTCGCTTCGCTCGCAATGACGGACGAGGCGACCTCAGTCCAGCGCGTCGAAGCACCAGGCGAGCACGCCCTTCTGGGCGTGGAGTCGGTTCTCGGCCTCGTCGAACACCACCGCCTGCGGACCGTCGATGACCTCGTCGGTCACCTCCTCGCCGCGATGGGCGGGAAGGCAGTGCATGAAGACGGCATCCTTGGCGGCGGCGGCCATCAGCTTGCGGTTGACCTGGTAGGGCTGGAGCAGGTTGTGGCGGCGCTCGCCGTCGCTGTCGCCCATCGACACCCAGGCGTCGGTGACGACCGCGTCGGCACCCTCGACCGCCTCGAAGGGATCGCTGGTGAGGGCGATGCGGCCCTTGCCCTGGGCCTTGGCCCAGGCGACCAACTCCTTCTTCGGCGCCAGCTCCGGCGGGGTCGCGACCTTGAGGTTGAAGTCGAGCCGGGCCGCAGCGTGCATCCACGACGCCAGCACGTTGTTGGCGTCGCCGGTCCAGGCGACGGTGCGGCCGCGGATCGCGCCGCGGTGCTCCTCGAAGGTCAGCACGTCGGCCATGATCTGGCACGGGTGCGAGGTCTTGGTCAGGCCGTTGATCACCGGCACCGTGGCGTTCCGCGCGAGGCCGAGCAGGAGGTCGTGCTTCAGCGTGCGGATCATGATGGCGTCGACGTAGCGCGACATCACCCGCGCGGTGTCGGCCAGCGCCTCGCGCTTGCCGAGCTCGATCTCCTGGCCGGTGACCATCAGCGGCTGGCCGCCGAGATCGCGGATCGCGACGTCGAACGACAGGCGGGTGCGGAGCGACGGCTGCTCGAACACCATCGCGACCACGCGGCCTTCGAGCGGGCGCGGCGCCGCGGGCGTGCGGCGCTCCGCCTTCATGACGCGGCTCGCGTCGAGGATCCGGCGCAGCGTCGTGCCGGTGAAGTCGGACAGGTCGAGGAAATGCCGGACCTGGCGGCTGGACACCTGGTTCATGACGCTCACTCCGCCGCGGCGCCGCGCGGCGCCGCATCGGCCAAAGCCGCCAGCGCTCGCTCGACCCGCGCCACACCCTCGGCGATCTCCGCATCCGTCACCGTCAGCGGCGGCAGGAGGCGGAGCACGTTCTCGCCAGCGCCTACCGTCAGGAGGCGCTCGGCGCGGAACGCCGCCGCCACCTCGGCCGACGGCACGACGCAGCGGATGCCGAGCATCAGCCCGACGCCGCGGACTTCGCCGACGAGGGCGGGATAGGCGTCGGCCACGGCGGCGAGGCGCTGCTTGAACAGGAGGCCCTTGCGCTTGACCTCGTCGAGGAAGCCGGGCGCCAGCACCACGTCAAGCACGGCGTTGCCGACCGCCATCGCCAGCGGGTTGCCGCCGAAGGTCGAGCCGTGGCTGCCGGGTGTCATCCCCTGCGCGGCATGGCGGGTCGCGAGGCAGGCCCCCATCGGGAAGCCGCCGCCGATGCCCTTGGCGATGCCCATGATGTCGGGCACGACGCCGGACTGCTCGTAGGCGAACAGCGTGCCGGTGCGGCCGACGCCGGTCTGGACCTCGTCGAACACCAGCATCAGCCCGCGCGCGTCGCAGAGCTCGCGAAGCCAGCGCAGGAAGCTCGCCTCGACCGGGCGGACGCCGCCTTCGCCCTGGACCGGCTCGATCAGGATGCCGGCGGTCTCGGGCCCGATCGCCGCCTCCACCGCCTTGCGGTCGCCGAGCGGCACCCGGTCGAAGCCCTCGACCTTCGGGCCGAAGCCCTCGATGTACTTGTCGGTGCCGCCGGCGGCGACAGTCGCCAGCGTGCGGCCGTGGAACGCGCCCTCGAAGGTGACGAGGCGGTAGCGCTCGGGATGGCCGGTCGCGGCATGGAACTTCCGCGCCATCTTGATCGAGCACTCCATCGCCTCGGCGCCGGAGTTCACGAAGAACACCACCTCGGCGAAGGTCGCCTCGGTGAGGCGCCGCGCCAGCCGCTCGCCCTCGGGGATGCGGTAGAGGTTCGAGGTGTGCCAGAGGCTCGCCGCCTGCCGGGTCAGCGCCTCGACCAGATGCGGGTGGGCATGGCCGAGCGCATTGACCGCGACGCCGGAGCCGAAATCCAGCCATCGCTCGCCGTTCTCCGCTTCGAGCCAGACACCCTCGCCGCGCACGAAGCCGACATCGGCGCGCGCGTAAACGGGCAAGAGAGCGGAGTCCACGACGAGTTCTCCTCTTTCGCGATGGGACAAAAACGAAAGGCGCCGCCCCGCAAAAGACGGCACCTCGCGCTGCGAGAATACCATGGTAAGCGCGCCGAGTGTCAATTCGGACACACTCGCCGGCCCATGCGCGCTTCCCCACCGCCTGTCTACAGCCCCGGGCGGGGCTGCGCGCCATGAGGATCACCGCCCGGTCCGGCCATCCCGCACAGGCGCTGGGGAAAACCGTCCGTTCCTGTTTCGGACTCTTGCGGCCGAGTCGGCGCGTATCGTAGTTTAGCAATCGTTAAGCACGACATTTCGTGCGGCGGACCCTTTCTGTACACCAGGGGCGGTGTGTTCCCGGCATCCTCGACGCTTGCGTCGAGGTGCCGTCCGCTCCCGGATTCCGCCTGCGCCCGTGCTGCGAGGAGGGGGCGATGGAGACGTGGACGGACCAGCGCGTGGCGCTGCTGAAGCGGTTGTGGTCGGAGGGGCTGAGCGCGAGCCAGATCGCCGGCGAGCTCGGCGGCATCACCCGGAACGCCGTGATCGGCAAGGTCCATCGCCTCGGCCTGTCGGGCCGCGCCAAGCCGCCGTCGGCGGCGCCGCGGCCGCGCCGTCCGCGGGCCCCGTCGCATCCGATGGTGAGCTCGGCCTTCCGCATCCATGGCAACACCGCGCTCGCCCGCCTGCCGGAGCCGGAACCCGAGCCCGAGCCGATGATCGAGCTCGTGCCCGAGCCGCTGTCGAGCGAGCGGGTGACGATCCTGGAGCTGCGCGAGTGCATGTGCCGGTGGCCGATCGGCGATCCCGGCCGCGAGGACTTCCGCTTTTGCGGCGCCCACACCAATCCCGGCGTCTCCTATTGCGCCCATCACACCGCCAAGGCCTATCAGCCCGCCGCCGACCGCCGCCGCGACCGGCGCCATTAGCGCGTCCCCGCCCGCGTCATGGTAAGCCAATCGTAGCGATTGGGCGTCAGCCTCGGCGGGCGGTGCGACGGGGACGAGGGACGTGGCCGGGTTTGCCTCGAATGGGTGGCGGTGCGGCGCCTTTGCGGCGGGCCTGGCGGCGCTCGTCCTGTCCGGCTGCGCGCTGTTCGGGGCGGTCGAGCCGACGCCGGCCGATTTCCCGGTCCACGGCATCGACGTGTCGCGCTATCAGGGCGCGGTGGACTGGGGGGCGGCGCGCCGCGGCGGGGTCGCCTTCGCGTGGATCAAGGCGACCGAGGGCGGCGACCGCGTCGACGACGGCTTCGCCGAGAACTGGGCTGCGGCCCGGGCGGCAGGGGTGCCGCGGGGCGCCTATCATTTCTTCTATTTCTGCCGCCCGGTCGCCGACCAGATCGCCTGGTTCTTCGCCAACGTGCCGGTCGACCCGGCAGCGCTGCCGCCGGTGCTCGACATCGAGTGGACGCCGGGCTCGCCGACCTGCCGGCGCCGCCCGCCGCGGGCCGAGCTCCTGCCCGAGATCAGGAGCTTCCTGGCCGCGCTGCAGCAGCACTACGGCAAGCGGCCCGTCATCTACACCACTGTCGACTTCTATCGCGACGTGATCCGCGGCGCCTTCGAGGACTATCCGCTGTGGGTGCGCAGCACCGCCGGCTACCCCAGCTCGCGCTATGGCGACCGGCCCTGGGCGTTCTGGCAGTACACCGCGACCGGGCATGCCCCGGGCGTCGCCGGCCGCGTCGACCGCAACGCCTTCGCGGGCACCGTCGAGCAGTGGAACACGTTCGTCGCCGGCGGTTGAACCTCGTCGAGCGCGGTGAAACGGTCCCCGCCGCTTTCAGCGCCGGCAGGCGATGACGCCGATCGGGTCACGGCCGTAGTTCCGGCAACGCCATGACGGGTCGCGCGCGGCGATCGCCGGCGGCGTGGCGATGGCAGCGGTGTCGTGAACGCTGCGATCATAAAGCCAGAGAATGGCGGTTCTCGGCGCGGTTCCGGCCGCGCGGAGGAGGGCGGCATTGGCATCCTCACCTGGCCGCAGCACGACGGGATCGACCGCGACCGGCCGCCCGGTGCGCGTGAAGAAGAAGCTGCCCAGGGCTTCGAGCTGGCTGGGACGGAGAACGGGCGACGCCGGATTGTCCCAGGCGAAAGCCAGCCGCCGCGTTCCCGCTGCGGCGAGGTCGGCGGCGGCGGGCTCGAAGCTGTAGTGCCGCGGCTGTGAGGCGATACCCCAGGTCGCCATCAGGCCTCCGCACAGGCAGATTGCCATCGTTGCCGGCCAGACGACCCCCCAGCGGCGCGCGACCGACCCCATCGCGAGGACGAGCCCGAGCAGCACGGCCGGCGCGACCGGAATGAGATAGCGTAGCGTGAAGCTCGGCCGCGCGAAGCCGAGGGCGACGACGATCCCGCCGGCCGCAAGCCCGGCCGCAATGATCGTCACCGGGACCAGATTGCCGCCAGCGCGCGGCCGCTGGGCTGGCGACGGGCGCGGCCGCACGAGCAGGGCAACGACGGCGAGCACGGCGAGGCCGAGCGGCACCATTCGTGGCGCGAAGAAGAAGTCGAGGATGCCGGGAAGATCGCCCGGCCCCAGGCGGGCGTACCATGCGACCTCGGGGCGGGCGAATTCCGCAAGGCGCGGCAAGTGCCAGGCAATCCAGCCCGCGGCGGGCAGGAAGAGGAGCGCAGCGGGCCAGGTCCGGAGCGCTGCGCGGCGATGCACCGCGAGATAGAACAGCCCCTGGCAGAGGGCGAGGAAGCCGGCGTCGTAATGCGTGAGGATGGCGAGCGTCGACCACGCCGTCCAGCCAAAGGCCCGCCTCATGCCTGGCGTCGCGATCAGGCGGGCGTAAGCCAGCGTCTGCCCGGTGCAGAGGAAGAGCAGGAGAGCGTAGCAGCGCGCGTCCGTCGCGTACCAGATGCCCGGAAACCACGACGCCAGGACCACCGCCCAGGTCAGTCGCTCTTCCAGCGCGAGGCCGGGCGTGGCGGTCCGCCAGACGAGGAGCGGCGTCGCGATCCCGAAGAGGATGCTCGGCGTCCGCAGCGCCAGATCCGACAGGCCGAAGAGCAGCGACCAGCCATACATCAGGAGGTAGTAGAGCGGGGCGTTCGGATCGAGGTAGATCCGATGCAGCAGGCCTCTGAGGTCGGCGTGGGCGACGATGGCGCCGGTCCAGGCCTCATCGAGCCATAGCGGCTGGCCGATGCCGCTCAGGATACGGGCGGCGGCGGCCCCAGCGAGACAGATCGCCGCCATGATCGTGAGCCGCCGCTCCCACCACGCCGTCACCGCGCAGGGGGACTGCGCGACAATGGCGCTGCTCAGCGCGTCGGCCATGTCTCGCCCTCGGATACGTCCGTCGCGCCGCAAGGCTCGGGGAAAATCCAAAGATGACTCGCCGCGAAATTGATTGCGGGTAGGACGAACAGCACAACCAGCGATGCCGCAAGGTAGCCGTAACCCCAATAGGCGGCGCCGGCCGCGACGCTGAGATTGACCATAAAGCCGGCGGCTGCGACGAGCGCGTACTTTGCCGCCGACAGATGCGACAGGTCGGACCCGAACGACCACAGCGCGTTACAAGCGTAGGATACCAGCGTCGCGAGGGCAAAGGCGAGGGCTGCGCTGAGGATGGGGTCCGCATGCAGCAGGCCGACGATCGTCCACATTGTCGCAAAATAGGCTCCGGAGGTGGCGATGCCGACGACGGCGAAGCGCGTCGCACGGCGCAGCAGCCGCGTCCGGCGGGGAGCGGCGAAGGCAGGGAGAGCCAAGGCCATCATCCGCCTACTTCAGCCCGTCACGGCCGCGACCATGAAGAGCGACAGTCCGACCGGGAGCCTGATGCGCCCCACCAGGAAGCGTTCGAGACCGAAGACCTCGGTTAAGAGGGCGTTGACAGTGCGGCCGGGGAGAGAGTCTTCTTCGCCCTTAAGGCCGAGCGCCCGCCGTGCGAGGCGCGCCGCCACCGCCAGCGGAAACAGGAGTGTGTTGAAATAACCGACGCGGATTGGGCGGAGCCCGGCGCGGTCAGCAACTGCCCGGAGCGAGCGGAGGGTGTAGCGGCGGAAATGGTGGTGGCGCACATCGTGGTCGGACCACAGCCAGGGCAGGGCCGGCACGGTGAGAACGATGCGTCCGCCCGGCGCGAGCCGCTTCGCGAGCGCCCGAAGCGATGCCTCGTCCTGTTCGACATGCTCCAAGACGTCGAGCAGGAAGATCATGTCGTAGCCCGCGGCGGGCATTTCGATGTCCGCCGGCAGGGCGCCCGGCCGCACGTCGACTGCGCTCTTGCGTTGCGCCCATTCGCGCGCCTCCGCGTCGTATTCGCACGCCTCGACTCGGCCGAACCGCTTCAATAGCGCGAGATTCCCGCCGGTGCCGCAGCCGACCTCGAGCAGCGACAGCTCGCTCTTGGCAGGCTTCTCCACCGCGATCAGGCGCGCAAGGATCGCTCGGCGGGCGACGAACCACCAGTGGTAGTCTTCATGGGCGGCCATTCGCGCATAGACGGTTCGATCCATGGGAGCCTCCGGACCTCGTCCGGCCGGCCGAGCCCGAACGATTGCTTGACGATGTAGAGTGGGCGCGCCTTCACCTCGGTATAGGTACGGCCGAGATATTCACCGATGATCCCGAGCGAGAGGAGTTGGACGCCGCCGAAGAAAAGGACCAGAACGGCGAGCGACGCATAGCCGGGCACGGAGACACCATCGACCAGGGTGCGCGCGATCAGGAAAAGCGCGAAGCCGAAGGATGAGACCGCCACCAGCGCGCCGAAATAGGTCCAGATGCGCAGCGGCATCGAGGTGAAGCTGGTGATGCCGTCGAGCGAAAAGTTCCAAAGCCGCCAGTAGCTCCACTTGGTAGTGCCGACGGTACGTGCGTTGCGACGATATTCCACCGCGGTCTGCGGGAAGCCGATCCAGGAGAACAGGCCCTTCATGAAGCGAGCGCGCTCGGGCAGCTGGTTGAGAGCATCGACCGCCGCGCGGCTCAACAGACGAAAATCGCCGACGTTCTCGGCGATCTGACGCTCCGTGATCCGGTTGAACAGTCGATAAAACAGCTTAGCGGTCGTGCGCTTGCCGAAACTGTCGGCCGAGCGATTGCTGCGGACAGCGTTGACGATGTCGTAGCCGGCGAGCCAGCGCTCGACGAGTTCTGGTATGAGTTCGGGCGGGTCCTGGAGATCAACGTCGATAGGGATGACAGCGCTGCCCCGCGCATGAACGAGCCCAGCGCTGAGCGCGGTGTCCTTGCCGAAATTTCGTGAGAAGACGAGCAGGCAGATGCGCGGGTCATCGCGACGGCAGGCAAGGATCTCCTCGACCGTACGGTCCGTCGAGCCGTCGTCGATGAAGAGAATCTCGAATGTTGCGCCCGGCCCGAACGGCTTCACCGTCCGCTCCAGGATCGGCAAAGCCCGGGCGAGGAACTGCGCGACCGCGCACTCCTCGTCCCGCACGGGGACAAGAAGCGTGAGGAGCGTCAGCGCCTCAGAAGGGGGACTCATACCTCAGAATGTGTCGCTTTCCGCCTAACGTTACGTGAATCCGGTCGGCGACCTAGGCCCCCAACACTCCCGCTCACATGTCGGCCAGGAGGCGGTCGAGCTCGGCGGTGGCTTCGGCGGTCGCCTCGGCGACTGCCGCGACGGCGGCATCGATGCCGCGGCCGCTCAGGGCTGCGCTTTCGAGCAGGTCGGCGGCGGCGGCGACCCGCGGCGCGCCGACGGCGCGGGCGGCGCCGAGCAGGAGATGGGCGATCTCGGTGCGGCCGCCGCGGTCGGTCGTGGCCTCGAGGCGGAACATCAGGCGCCGCGCCTGGCGGCGGAAGATTTCCAGCGTTTCGCGCTCCAGGGCGCGGTCGCCCATGGTCTGCCGCGAGAGATGGACAAGGTCGATCGGCCGGCCGGCGGGCGAGGGAAACTCGCTGTCGCGGCGGACGGCGGCGGTACGCGCATGCAACATGATTGGGGATACCCGGTGTACGCGGAACGTTGAACTTCGGCCTGGAAACGTCTCTCTTGGCGCGATGGCCATTTTAGGGCTTCCGGCCGAAAAATCGCCGGATGGCGTTAAGGATCCGTTTGCCGGAGCGGGAGGTGGAGAGTGCGGCTTCTGGTGCTGATCCGGCACGCCAAGGCGGAGCGCGGTGCCGCCGACGACCGCGCCCGCCGCCTGACCGGGCAGGGCCGCGCCGACGCCGCGGCGCTCGGCCGCTGGCTCGCCGATGCCGGGCTCGATGCCGACCTCGTCCTGGTTTCGCCGGCGAAGCGGGCCGAGGAGACCTGGCGTCTCGCCGCCGAGGCGGGAGCACGGGGCCGGGCGGTCGGCTGCGATGCGCTCTACGACGCCAACCTTGACACCATCCTCGACCTCGTCGCGGGGTGCGGCGACGGGGTGGCAGCGCTCGGCGTGGTCGGCCACAATCCGACCCTGCAGGAGGCCGCCGACGCCTTGCTGGCGGAGCGGGACGGCGCGGCGCTCGGCGGCAGCTTTCCACCCGGGACGGCGGTGGCGCTGCGCTTCGACGTCGAACACTGGGCCGAGATACGGCCGGGCGAAGGGGCGCTCCATCGCTTTGCCACGCCGCGGCTGCTCGGCGCGGGCGGCGGATGAGACTTTCCGACCTCCTGCACGAGGCGCGGATCGCGGCAGCAAGTGTTGCCGATGCCGCGGGCGATCTGGTCAACCCGACGGTGCGCCTCGGCGTGACCGGCCTCTCCGGCGCGGGCAAGACGGTCTTCATCACCGCGCTGGTGAATGCGCTGGTGCAGGGCGGCCGGCTGCCGCTGTTCCGCGCCGCGGCCGAGGGCCGGCTCGCCGCCGCCGGCCTCGCCCCGCAGCCCGATGACGCGGTGCCGCGCTTCGCGGTCGAGGACCACCTCGCGGCGCTGGTCGAGCGCCGCGAATGGCCGCAATCGACCCGCCGCATCGCCGAGCTGCGCGTCGTCCTCGACTATCAGCCCGCCGGCTTCTGGGGCCGGCAGCTCGGCCGGTCCCGCCTCACGCTCGACATCGTCGACTACCCCGGCGAATGGCTGCTCGACCTTGGTCTGCTCGAAAAGTCCTATGCCGAATGGTCGGCGGAAACCGTCGACGCGAGCCGCCGCGGCGCGCGGGCCTCGCTCGCGGCCAAGTTTCACGCCGCGCTCGCGGCTGCGTCGCCCGCGGGGCAGGCGACGGAGGCGGACGCCGCTGCGCTGGCGACGGCGTTCACCGCTTATCTCCGCGCCGCCCGGACTGCGCGCCACGCGCTCTCAGCCTTGCCTCCGGGGCGCTTCCTCATGCCCGGCGACCTCGAAAGCTCGCCGATGCTGACCTTCGCCCCGCTCGATCTCGCCGCCGACGCTGTCGCGGCGCGCGGCTCGCTCCAGGCGATGATGGAGCGGCGCTACGGCGCTTATGTCGAGCACGTCGTCCGCCCGTTCTTCCGCGATCATTTTGCCCGGCTCGACCGCCAGATCGTCCTGGTCGACGTGCTGGCGACGCTGAATGCCGGCGCCGACGCCGTTGCCGACCTCGAGGCCGCGCTTGGCGACGTCCTCACCGCCTTCCGCCACGGCCGGAGCGGTTGGCTGAGCGGGCTGTGGCGGCCCGAGGTCGATCGCCTGCTGTTCGCCGCTACCAAAGCCGACCACCTCCACCACACCAGCCACGACCGCCTGGAGGCGATCCTGGCGCGCCTGGTCGCGCGGGCGCGGCATCGTGCCGAGGGTGCCGGCGCCGCGGTCGACGTGGTCGCGCTCGCCGCCGTCCGCGCCACCCGCGAGGGCACCGCCGAGCGGGGAGGCGAGACGCTGCCCGTCATCGTCGGCACGCCCGCGGCAGGCGAGACGGTTGCCGGCGAACGCTATGACGGCGAGGAAGAGGTGGCGATCTTTCCCGGCGACCTCCCGGCCGATCCCGAGGTCGCGCTTCGCCCCGGCGGCTACCGTGCCGGGATGGATGCCGCCGACGCCGACCTCCGCTTCGTGCGGTTCCGCCCGCCGGCCGTTGCTCCAGCGCCCGATGGGGCGGTCCGGCTGCCGCATATCCGGCTCGACCGGGCGCTCCAATTCCTCGTTGGCGACAAGCTGGCATGACGTCGCCGGATGGCCGGGCTCGTCCCGGCCATCCACGACTCACTTTCGGACGTATGCCGTAACTCTTGGATGCCCCGCCCAAGGCCGGGCATGACGGGTGACGCTGGTGTAAATTCAAGTTTCTCCCCACATTGGCCGGCATGAACGAGGCTCCGCGCAAGCCGATCGGTTTTCGCCTCGCCGAGCCAGACGCGGCCGGGCGGGTTGCGCTTGCGCCTTTGGCTGAGATCGAGCCACCCGAGGCGCCGAACGATGCCGCGATCGTCGCGGCAGCCGCGCCAAGGCGCGGCTCGTTCCTGGTGCGCCTGTTCTGGGGAAGCCTCGGGGCGCTGGTCGCGATCCTGGTCGGGCTCGCGATCGACGACATGGTGGCGGCCCTGTTCGCCCGGCGCGATTGGCTTGGCTGGGCCGGCCTTGTGGTGGCGACAGTGTTCGGCCTCGCGGTCGTGCTGCTGGCCCTGCGCGAGGTCGCTGCCGTCGCCCGCCTCGCGCGGATCGACGCGCTCCGCGATCGCGCCGAGGCCGCGATCGCCGCCGACGACCGCGCGGACGCGACCGCCATCGTCTCTGACCTGCAATCGCTCTACCGCGCGATGCCGCGCACCGCGCAGGCGCGGGCGCTGCTCCGCCGCCAGCAGGGCGAGATCATCGACGGCGCCGACCTCGTGCACCTCGCCGAGCGTGAGCTGATGGCGCCGCTCGACGCCGAGGCCGCGCGGCTCGTTGGCGCCGCGGCCCGTCGCGTCGCCATGGCGACCACCGTGATGCCCCGGGCGGTCCTCGACCTCGCTGTGGTCGCGGCGGTCGGCGTCCGGCTGATCCGCGGCGTCGCCGAGATCTATGGCGGCCGTCCCGGCACCTTCGGGTTTCTTCGCCTGCTCCGCCACGTGCTGGCGCATCTCGCGATCACTGGCGGCATGGCGGCGGGGCAGGGGCTGGTCGAAGGGCTGGTCGGCCACGGCATCGCCGCGCGCCTGTCGGCGCGGCTCGGTGAGGGCGTGATCAACGGCGTCCTCACAGCCCGGGTCGGCGTCGCCGCGATCGCGGTGTGCCGCCCGCTGCCGTTCTCGGCGGTGAAGGCGCCAACGGTGCGCGACGTCGCCGGCAGCCTGTTCGAGCGCGGCGAAGCGCCGTGATCGAGCCTGGCGGCGACGGCGAGATGGCCGCCGCCTCGATCGAGGCGATCGAGGCCCGGATCGAGATCCTGCGCGAGCGCATCGAGCGCTGCCGCAAGGCGATGATCCTGTCGCGCGGGGCAATCCGGTGTGGGGCCGGGCTGATCGGGCTGGCGCTGCTGCTCCCCGCTGCACGCAACGCCGTCGTCGTCCTGCTCGGACTCAGCGCCATCATTGCCGGCTTCACTTGGCTCGGCGCCAACAAGTCGACCAGGGAGGAGGCCGAGGCGGCCCTCGGCGAGGCGGAGGCCGATCGCGACGGCCTGATCGACGGCGTATCGATGCGCGACGTCGTGGTGCCGTTCCGCCTGCCTTAGCTCTGCGCGGCGATGGCGGCGGCGATGCCATGGGCCTGGATGCCCGCGTAGTGCAACTGCCCCGGCACGGTGCGTTGGCCGCAGAAGAACAGGCCAGGATAGGCCGTCGCCCTGCCGCAGACGAGCGGCAGGCCGTCCCCGCGCAAGGTGTCGTAATGGTCGGGCAGGAGGCTGCGAAGGTCGGGGCGGAAGCCGGTGGCCGCGACGATGACGTCCGGCGCCGCGCGCGATCCGTCGGTGAAATGCACGGTGGCGTCGTCGATCCGGGCAATGCCGGGCCGCACCTTGATCCGGCCGTCGCGGATCGCGCCGATCGTGCCGATATCGAGCAGAGGGATCTTCTCGTCCTCGGCGATCTGCGCGAAGGGGCCTTTGGCCGACAGCGGCAGGCCGAGGCGCTCGAGATTGCCCAGCGCCAGCCGGAGGACCGGCGCATCGAGCCGATCCGCGATGCGGTAGGGGATCCGGCGCTGCAAGAAGGCGACCAGAAAGATCGGTATCCCGAAGAGATCACGCGGCACCACGTTCACCGGGCTCCGCACCGACAGCGAGACTGGAATTCCGGCTTCGGCGAGATCGAGCGCAATCTCGCCGCCCGAGTTGCCAAAGCCCACGACCAAGGCCTCCCGGCTGCCCGCGAACGACGCCGGGTTGGCGTAGTCGCGCGAGTGGATTAGGCGGCCGGTGTAGCTGGCAAGGCCCGGCCAATCCGGCTGGTTGGGCCAGTTCGCGATACCGGTCGCGACGACGACGTTCCTCGCGGTCAGCCGGCCGCGGTCGGTTTCGACCTCCCAGTCCGATGCCGGCTTCGTGATGTGGATCGCTTCGGTGCCGAAGCGCGGGGCGAGACCGTGATGGGCTGCGTATGCGTCGAGATAGACGATGACCTAGGGCGGGTTCAGTGATTTCCGATTCTGGTGGGGATTCCCAAATCGCTTGGCGGCTGCGAGTCCTTCCGTGTTGAGGCGGAGGGGATCATGGCGCGGGCCTACAGCCAGGATTTGCGTGATCGGGTGATCGACGCGACGCTGTCGGGGACGCCGGCGCGGCATGCGGCGGCGCGGTTTGGGATCGGGGTGGCGACGGCGATCCGGTGGGCGCGTCGGGCGCGGGAGAGCGGGAACCGGCGGGCGGAGCGTCAGGGCCAGCCGCGCCGCTGCAAGCTCGATCCGCACCGCGACTTCATCTTCGGGCTGATGGCCGAGCAGCCGGACCTGACGATCAGCGAGCTGCAGGAGCGGCTGCTGGCCGAGCGCGGCGGGCGGGCGAGCCGGGCGACGATATGGATGTTCCTCGATCGGGCCGGCCTGACGTTCAAAAAAAGACCGCACATGCGGCGGAGCAGGACCGTCCGGACATCCTGAAGCGGCGCCGCGCCTGGTTCGACGGCCAAGGCGAGCTCGATCCCGCGCGCCTCGTCTTCATCGACGAGACCTGGGCCTCGACCAACATGGCCCGCGCCCGTGGCCGGGCGCCCAGGGGCGAGCGGCTGCGCGCCGGCATCCCGCACGGCCATTGGAAGACCACCACCTTCGTCGCCGGCCTCCGCATCACCGGCATGGTCGCGCCGATGGCCCTCGACGGGCCGATCAACGGCCGCACCTTCCAAGCCTATGTGGAGCAGGTCCTCGTGCCGGAACTCGAGCACGGCGATGTCGTCATCATGGACAACCTCGGCAGCCACAAGGGAGCGAGCGTCCGTGCCGCCATCGAAGCCGCCGGCGCCAGCCTGCTCTACCTGCCGCC
>DASZVN010000229.1:0-3959 GCA_035547055.1 Hyphomicrobiales bacterium
GCCGTAGCGTTCGCCGATCTCGATCGCGGCCGCCTTCGCGGTGGCGCTGTCCTCGAGGCGGACCGGGAGCGCGTAGTGCCCCTCCCCGGCCAGCCCGGCGATCAGCTCCATGGCGCGGTCGTGGCCGCTGTTGTAGCCGACCACGACATGCGCCCCGGCCTCGGCCAGCATGCGGACACTGGCGGCGCCGATGCCGCTGCTGCCGCCGGTGACCAGCGCGACCCTGCCGTGCAGCGCCGTCTCGGAATCCGCCATCGCTCGATCCTCCCTGCCTCCTGCCATCCGGACGCGCGCCGCGTGATCCGGGATCCGGCCCCGAACGCTGATCCAACCCGGATCCCGCCTCTCCGCCGCTCCGGCCGGGATGACGAGGGTCGTATCCCCCCGGCGGCCGTTCCGTCAGTGCAGCGACTGCCCTTCTTCGCGCGGGCCGTCGCCTTCGGTCGGCGGCAGCGGAAGGGCCGGCGGCCCGAGGCCCGCCGGGCCGGTCGCCGCCGCCGCGCGGGCGCGCTGGTCCGCCTCGGCCTGCCGGCGCCACTGGACCCAGGCCGGGGGCAGCGCCGCGAGATAGGCGAGGCTGCCGATCAGGAGCACCTGCCAGGGATAGCTGACGAGGAGGCCGATGATCAGCACCGCGAGCAGCATCAGCGGCACCACCCAGTCGCGGTCGATCCGTGCGGTGGTGCGCTTGAACGACCATGACGGGAAGCGGCTCACCATCAGCGCGGCGATGACGACCACGTAGACCAGCGCCGCGGTGGCGCTGACCACCGGGAAGCCGAGCGAGGCGAGCTCGCCGCAATAGACCGGGAGGAGCCCGACGATCGCCCCCGCCGGCGCCGGTACGCCGACGAAATAGTCGAGCGCGAACGCCGGCGGCTTGGGTGCGTCGAGGCCGATATTGAAGCGGGCGAGGCGGAGCGCGGCAGCGATCGCGAACACCAGAGCGCCGATCCAGCCGAGCGAGCCGAGGTCGCTCAGCGTCCAGACATAGAGCACGATCGCGGGCGCCACGCCGAAATCGACGAAATCGGCCAGGCTGTCGAGCTCGGCGCCGAAGCGCGAGGTGCCTTTGAGGAGGCGCGCCAGCCGGCCGTCGATGCCGTCGAGCACCGCCGCGGCGACGATGGCATAGACCGCGATGTCCATGCGGGCTTCGAGCGCCATGCGGATCGCGGTCAGGCCCGCCGAGAGCGCGAGCAGCGTGACGAGGTTCGGCAGCAGCACCCGGACCGAGATCGGCCGGAAGCGGCGCCGCCGCGGCTCCCGCGCGTCGGGGTCGAAGGGCTGGAAGATGCCGGTCCCCGCCATCGGCCGCTCGCTCTCGCCTATTGCGGCAGGAAGCCGGCGCGAACCTCCGCGCCGCCGAACTCGGCGATCACCGTCTCGCCGCCGACGGCGCGCTGGCCGATGCCGACGCGCAGGGCCGTGCCCGCGGGCAGGTAGACATCGAGCCGGCTGCCGAAGCGGATCAGCCCGAAGCGGCTGCCGATCGCGACATCCTCGTCCCGGCGCACCGAGCAGACGATGCGCCGGGCGACGAAGCCCGCGATCTGCACCACGCCGACGTCGCCCCGCGGGGTCTCGATCACGAGGCAGTTGCGCTCGTTGTCCTCGCTCGCCTTGTCGAGCTCGGCATTGAGGAAGGCGCCCGGCCGGTAGGCGATCCGCGCGATGCGTCCGGTGACCGGGGCGCGGTTCACATGGACGTCGAGCACCGACAGGAAGATCGACACCCGCGGCAGCGGATCGAGGCCGAGCGCGAGGTCGGCCGGCGGCACGGCGTGGTCGACCGCGGTCACCCGGCCGTCGGCCGGCGCCACCACGAGCCCCGGCGCGAGCGGCGTCACCCGCACCGGATCGCGGAAGAAGAAGGCCATGTAGAGCGTCAGGACCAGCGCGATCCAGCCGAGCGGCCCCCACAGGAGCCACAGCAGGATGGTGACGACGACCCCGCCGAGAATGAACGGGTAGCCCGCGCGATGGATCGGCGGGACCGCCCGGAAGGTCGATTGCACGAGCGACGACAGCATGATGGCTCCTGCCAGCCGCGCTCTTAGCGCGGATCCGGGATAAACGAAACGGCCGGCCTCACATCCTCGTGTTGACGACGCGGGCGGGTTGCCTCATCCGCGGCCGAGGCGCGAGCGTAGCTCATGGCGATCGGCCGGCGCGACCGGCCAGGGAGACGAGCCATGCCGAAGACCCATCTCATTCCCTCGCTGGCGCTGGCGCTCGCGACCTTCGCCGCGGCCCCCGCCCTCGACGCCGCGGGGCGGCTGGAGACCGCGGTATTCGCCGGCGGCTGCTTCTGGACCGTGCAGCACGACTTCGAATCGATCCCCGGCGTGGTCGACACCGTCGCGGGCTATAGCGGCGGCACCGAGCCCAACCCGACCTACGACCTCGTCTCCGGCGAGACCACGCACTACCTCGAATCGGTCAAGGTGACGTTCGATCCGGCCAAGATCAGCTACCGCCAGCTCGCCGACCACTACTGGCGCATGATCGACCCGACCGACGCCGGCGGCCAAGTCTGCGACCAGGGCCCCTCCTACCACAGCGCCATCTTCGTCGCTTCGCCCGAGCAGCAGAAGGATGCCGAGGCCTCCAAGGCCGCGATCGACAACGGCCCGCGCCAGGGCAAGATTGCGACCGTGATCCGCGCCGCGATGCCGTTCTATCCGGCCGAGGCCTATCACCAGCACTACGCCGACCGGAACCCGATGTCCTACGGCGCCTACCGCATCGGCTGCGGCCGCGACCGCCGCCTCGCCGTGATCTGGCGGGGCGACAAGCTCGCAGCGGAGAAGTGACGTAGGGCGGACGTCGCTGAAGGCGATGCCCCCGTCCCGCGCCGCACGTGGGCAACGCACGGCGTTGCCCACGTGACGGGCGATCAGCTCGCCTCGCGCAGGCGTTCGGCGGTCTCGAGGTCGACCGAGACCACGCGGCTGACGCCGCGCTCCGCCATGGTGACGCCGAACAGGCGGTCCATCCGGCTCATCGTCACCGGGTTGTGCGTCACGACCAGGAAGCGGGTGTCGGTCTCCTCGCGCATCGCGTCGAGGAGCGCGCAGAAGCGCTCGACATTGGCGTCGTCGAGCGGGGCGTCGACCTCGTCGAGCACGCAGATCGGCGCCGGGTTGGTGAGGAAGATCGCGAAGATCAGGGCGAGCGCGGTCAGCGCCTGCTCGCCGCCCGACAGCAGCGAGAGCGTCTGCGCCTTCTTGCCCGGCGGCCGCGCCACCACCTCGAGGCCGGCAGCCAGCGGATCGTCCGAGGCGATCAGCTCGAGCCGCGCCTCGCCGCCACCGAACAGCGTCCCGAACAGGCGCTGGAAATGGCCGTCGACGGTCGCGAAGGCGGCGGCGAGGCGCTCGCGGCCCTCGCCGTTCAGCGTCTGGATGCCCTGGCGCAGGCGGCGGATCGCGGCGACGAGGTCGTCCCGCTCCGCGGTCAGGCGCTCGTGGCTCGCCTCGACCTCCTTCAGCTCGTCCTCGGCGCGGAGATTGACGCCGCCGAGCCGCTCGCGATCGGCGCGAAGCTTTTCCAGCTTCTCGACCAGTTGCTCCGCGGTCGCGCTTCCGGCCTCGGCGTCCTCATGCGTGCCTGCAATTTCGGCGAGCCGCGCCGCAGCCTCGCCGAGGCGCCGCTCGGCCTCCTCGCGATGGGCGGCGGCTCGCGCCAGAGCCTCGCGCGCCTCGGTCAGCGCCTCGCGCGCCGCCCGGGCGGCGGCATTCGCTGCACCGGACGCGGCCTCGGCCACCGCCAGCGCATCGGCCGCGGCGGCGGCGGTTGCCTCGGCGACGGCGAGCGCTTCGAGCAGGCGGCTGCGCTTCGCGGCGACCTCGCCCGGGACCGCCTCGGCGGCGGCGGCCTCCGTCATCGCGGCGGCGCGCCGCGACTCGATCTCCGCCAGCCGGCGCCCCGCGCCCTCCCGCCGCTCCGTCCACGCC
>DASZVN010000230.1:0-20733 GCA_035547055.1 Hyphomicrobiales bacterium
CTCCCACATGATTCGGCCTGGAGGGAGCCATCCCCATGACCGCGATCGACGCCCTGCCCATCCTTGCCCGCTTCGACGACGTCAGGCGCAAGCGCATCTTCGCCTGGATCGTCGACATCGTGATCGTCGCGCTCCTGACCCTCGGCGCGTCGCTCGTGATCGGCGTGCTCGGCCTCTTCACCTTCGGCCTGGCGTGGATGCTCTATGGCTGGGTCGGGCTGATCGTGGCGGTGCTCTACAGCGGCATCACCATCGGCGGGCGGCGCCAGGCGACGGTCGGCATGGCGCTGATGGGCCTGGTGTTTCGCGTCGATGCCGGCGGCCCCGCGACCTTCCTCTACGGCGCCGCGCACATGCTCCTGTTCTACGTGTCCATGTCGCTCCTGACGCCGCTGATCCTGCTCGTCAGCCTGTTCAGCCCGAGGAAGCGCCTGCTCCACGACATGGTGCTCGGCGTCGTCATCGAAAACCTGGTGTGAGCCGCGGCGGGGCGCGTGCCCGCCGGGCCGCGACGTGTTAGCCTCGACGCCGTGACCGAGCAGCCCCGCAACACCCCGCAATTCTACCTGACCGCGCCGGCGCCCTGCCCCTATCTGCCCGGCCAGGTCGAGCGCAAGGTGTTCACCCATCTGGTGGGCGCCGGGGCGGCGGCGCTGAACGACGCGCTCACCCATGGCGGCTTCCGCCGCAGCCAGACCATCGCCTATCGCCCGGCCTGCGACGTCTGCCACGCCTGCGTGCCGGTGCGGATCGTGGTGAAGGAGTTCGCCCCGACGCGGAGCCTGCGCCGGGTCAAGGCGCGCAACGCCGACCTCGTCGGCGACGCCCGCGCGCCCCAGCCGACCGGCGATCAGTACGGCCTGTTCCGCGCCTATCTCGATGCCCGCCATGCCGACGGCGGCATGATGGCGATGACCGTGCTCGACTACGCCACCATGGTCGAGGACACGCACGTCCGCACCCGCCTCGTCGAATATCGCCGCCGCACGCCGGACAGCGGCATCAACGGGCGCGGCGGCGGCCCGCTGGTCGCGGTGGCGCTGACCGACGTCCTCGCCGACGGCCTGTCGATGGTCTACAGCTTCTACGATCCCGAGGAGCGGGCGCGCAGCCTCGGGACCTACATGATCCTCGACCATGTCGAGCGGGCGCGGGCGATGGGCCTGCCCTATGTCTATCTCGGCTATTGGGTCGAGGGCTCCGACAAGATGGACTACAAGGCCCGCTTCCAGCCCCAGGAGCGGCTGGTGTCGTACGGGTGGGAGCGGGCGTAGGGCTCCGATCCCAGAGTTCTGTCATGCCCCGGCCATTAGTCCGGCACGCCCCCCCTCCACCATGCTTCGCATGGTCCCCTTCCCCCCGTCTGCGACAGGGGAGGAACTTGGCCGCAGCGCTGATCCTCCCCCGTGAAACGGGGGAGGTGGCGAGCGCAGCGAGCCGGAGGGGGCCTTACCTTCAGGCGAGCCTCGATCGTCAGGCCGCTCCCCACACCTCGTCGGCCATCTCGACCACCAAAGCGAGCTTGCGCTTCTCGGCGTCGACGTCCATGGCGTTGCCGCGATAGTTGCTGGCGAAGCCGCATTGCGGGCTGAGCGCCATGGCCTCGGACGGCATGTAGCGGCCCGCCTCGTCGATGCGGCGGCGGAGCTCGTCCTTGGGCTCGAGCGCGGGCGTCTTCGACGAGACGAGCCCGAGCACCACCCGCTTGCCCTTGGGCACGAAGCGCAACGGCTCGAAGCCGCCGGCGCGCGCGCTGTCGAACTCCAGGAAATAGCCGTCGATCGGCATGTCGTTGAACATCGCCTCGGCGACCGGCTCGTAGCCGCCCGAGGCCGCCCACTGGCTCGCCGAGTTGCCGCGGCAGACATGCATGCAGACCGTCATGCCCGCCGGCCGCTCCGCCAGCGCCATCCGCACGATCCGGGTGTAGCCCCGCAGCACCTCGTCGGGGTCGTCGCCGCGCTGGCGCAGGCCCTCGCGCATCTTGGCGTCGCAGAGATAGGCGAAATTGGTGTCGTCGAGCTGCAGATAGGTGCAGCCGGCGTCGGCCAGCGCCTTGATCTCGGCGCGGAAGGCGGCGGCGCCGTCGGCGAAGAACGCCTCCATGTCCGGGTAGGCCTCGGTCGAGACGCCGGCGCGCCCGCCACGCAGCAGCATGGTCGGCGACGGGATCGCCTGCTTCGCGGTCTTCCTGGTGGCTTCCTTCACGAAGCGGAAGTTCTCCGCCTCGATCGGGCGGGCATGGCGCACCTTGCCGGTGATGCGGAGCTGCGGCGGGGTGAACGGCGCGCCCGGCGCCGCCGGCTGCACTGCGCTCATCTGCCCCCGGATGCTGGCCTCGACGCCCTCGAGCTGGCCGAGGAAGTCGAAATGGAACGAGGCGCGGCGGAACTCGCCGTCGGTCACGGCCTGGAGGCCGACGCTCTCCTGGAGGGCGACGGCGCCGCGGATGGCCTCGTCCTCGATGGCGCGGAGCGCGGCGTCCGGCATCTGGCCGTTGCGGTTGGCGTCGAGCGCCGCCAGCACCTCGGGCGGCCGGAGCAGGCTGCCGACATGGTCGGCGCGAAAGGGAGGCGTGGTCATTCGGTAGGGTCCTTACAAAGGGATTGCATTCCCGTCATTGCGAGGAGCGAAGCGACGAAGCAATCCAGAAGCGGCAAGCGCCGGTGCTTGTGGCTTTGGATTGCTTCGCTTCGCTCGCAATGACGGTGGGAGTCACTGCGCCGGCACCGGGTCGCGGGCGGCGACGGCGGGGAGCTCGCCGGGCTCGGGCGCGAGCACCGAATCCAGCAGCATGCGGGTGTAGGGATCCTGCGGGTGCTCGAGGATCGCCGCGGCCGGGCCGAGCTCGACGACCTTGCCGCGGTGCATCACCGCGACGCGGTCGGCGAGGTGCTCGACCACGCCGAGGTCGTGGCTGATGAAGACATAGGTCAGGCCGAGGCGCTCGCGCAGCTCCTGGAGGAGGTTCAGGATCTGGGCCTGGATCGAGACGTCGAGCGCCGAGGTCGGCTCGTCGAGCACGATGATCTCGGGCTCGACCGCGAGCGCGCGGGCGATGGCGACGCGCTGGCGCTGCCCGCCCGACATCTGGCTCGGATAGGATTGGAGGTGGCGCCGCGACAGGCCGACCTTCGCCGCGATGTCCTCGACCCGCTCGCGCCGCTCGGCCGCCGTGCCGATGCCCTGGACCGAAAGCGGAAAGCCGATGATCTGGGCGACGCTCTTCCGCGGATTGAGCGAGGAGTACGGGTCCTGGAACACCGGCTGGATGCGGCGCGCGATCTCCGGCGCCCTCATCTCGGCGAGCGGCCTGCCGTCGAGCCGGATGGTGCCGGTGGTCGGCGGCAGCAGGCCGAGCAGCATCCGCCCGAGCGTGGTCTTGCCCGAGCCGGACTCGCCGACCACCGCCAGCACCTCGCCCTTGCGGATCGCGAGGTCAATGCCGGCGACCGCAGTGAACGGCGCCTTCCGCGAGAACAGGCCGCCGGTCTGGAACAGCTTGGTCAGGCCTTCGCAGGCGAGGAGCGGCTGGCCGAGAGCGGGCGCCGCGGCGGTCGCCGCGCTGCGCTCCCCCGTCGCCATCGCGCGCGTCGCCGCCGGCGCGCGGATGCAGCGGACCTCGTGGGCCGGCGCGGTCTCGGCGAGGACGATCGCCTCCCCCTCGGCGCAGGCCGGCAGCGCCAGCGGGCAGCGGTTGCGGAAGCTGCAGCCCGACTGCTCGCCGATCAGCGAGGGCACCATGCCGGCGATGGTGCCGAGGCGGCGGCCGCGGTCGGCGACCGAGGGCACGCAGGCGAGGAGGCCTCGGGTATAGGGATGCTGCGGGTCGTGGAAGATGTCGGCGACGGCCGCGCTCTCGACGACGCGGCCGGCATACATCACGGCGACCCGGTCCGCGACGTGGGCGACCACCCCGAGGTCGTGGGTGATCAGCACCAGCGCCATGCCAAACTCAGCCTGCAAGTCCTTGAGCAGGGCCAGGATCTGGGCCTGGACGGTGACGTCGAGCGCGGTCGTCGGCTCGTCGGCGACGATCAGCGCCGGGCCGCACATCAAGGCCATCGCGATCATCATGCGCTGGCGCAGCCCGCCCGACAGCTCGTGGGGGAACTGGCCCAGGCGCAGCTTGGGGTCGGGGATGCCGACCCGGCCGAGGAGATAGATCGCGCGCTCGCGCGCCTCGCGGCGCGGCGCGGCGCGGTGGGCGAGATAGGCTTCGGTGAGCTGGTCGCCGATCGTGTAGACCGGGTTCAGCGCGGTCATCGGGTCCTGGAAGATCATCGCGACGCGGTCGCCGCGGAGCGCCGCCATGGCCCCGGCGTCGAGCGCCTGGAGGTCCTGCCCCTCGAACGACAGCCGTGCCGCGCGGGTCGCGGCAGCCTTGGGAGCGAGGCGGAGCATCGACAGCGCGGTGATGGTCTTGCCGCAGCCGGATTCGCCGACGAGCGAGAGGGTCTCGCCGGCCTTCACGGCAAAGCTCACGTCGCTCACCGCGTGCAGCGACCCGCCGGGCGTCTCGATGTCGACCGAGAGATGCTCGACCTCCAGCACCGGCCGCTGAGGCGGCGCCGCGCTCACGAGCGCCCCTCGGGCGCGGTCACGTCGCGGACGCCGTCGCCCAGCATGTTGATCGCGACCAGGAGGACGAAGAGCGCGAGCCCCGGCAGCACGATCAGATAGGGCTTGAAGAACATGTAGGCGCGGCCCTCGGCGATCATCAGGCCCCAGTCGGGATTGGGCGGGCGGACGCCCAGGCCGAGGAACGACAGCACCGCCGCGATCGCGATGTCGAGCGCCATGTCGAGGCTCGCGACCACGATGACCTGGTTGAGGACGTTCGGCAGCAGCTCGCGGAAGATGATCCGCCCCTGCCCGGCCCCCGCCGCGCGGGCCGCGGCGATGAACTCGCTCGAGCGGAGCTGCTGCGCGAGGCTGCGGGTGACCACCGCGAAGCGGTCCCACGACAGGAAGCCGAGGATGAGGATGAGGCTCAGCGTCGAGCCGCCGATGACGGTCGAGAGCGCCAGCGCCACCAGGATGATGGGCAGCGCGAGCTTGACGTTGATGAGATAGACCACGACCGAGTCGATCCAGCCGCCGAAATAGCCGCCGGTCAGCCCGAGCGCCGAGCCGATGATGCCCGAGGTCAGCGCCGCGAAGAAGCCGATCGTCAGCGAGATGCGCGCGCCGTAGATCATGCGGCTGAGATAGTCGCGGCCGTAGCCGTCGGTGCCGAAGACGTGCTGCCAGGTGCCGTGGGCGCCCCACACCGGCTCGATCAGGCGCTTCGACAGCTCCTGGGCATAGGGGTCGGCCGGCGCGAGATAGGGTGCGAAGATCGCGACCAGCGTGACCAGCCCCAGCACCGTCGCCCCGAAGATCAGGCCGACATGGCCGCGCGCGCGGCGCAGCATCACCTGGCGCGGCGACAGCGGCGCGACCTCGAAGGCCGGATCGGCCGCCGCCGCTCCGAAGCGGCCGCCCGGGCCGGTCTCCATGACGGGCATCGTCATCCGAGGCGAATCCTGGGGTCGAGCTTGGCGTTGATGAGGTCGGAGATCAGCGTCAGCACGATGTAGCAGAGCGAGACGAACACCAGGATCGCCTGCACCACCGGGAAATCGACCCGAAGGATCGACTGGTAGGCGAGCTGGCCGATGCCGTTCAGCGCGAAGATGGTCTCGATCACGACCGAGCCGCCGAGGAGAAAGCCGAGCGAGACCGCGGCCAGCGAGACGATCGGCAGGATGGCGTTGCGGAGCGCGTGCTTGAACAGCACCCGCCCCGGCTTCAGCCCCTTGGCCCAGGCGGTGCGGATGTAGTCGGAGTTCATCACGTCGATCATGCCGGTGCGGGTCAGCCGCATGAACGGCGGCAGGACCGCGACCGCGAGGGTCACGCTCGGCAAAATGAAATGCGCCGGCGTCGACGAACCCGAGATCGGCAGCCAGCGCAGCATCACCCCGAACACGAAGATCAGCACCAGCGCCAGCCAGAACAGCGGAATGGCCTGGCCGAACACGGCGACCGCCAGCGCCGTGCGGTCGACCCAGGAATTGGCGCGGAGCGCCGCGACCATGCCGAGCGGCACCGAGATCACGAGCGCGATGATGAGCGCCGGGATCGCGACGCCGATGGTGACGCCGATGCGCTCGGCGATGAGGTCGGACACCTTCTCGTCGGTGAACAGCGAGCGGCCGAAATCGCCCTGGACCAGCCGGCCGGCCCAGTCGAGATACTGGATCGGGAGCGGCCGATCGAGGCCGTATTTGTGCGCGGTCGCGGCGATCTCGGCCGGGGTGGCGCGGTCGCCCGCCAGGATGACCGCGAGGTTGCCCGAGGCGCGCAGCAGCGCGAAGCCGATGATCGACACCGTGATCGCGACGAGGACGGCAATGATCAGCCGGCGGACGAAGAAACGCAGCATGTCACTCCTCCGGCCGGCGGCCTGCCGCCGGCCGGGTGCCTCTTCCGGTCACTGCCACTGCAGACGGGCGTAGTCCACCGCCAAAGCGCCGATCGTGTCGGTCTCGACCTTGAGGTCCTTGGTGTGGACGAACACCGCGGGGAAGGTCGTCAGCGGCAGGTCGTAGGCCTTCTCGTTGTTGATGTCGAAGATCTTGCGGTAGAGCGCATCGCGCTTTTCGGCATCGCGCTCGCGGGTGGCTTCCTCCCCGAGCTTCAGGATCTCCTTGTCGCGGGCATAGTCGCGCGCGCCGCCGTCCCAGAAGAAATTGACCGTGCTCGCCTCGTCGGGGGTGCCGCCGGCATCCCAGTTGCCGATGAGAAGCTCGAGCTTGCCGGCGACCTGGCGGGCGCGGTAGCCGGCGAAGGTCAGGTGCTCGACTTTTGCCCGCACCCCGGCTTCCCGGAGCTGGCCGGCGATCGCCTCGGAGATCTGCTCGCCGCCGGGGTTGGACACCATGTCGACGTCGAAGCCGTTGGGATAGCCGGCCTCGGCGAGGAGCTTCTTCGCCCCCGCGACGTCGTGCGCGGGCGGGGCGTTGCTGACGGCGCAGCCGATCATGACCGGCACGCAGATGGCGTTCGGGGTCGTCGCGCCGGGAGGCGCCACGTTCTTGGCGAGGGCCTGGCGATCCACCGCCATTTCCAGCGCCTTGCGCACGCGCACGTCGGTCAGCGCCTTGTTGCCGGAGCGGCCGGCGGCATCCATGTTCATGTAGAAGACGTTGAGGCCCTGGGCCACCGTCATCTTGTAGTCGGGATTGCTGACGATCTGCAGCGCCTGGTCGCGCGGCACGTCGTGCATCAGGTCGATGCCGCCGGTCATGAGCTGCGCCATCTCGGTCTGCAGGTCCGGGATCGGCAGGATGTCGATCTTGCTGATCGAGGCTGCCGGGCGCCACGGCCCGGGCGAGACGTACTTGTCGAACTTCACCAGCTTCACGCCCGTGCTCGGCGAGATCGAGACCACCTTATAGGGGCCGGTGCCGATCGGCTTCTCGCGAGCGAAGTCCGCCTTGTTCGCAAAGGTGTCGATCACGTGCTTGGGAAAGATCGTCAGGTTCACCGCGATGGTCATCAGGTCGTCGGCGAAGACGCCCTTCTCCTCGACGCGCACGGTGCGGTCGTCGACCTTCTCGGCCTTCGCGAAGCGCGAGGTGTAGATGAAGCCGAAGCGCAGCCGCGTCTTCGGATCGACCAGCCAGTTGAAGGTGTCCACGACGTCGTCCGCGGTGAACGGCGTGCCGTCGTGCCAGGTGACGCCCTGGCGCAGCGTGAACTCCAGGGTGGTCGGTCCGACCCGCTTCCATGCCGTCGCGAGGTCGGGCTTGAAGGTGCGCGTGGTGGGATCGTAGACGATCAGCGTGCTGTAGACGGCGCGCTGGACCGCGGCGGTCTCGGGCTTGGGATCGAAGAAGCCGTTGGTCGTGGAGATCGGGTCGGTATAGGCGACGCGCAGCGCGTCCTGCGCCTTCTGCGCCTCTGCCGGCAGCGCCGCCGCCAGCACCGCGGCCCCGGCGCCGAGCGCCAAGAGCTTGATCGTCGAGATCATCCTTCCTCCCTCCCTGTCCCGGTCCGGCCCTCGCCGAGTGCGCCCGAGCGCTGTTCTTGATCGCCTCGCACGCCGGCACGAAGAGACCCCTCGCCCGGCTGTGGCGGGGGGCGGGTCCGTTCGGGGCCGAAGCGCGCGCCCGAGCTGTCGCCGTCCCGGCCGTCGCCGTCAAGGCCGCGGATGATGCCGCGGCAATCGGCGCAGCGCAACGCCGCGCCGCCGGCCCTCGCCGGCGGGTGCGGATCGGCGGTGCTGGAGACGGGCCGGCGGGCTATGCCGCGGCGGACTTGGCGTCGTCGCCGTGGACCAGCTCGCGATAGGCCGTGATCGGCGCCGGCTCGCCGTAGAAGAAGCCCTGCACCGAGGGGCATTGCTGGTCGCGGAGGAAGGCGCGCTGCTCCTCGGTCTCGACGCCCTCGGCCATCACCGGGGTGTTGAGGCTCTCGCCGAGGCGGAGGATGGCGCGCACGATCGCCGTGCTCTTGGTCGAGCGCCCGACCATCGAGACGAAGCCCTGGTCGATCTTGATCTTGTCGAACGGGAAGGATTGCAGCGTCGACAGGCTGGAATAGCCGGTGCCGAAATCGTCCATCGCGATGCGGACGCCGAGCTCCTTCAGCCGCGTCAGCAGCGCCAGCGTGCGCTCGCCGTTCTCGACCAGGATCGATTCGGTGATCTCGAGCTCGAGCCGCTCGGGCGCGAGGCCGGTCTCCTCCAGCACCCCGACGATCGTCTCGAAGAGCCCGTTCTGGCGAAACTGGGCGGCCGAGAGGTTGACCGCGATGCCGAGCGGCCGCCGCCAGCTCGCCGCCTCGCGGCAGGCCTCGCGCAGCACCCATTCGCCGAGCAGGAGGATGGTGCCGCTCTCCTCGGCGATCGGAATGAACACCGACGGCGACACCGCGCCGCGCACCGGGTGGTTCCAGCGCAGCAGGGCCTCGAAGCCGATGACCTGCTCGCTCCCCATGTCGAACTGCGGCTGGTAGTGGACCTGGAGCTGCGCCGTGCCGAGCGCCTGGCGGAGATCGAAGCCGAGGCTGCGCCGCGCCCGGACCGCGTCGTCCATCTGCTGCTCGAAGAAGCGGCAGACGCCGCGCCCGGCCGCCTTGGCGCGCGACAGCGCGATGTCGGCCTGGGTCATCAGGACGGCGAATTCCTGCGCGTCGGCGGGGTACAGCGCGACGCCGATGCTGATGCCGAGGCTGAGGCGGTTGCCCTCGACCTCGATCGGCTGGGAGATGCGCTCGATGATGCGCCGGGCGAGCGCGGCGGCGGCCTCGCCGGGCGCCGGGTCGGTCACGAACAGGGTGAACTCGTCGCCGCCGAGCCGCGCCGCCAGCGCCGGCGGCGGCCCGAGCTCGCGCAGCCGCCGCGCCACCTCGGCGAGCACGCGGTCGCCGGCGCCGTGGCCGAAGATGTCGTTGACGTCCTTGAAGCCGTCCATGTCGAGGCAGAGCAGCGCGCCGCCCTGCCCTTCGGCGGCGGCGCGGGCGATGGCGGCGACGACGCCCTCCTGGAAGCTGGTGCGGTTGAGGAGGCCGGTCAGGAGGTCGTGGCGGGCGAGATAGTGCAGCTTCTGCTCGTTCTCGCGCCTGGTCTGCAGGTCGAGCACCCAGGTGATCAGGACGGTGCCGAACATCAGGATGGTGACGGCCGCCACGGCGACGCCGACGAGCTGGCCGTTCAGCGCCCGCCCCGGGATCGCAATTCGGGCATCGGGCACGAAGCCGATCGCCGACAGGCCGAGGGCGGCGAGGACGGCGAGCGCGACCGTGACGCCGAGCGCGCCCTGCGCCCGCTCGCGCCCGCTCGCCGCGTGCCCGGCCGCCGCGAACGCCAGGGCGGCGAGGCCGACGGCGGCGATCGCGGCGCCGCCGAGCGGCACGGCGTGCCAGACGAAGCTGCCCTGGGCGTGAAGCCCGACGAGGCCGACGATCTCGACCACCGCCATCCCCGCCCCGAGCGCCGCGCCGGCGCCGGCCCGGCCGAGCGGCGTCGCGGCGCGCCGGAACAGCGTCAGCGCCGCCCAGGACGACGAGATCGCGGCGATCAGCGAGACCATGAGCCCCGGGGCGGCATAGCCGACGGCGGCGTAGGGCGCCGGCGCGTAGGCGAGAAGGGCGACCGCTTCCGCGCCCCAGACGCCGGTGCCGGTGGTGACCGCGGCCAGGAACACCCAGCTCCGCGCGGTCGCGGCCTCGTGGCCCTGGGCGTGGCCGAGGACCACGAAGCCGCCGACGGCGGCGCCGGCACTCAGCAGGATCGCGAGTGCGAACAGCCACGGGTCGACGCTCTGCAACAGATCAGCAGCGAATTGAAGCACGTGCGCCTAACCCCACAACTCTCGGTCGGCCCGATCGAGGCGCGCACCGTATGCCCCGGACGTCGCGAAAACGTAAACAGCTCGAATCAAGTTTTGGCTTCCACAGGGGCGCGGCGCAGTCTTCTCGGCATTTGCCGCAATTCTGTCGCGATTAACGATGAATTCTTACCCATTCTTATGATTAACCGTTCATGAGCGGGACGACCACGGGCGGGCGCGACGGCCGCCAGAACCGCCGCCGCGCCTGCGAAACCGGCGGGGCGGTTCGGGCGTTGAGGGCGCACGACGTAATCCGCCAGCAGCGAGAAACCCCGATGGCCTTGCGTGACAGCCTGTCCGGCAGCTTCACCGACCGGATCGACGAGTTGAAGTCCGACATCGCCACGCTGAGCGATGACCTGCGCCGGCGCGCGAAAGCGCCGCTCGCCGGCAACGGCCATGGCGGCTCGCTTGCCGCCGGCCTCGGCCTCGGCGGGCTGGCGCCGGCCGTCGAGGAGCTGCTCCATACCGTGCAGCAGGCCGGCAGCGGCCTCGCCCGTGATGCCCGCGACCGCTCCGGCGAGGCCTATCGCGCGGTCGAGCGCACGGTGGAGCACAATCCGATGCCCGCCATCGCGGTCGCGATCGGCGTCGGCTTCCTGCTCGGCTGGCTCAGCCGCCCGTCGCGGTAGCTGCACCCGACGCCGGACGTAGGCATCGCCTTGCGATGCCCACCCTACCCGGAAGGCGTCAGGCGCTCGCGGGCGCGGCGGCGTCGCCGCCCGAGGGCCGGGTCAGCAGCACCACGATGTCGTCGAGACCCTCGCCGACGAGGCGCCGATAGGCGGCCTGGGTCGCCGGGGCGGTGGCGCTGCCGACCCCGACCAGGATGGCCGCGCGGCAGCGCTTGGCGAGGCGGGCGAGCGCGGCGTCGCCCTCGACCGCCGGTCCGACCACGAGGACGAAATCATAGGTCAGGCCGAGCGCGTCGAGCACGGTCTCGAGCCGCGGCCACGCCGTCGCCTTCAGCACCTCGCCGCTGCCGTGGGGCACGAGATGGGCGGCCGAGCCGGCGTCGCGGTGGATGGTCTGGCCGAACGAGGCGCCGCCGCCGAGGAGCTCGCCGAGCCCGGCGTGGTCGTCCTTCGGCGCGGCGGCCGCGAGCACGGCGCTCTGCCCGCCGGCGTCGACCACCACCACCTTGCGCCCGGCCTCGGCGAGCGCGCGGGCGAGCGACAGGCCGACATCGCCGGCGTCGGCCCCGCCGGACGCGCCGACGAGGAGGATGTCCATCGCATCCTCGCCCTTGGGCGCGGCGGCGAGCTTGGCGGCGAGCTGGCCGACCACGGCGGCGTCGGCCGCCTCGATGTCGACGGGGGTCGAGCGGCGGCCCGCGGCGGGCTCGTGCAGGCGGCCGAACGCTGCGACGGTGTCGGCGACCGGCGGCACCGCCACGATCTCGTCCGCGGCCGGCGCCTTGACCGGCTCGGCCGGCGTTTCGGCCGCGGGCGACGCGGCGACGGTGACCGCGCTCGCGGCCCTCTCCCGCACCGGCAGCGGCGTCGCGATCGGCGCCTCCGCCACCGCCTCTCCTTCCTCTGCCGCCGGCGCCGCGCGGCGCATCAGCTCGCCGGCGGTGACGACGCCGGCCGCGATCATCAGCGCCGCGAGGGTCGCGATCACGACGATCGGCACCGGCTTCGGGAAATAGGGCGTCGAGGTCGCGACCGCCTGCGAGATGACGCGGGCGTCCGGCGGCAGCGCCGCCAGGCTTTCGCGGGCGACGGCGTCGCGGTAGCGGGCGAGATACTGGTCGAGCAGGTTGCGCTCGGCCGCGGCGTCGCGCTGGAGCGCCTGCAGCTCGATGTCCTGCTGGCCGGCGGTGGCGGCGACCACCTGCTGGTCGGCGATCTCCTTCCTGAGGCTCGCGACCCGGCCGGCGGCGACCTTGCCCTCGGCCTCGTAGGCCGCGGCGAGCTTCAGCGCCTCGTCGCGGATCTGGCGGTCGAGCCCGGCGAGCTGGGCGTTCATCTCGCGGAGCTCGGGGTGCTGCGGCCCGTAGGTCAGGCGCGCGCGGGCGATCGCCGCGCCCATCAGGGCGCGCTGCTGCACCAGGGCGCGCATCAGCTCGGAATTGGCGATGTCGAGCGATTCGGCGAGGCTGCCGGAGGCCACCGCGGCGCGGATCTGGGTGGCCTTGGCCGCGGCCACGGCCTCGTCGCCGCGGGCGCGGGCGAGCTCGCTGTTCAGCTCGCCGAGCTGCTGCTGCGAGAGCGGCGCGTTGTTCGAGCCGATGAAGAGGTCCGACTTGCTGCGGAAGTCCGCGGCCTTCTTCTCGGCATCGGCGACGCGGGCGCGCAGATGGTCGATCTCGCCGCCGAGCCAGGTCGAGGCCGAGCGCGTCGACGACTGCTTCGCGCTCTGCTGGAGCGCGAGGAAGCCCTCGGCGATGCCGTTGGCGACGCGGGCGGCGAGCTCGGAATCCTTCGATTCGAAGTCGATCGAGATGACGTTGGAATGGCCGACCTGGAAGACGTCGAGGTTGTCGTAGTAGTGCGCGAGCACGCGCTCCTCGGCCGACATCCGCCGCGGATCGCGGCGGAGCCCGAACAGCACCAGGATCCGCGTCGGCAGCGACATGCCGTGGGCCAGCGGGTCGAACTCGGTCAGCGTGCCGAGCTTGAGCTTGCCGATGACCTTGACCGCGAGGTCGCGCGACAGGACGAGCTGGACCTGGCTCGCCATCTCCTGGTCGTCGACCGCGCGGTCGGTGCGGGTGACGCCGGGGTTGGCGATGCCCGGACTGGTGTAGACGTTCTCGCTGTTCTCGATGAGGACGCGCGCCTCGGAGCGATATTCCGGGGTCATCCGGGCGACGATGAAGATGGCGAGCAGCGCCACCACGACCGTCGGCACCACCACGCGCCAGCGCTTCCGCCACAGCGCGCGGCCGAGAGCGCCGAGGTCGATTTCGCCGCCGCGTTCCGGCTCAGGCGACAGGCTCGACATGGACCCTCCCTACTCGCACGACGGCAGCGGCGCAGTCCGCGCATGCCGGTTTTCCCCTCGCCATGGTTGCGATGTCGTTAACCAAGAGCGCGGCCCTGCCCGCCCAAGCCTTTGTTAACCACGTCGGCGCTATCTCCGAGACAGTCGCCTGCGCTGCGGAGTACCCGTGCCGATGGTTCGCTTGGTCTCCTTGCTTCCGTTCGTCTTCGTGGCGGCCATGACCCTCGGCGTGAGCGCCTGTGCACCGCCCCCTGCCCCGGTGGCCTTCGCCGGCGAGCCCGGGCCCTACGTGCTCGGCCCCGGCGACAAGGTGCGGCTCACCGTCTACGGGCAGACCAACCTGACCGGGGTCTATCCGGTCGATGCCGGCGGCAAGGTCACGGTGCCCCTGATCGGCGCGGTGCCGGCGGCCGGCGAAACCACCTCCGCGCTTCGGGCCGCGATCGCGACCCGGCTGCGGGGCGGCTATCTGCGCGACCCGGACGTGACCGTCGATGTCGACACCTACCGCCCGTTCTTCGTCCTCGGCGAGGTCACGACCGCCGGCCAGTACCCCTACGAGGCCGGCATGACCGCGGAGAAGGCCGTCGCGGTCGCGGGCGGCTTCTCGCCCAGGGCACGGCACGATTCGGTGATCATCGCCCGCAAGGTCGACGGCCGCATCGTGCGGGTCACCGCCCCGGTCACCGCGCTGATCGAGCCGGGCGACGTCATCACGGCGCGGGAGCGCTGGTTCTAGGGCTTTCGATGCGTCCGTTGCGTATCCTGCACTGCGTCCGCGCCCCGATCGGCGGCATCTTCCGCCATATCGAGGACCTGGCGCGCGAGCAGGCTGCCGCCGGCCACGAGGTCGGCGTGATCTGCGACTCCGCGACCGGCGGCGCCTTCGAGGACAGCCATATCGCCGCGCTCCGCCCGTCCCTCGCGCTCGGGGTGACGCGGCTGCCGATGCGCCGCCAAATTTCGCCGGCCGACGCGCTCGCCGCGCGCCGGATGCTGGCCACGGTCTCGGCGCTGAAGCCCGACGTGCTGCACGGCCACGGCGCCAAGGGCGGCGCCTATGCCCGGCTGATCGGCACCTGGCTCAACCGCCGCCGCCCGGTCGGCCGCTTCTATGCGCCGCACGGCGGCAGCCTCCACCACGACCCGAAGAGCGCCTCGGGCCGCGCCTATTTCGCGATCGAGCGCGGGCTGGAGCGATTGTCCGACGGCCTCGTGTTCGTCTCGGGCTACGAGAAGGGCGTCTATGCCGCGGCGATCGGCGCGCCCCGGGTCGCGACCACCGAGGTCAGGAACGGGCTCCGCCCCGCCGAGTTCGAGCCCGTCGCGCCGGCCCCCGACGCGGTCGATTTCCTGTTCGTCGGGATGATGCGCGACATCAAGGGGCCGGACGTCCTCCTCGCCGCGCTGAAGGAGCTCGAGACCCGCCACGGCCGCCGCGCCAGCGCCCTCTTCGTCGGCGACGGGCCCGACCGCGCGCGCTACGTGGCGCTTGCGGCGGAGCTCGGCCTCGGCGCGCGGGTGCGGTTCCAGGCGCCGACGCCGGCGCGCAAGGCCTTCGCCGCCGCGCGCGCCGTGGTGGTGCCGTCGCGGAACGAATCGAGCCCCTACATCGTGCTGGAGACGGTGGCCGCCGGCATGCCGATCGTCGCGACCGCGGTCGGCGGCATTCCCGAGATCCTGGCGCCGGAGGCCGACCGGCTGGTGCCGCCTGGCGACGCCGCCCGCCTCGCCGACGCGCTCGCCGCGATCCTGGCCGACCCGGCCGCGACCGCGTCCGCCGCCGCCGCGCGCCGCGCCTATTTCCAGCGCCGCCACACCCTCGCCGGCATGGCCCGCCGCATCACCGAGTTCTACCTCGCCGCGCGGCCCGACCTCGCGGCGTAGCGCCGCCGCCTTCGCAGGCTGGGCGGGCAAGGCCTGCCCACGTCGACACGGGCTCGTCCGGTCGACCACGGGAAGTGCGCAAGCCGGGCAGGCCCGACTTGCGTCGTGGGCATCGGCAAGCCGATGCCCACCCAGGAAGCATCCGTCCACGCTAACGGCTTCTTTGCACTTGCCGGGGCAGCTTGCGGCGAGAGCAGCGCGATGGCCATGACCCAGCTCGACCAAGCCAAGGTCGGCCGTCCACCGGAGGGTGCGGGCCCGCCGGCGGCGGAGCTTTGGCGCGCCCCGCGCGCCGCCGACATCGCCGCGCGGCTCGACCGCCGCACGGTGTCGCAGCCGGTCCTCAGCGGGCTCGTCCGCGGCGCCGACGCCTTTCTCGCGGTGGTGATCGGCACCGCCGCGGCGGTCGCGACCCATGCCCCGCTGCCGCCGCTCGCGCTGCTGCCGCTCGGCGGCGCGCCGCTCGCGCTGCTGCTGTTCGCGCAGGCCGCCGACGGCTACGAGGTCGGCGCGCTCGGCCGCTTCGCCCGCGGCTTCGGCATCGCCGCCGCGGCATGGACGGCGCTGTTCGTGATCTTCGTCGTCGCGCTGGCCTTGCTCGCCCCCGGCGATTCGGAATGGCGATCGTGGTTCGGCGCCTGGTACGTCGCGGGCCTCGGCGGCCTCGCGGTGCTCCGCGCCGCGCTCGCGCTCCTGGTGCGACGCTGGACCGCGGCCGGCCGGCTCGAGCGCCGCGCCATCCTGGTCGGCGGCGGCACCGCCGCGGCCGAGCTGATCGAGCGGCTCGAAGCCACCCCGGAGAACGACGTCCGCATCTGGGGCGTCTTCGACGACCGGGGCGACGAGCGCTCCCCGCCGGTGGTCGCGGGCTATCCCAAGCTCGGCACCGTCGCCGAGCTGGTCGACTTCGCCCGCCGCGCCAAGATCGACATGCTGCTCATCACCCTGCCGCTCACCGCCGAGCGCCGGGTGCAGGAGATCCTGAAGCAGCTCTGGGTGCTGCCGGTCGACATCCGCCTCGCCGCCCACACCGACAAGCTCGGCTTCCGCTCGCGCGGCTCGCGGCTCGGCACCGTGCCGGTGGTGAACGTCGCCGACCGTCCGATCGCGGACTGGAACGCGCTGACCAAGCGCGGCTTCGACCTCGCGGTCGGCTCGCTCGCCCTCCTCGCGCTGTCGCCGCTGATGGCGCTGGTCGCGCTGGCGATCAAGCTCGACACGCCGGGGCCGGTGCTGTTCCGCCAGAAGCGCTGGGGCTTCAACAACGAGGTGATCGGCGTCTTCAAGTTCCGCTCGATGCACCACGCCCAGCGCGACGAGGCGGCCAAGAAGGCCGTGACCCGCGGCGACCCCCGCGTCACCCGGGTCGGCCGCTTCATCCGCAAGACCTCGATCGACGAGCTGCCGCAGCTCTTCAACGTGGTCCGGGGCGAGCTGTCGCTGGTCGGCCCGCGGCCGCACGCGCTGCACTCCAACACCAACGACCAGACCTGGGAGCAGGTCGTCGACGGCTATTTCGCCCGCCACCGGGTCAAGCCCGGCGTCACCGGCTGGGCCCAGATCAACGGCTGGCGGGGCGAGGTCGACGATCCGGAGAAGCTGCGCCAGCGCGTCGCCCACGACCTCTACTACATCGAGAACTGGTCGATCCTGTTCGACGTCCTGATCCTGCTCAAGACGCCGCTCGCCCTCGCCAAGGCGGAGAACGCGTTTTGAGCGCCGCCGGCCGTCGCGAGCAGACTTGGAGGGTGGGCATCGGCTCGCCGATGCTTGCGACGTGGGCAAGCAGAGCCTGCCCCCCCTACGGCGCACCGCCTCCTCCCCGTCATTGCGGGCACAGCGAAGCAACCCGGGAGCCGCGGGCGCCAGCGGCCGTTGCCCCTGGGTCGCTTCGTCGCTTCGCTCTTCGCGATGACGGCTGCGGGCGGAGGCAGCCGCAATGACCGCCGTGGCGGAAATCGACGCGCGGCCGCGCTACACCGTCAGCATCGCCCGGCTGCAGCGGGGCATGATGTGGCTCTGCGGCTTCTCCGGCTTCGTCGTCTTCATCGAGCCGTCGCCCTACGAGGCGGTGCTGGCGCTGGCGATGGCGCTGTTCGTCGCGACCGGGCTGCGCCTGACCGCGACCCACGTGCCGCTGATCGTCCTGATCTTTTTCTACCAGCTCGGCGCCTGCATCACCCTGGTGCAGGTGATCGACAAGCCCGACACCCTGACCTGGACGCTGACCGGCATCTATCTCGCGCTGACCGGCATCTTCTATGCCCTGGTCATCGCCGAGGACACCGACGGGCGGCTCCGCGCCCTGCTGCAGGGCTACGTCGTCGGCGCGGTGATCTGCGCGCTGATCGGCATCCCCGCCTATTTCCACAAGCTGCCGGACTACGAGCAGTTCCTGCTCTACGAGCGGGTCCGCTCCACCTTCAAGGACCCGAACGTGTTCGGGCCGTTCCTGATCCTGCCGGCGGCCCTGCTGCTCCAGCGTTTCCTGACCCGCGGCCTCCGCGCCTCGCTGGTCGTCCTGCCCGCGCTCGGCATCCTGGTGATCGGGGTGTTCCTCAGCTTCTCGCGCGCCGCCTGGGGCCAGCTCGTCCTCTCGGCGGCGCTGATGACGGTGATCACCTTCGCCCAGTCGGACTCGCCCCGCGAGCGGCGGCGCATCGTCCGCCTCGCCATCGTCGGCGCGGTGCTGCTGGCGCTGTTCGTCGTGGCGCTGCTGGCGATCCCGGCGGTGATGGACCTTTTCGTCCAGCGCGCCGCCCTGGAGCAGCCCTACGACGCCGGCCGCCTCGGCCGGTTCGGCCGCCACATCCTCGGCTTCATGCTGGCGCTCGACAAGCCGTTCGGCATCGGGATGCTGCAGTTCAGCACCATCTTCCCCGAGGACACCCACAACACCTTCCTCAACGCCTTCATGTCCTACGGCTGGCTGGGCGGGGTGATGTGGCCGGCGATCGTCGCCTCGACGCTCGTCATCGGCGGGATGGCGCTGTCCGTCCGGACGCCGTGGCAGCGCGCCTTCGTCTGCATCTACGCGAGCTACGTCGTCTCGGTGGGCGAGGCCTGGATCATCGACGAGGACCACTGGCGCCACCTGCATCTGCTGCAGGGCCTGGTCTGGGGCCTCGCCATCGCCAGCCGGCGCTGGCGCGCCGCTCACCCGGCGGCGGAGGCGCCGCGGACGGGGAGCCGCGAGGCCGCGACGACGACCGCACCATAGGCCGCGAGGCCGAGAAGGCCGCGCACCGCGAGCGGCACGAGATCCGGAACCTGCCGGACGGCGCCGGCGAGCGGCGCGGCCAGCGGCCCGCTCGCCACCAGCACCGCCGCCATCGCCACCGCGGCGACGAGCGCGGCGAGCCCGCGCCCGACGAGGCGCGGGTCGCGGACGAGATCGCCCCGCCTCAGCAGGATGGCTGCCAGCAGGAGGGCGTTCACCCAGGCGCCGATCGAGGTCGCCAGCGACAGGCCGGCCGCGGCGAACGGGCCGATCAGCACCGTCTTCAGCCCGACGTTCACGGCCGTCGCGGCGAGCAGCACCTTCACGGGCGTCGCCGTGTCGCCGCGGGCGTAGAAGGCCGGCACCAGCGCCCGCACCAGCACCACCGCGACGAGGCCGAGGCCATAGGCGCGGAGCACCGACGAGGAGCCCGCGATCGCCGCGGCGTCGAACGCACCGCGGCCGAACAGCACCGCGACCAGCGGCTCCGCCAGCACCAGGAAGGTCGCCGCGCAGGGCAGCGTCAGCACCAGCGCGCCCTCGATCGCCCGGTTGAGGCGACGGCGCGCGCCTATGGCGTCGCCCTCGGCGAGCCGGCGCGACAGCTCGGGCAGGAGCACGGTGCCGAGCGCGATGCCGACCAGGGCCAGCGGGAGCTGGTAGAGCCGGTCGGCATAATAGAGGTACGACACCGAGCCGCGCGGCAGGAAGGTCGCGATGATGGTGTCGGCGAACATCGCGATCTGCTGACCGCCCGATCCGATCACCGCCGGGCCGAAGGCGCGGAGAAAGCGGCGGACGCCGAGATCGAGCCGCGGCCAGTTGAGCTCGAAGCCGATGCCGCCGCGCCAGAGAGCCGCCAGCACCAGCACGAGCTGGGCGACACCCGAGGCGGTGACGCCCCAGGCGAGCGCATGGGCGGTGGTCGGGAAATGCGGCGCGAGGAACAGCGCCCCGATCATGCAGAGGTTGAGCAGCACGGGCGCGGCGGCCGCGGCGGCGAAGCGGGCATGGGCATTCAGCATGCCCGAGACCAGCGTCACCACCGAGATCAGCCCGAGATAGGGGAAGGTGATCCGGGTCAGCGCCACGGTGCGGGCGAACTCGACCGGCTGATCGACGAAGCCCGGCGCGAGGAGGCGCACCACCCAGGGCGTCAGCGCCAGCGCCAGCGCCAGGATGACGAGCTGCACCGCGACGGTGAGCACCAGGAGCTCGCCGGCGAAGTCGCGCGCGCCGCGTTCGCCGCCCTCGGTCAGCGAGCGGGTATAGGCCGGGACGAACGCGGCGTTGAAGGCGCCCTCGGCGAAGATCGCGCGGAAATGATTGGGCAGGCGGAACGCCACCATGAAGGCGTCGGCCAGCGGCCCCGCGCCGAGAAAGGCGGCGATCGCGACGTCGCGGGCGAAGCCGACCAGGCGCGACAGCAGCGTCAGCCCGCTGACCGATGCAAACTGGCGCCACACCGTCCCCGCCTCCGCCGCTGGGAGCGTCGTGTGTAGCCGCTTTCGCTATGCGTTGGCCATGGCGGGCCGCTCGCCGAGGAGGGCGAGGCGGAGACCGGCGGCGTCAGGGCAGATCGCGTCGGCGCCGGCCGCGTGGAGCCGTTCGCCATGATCGGCCAGGCAGTGGCTCCCACCGCAGAAGCCAAAAGCACGCATACCGGCGGCGAGAGCACCCTCAATTCCGGCGACGCTGTCCTCCACCACGACGGAGCGCTCGGGTGCGATGCCCATCTGCGCCGCCGCGTGGAGAAAGATGTCCGGAGCGGGCTTCCCCCGCGCCACCATTCGGCTGCTGAAGACGTTCGGCGCCACATACGGTCGCAGGCCCGTCAGCCGCAACACAAGGTCGAGCTTTTCCGGCGATGCGCTTGACGCCACGCAACAGCGCAGCCCCGCCCCTAGGATATCGCCCAGCAACACTGCCATGCCGGCAACGGGCGCCAATCCTTCCTCGATCAGCGCCTTGAGCCGAGTCTCGTGCTCATCCGGCGGCAGGGCACGGCCGATCTCCGCCTCGATCTCAGCCTGAGATCACGTTCCGAGACACCGATGAAGCGCCGCGTCACCTCGTCGGCGGAAATCGGATAGCCCACCTCGGTCAGCCACTCCGCACGGATGCGGCATGAAAGCGGCTCGCTGTCGACGAGGACGCCGTCACAGTCGAAGATGACGAGATCAATGTCCCTCTTCATACAGCTCACGCCACCATGAAATCCGCGGCGGTCAGCGCCGGGTGGCGGGCGAGCGTGGCGAACTGTACCTCGGCGTCGGCGCCGGTGCCGTCGGGGTC
>DASZVN010000231.1:0-12992 GCA_035547055.1 Hyphomicrobiales bacterium
CCCCCGGCGCTGGCCGAGCCGACCGGCCTCGTGCCGGACCCGGTGTGGCTCGCCCGGCTCGCCGCGGTCAGCGAGGTGCCCGAGCGGCCGCCGCGGCCGCTCTATCTCCGCGGCGCCGACGCGCGGCCGCAGGGCGCAGCCCAGGTGGCGCGGCGATGAGCCTGCTCGGCAGCCGCTGGAGCCGACCCGACTGGCGGATCGACCCCGCGCAGCCTGGCCATGCCCGGGCCATCGCGGCGCTGCACGCCGCCTCGTTCGCCCGCGGCTGGAGCGAGGCGGAGGTCGCGACCCTCCTCTCCGACCCGGCGGTCGTGGCCGACCGGCTCCGCGCCGGCAGCCGCGCCGATGCGCTCGACGGCTTCGCGATGTCGCGCAACGCCGCCGGCGAGGCCGAGCTCCTGTCGATCGCGGTGGCGCGGCGCTGGCGCGGCCGCGGCGCCGGCGTGCCGCTCCTCACCCGCCATCTCGGCCGCCTCGCCGGGCGCGGCGTCGGCCGCGTCGTCCTCGAGGTCGACGAGGCCAACGCCCCGGCCCGTGCGCTCTATGCCCGCTTCGGCTTCGCCGAGGTCGGCCGCCGGCCGGCCTACTATGCCCATGCCGACGGCAGCCGCGGCACCGCGCTGGTGCTGGCACGGACGCTTGGCTGAGATTTAGTCCTCTTATAAACTGCCCCTGAAAGGCGGACTTCGTGAGCAAGACCAGCGACGAGCCGGCAGGCGCCACCGCCATCGAGGAGCAGTGCGCGGCCAAGGGCATGCGCATGACCGAGCAGCGCCGCGTCATCGCCCGCGTGCTGGAGAAGGCGACCGACCATCCCGATGTCGAGGAGCTCTATCGCCGCGCCTCCGGCATCGACCCGCACATCTCGATCTCGACGGTCTATCGCACCGTGCGCCTGTTCGAGGACGCCGGCATCGTCACCCGCCACGATTTCCGCGACGGGCGCTCGCGCTACGAGCAGCAGCACGACACCCATCACGATCACCTGATCGACCTTCGCACCGGCCGCGTGGTCGAGTTCCACGACGCCGAGATCGAGCGGCTCCAGGCCGAGATCGCGCGGCGCCTCGGCTTCAAGCTGGTCGACCACCGGCTCGAGCTCTACGGCGTGCCGGCCGACGACAAAGACTGAACTGCCGCCCGCCACGACATGAGCTGGCCAAATCGAACCGGCAAAGGGCCTCTCCCGCTCGCTGCCCTGGGCGCGCTCCTCCCCCGCATCAGCGAAGGAGGGCGACCACGCGAAGCGCGGTGGAGGGGGCCTCTCCGACCGCGCCCCGATTCGCTTTAGCCATGGCCGCGACCCGCGCGGTGCTGCTGACGGCCGCGCTCGCCGCGGTGAGCCTCGTCGGCATCCCGCTGCAGGCGCTGGCGCTCGCCACCGGCTCGCCGCTCGCCCGCACCATTCCCGTGCTCTACCACCGCATCGTCGGCCGCCTCGCCGGCATCCGCCGCACCGTCGTCGGCCGGCCGGCCGAGGGGCGCCCGCTGCTCCTCGCCGGCAACCACGTCTCGTGGCTCGACATCCCCGTGCTGTCGGCGGTGCTGCCGGTCTCCTTCGTCGCCAAGCGCGAGGTCGCGAGCTGGCCGGTGTTCGGCCTGTTCGCCAAGCTGCAGCGCTCGGTCTTCGTCGACCGCGAGCGGCGCAGCCTGACGGCGGAGACGGCGGCCGAGATGGCCGGCCGCCTCGCCGAAGGCGACGTGCTGATGCTGTTCGCCGAGGGCACCTCGGGCGACCACAACCGGGTGCTGCCGTTCCGCACCGCGCTGATCGGCGCGGCCCGCGCCGCCATCGCGGGAGGGAGCGCCGCGACGGTCTGGGTGCAGCCGGTGTCGATCGCCTATACGCGCTGGAACGGCCTGCCGGTCGGCCGCCGCGAGCGGCCGCGGCTCGCCTGGTATGGCGACATGGATCTCGGCCCGCACCTGTGGCGCGTGCTGAAGGAGGGCCGGATCGACGCGGTGGTGACGTTCGGCGCGCCGATCGCGGTCGGCCAGGACGACGACCGCAAGGCCGTCGCGGCGCTGGCGGAGGCGAGCGTCCGGGCGATGACCCGCGCCGCCCAGCGCGGCGAGGCGGTATCGGCTTAGCCGCTCGGATCGCTCGGAAAAGCGCTGAATTCGATCAAGATCGCGGTGACCGCCCCATCCCCGGACGGCGTTAGGGCCATGCGATCGAAGGCGAAGGTTTCGACCTTCGGACTGCTGGCGGCGTCAGGGCTCGGCACGTTCGCAATGAACGAAGAATGCACCACCGCCTCGATCTCGTCACTCAGCGTGCGTTTTCGTTTTCCGCTGAAGTCGATCGCGGGCAGCTCTCCAGGTGCGCGGCTATGCGTGTGGTAACAGGCGAGACCTGCCCATTGGAGCGTTGTCCGTCCGCCATTGCCGTCAGGGTTGGGGCGGACGAGGCGGGCCAATCGATGGAGCGCGGCGAGGCACGCGCCGGGTTCCCAACGGCCGACGACTTCGAGCGCGTGGAGCGGCACCCGGCCCACGAAATCGAACGTCACCACCGATGCCATCCTCTCGAACGCGGTCTCGCTACATATCGCTGCCTTCGGCGCCAGCTCACCAGTCCCCAGAAGATCGCTATAGAGCACGTCCTGGCGAACGCTGAGATCGAGATAGTCGCGCTCGATCACTTCGTCCAAGCATGCACGGACTTCGTCTGATACGTGCCGAACGGCGATGGCCGGGTCGGGGACTGCTCCGTTCCAATGCAATGCGTCGAATATGGACTCCGAGCCCAAGGCATCAAAGATCGCCCTCCTGAGCGCCGCATGTGATATTGGACGCATGCGGACGCAACATTCGGCAATCTCGTTGACGACTGCGTCCCGCATATCCCTCAACAATTGGATATAACGGCAGTGCGCCTCGATACGGGCCTTGGTCGGCTGAGACGGCCGGTCCAGCTCGGCCAGAAATAGGGCGCGAATCGCCGCTTCGACGCTCGCCATTTCCTGCCAGGCGCTAACGAGTTGCGACGCACCCGCCTGCCGAATGAGCGCGTCGATGCGCGCCCGTGTCAGTTCGGAGGAGAGGGATCGTCCCGCGGCCGGCAGCTCTGGCAGGAAGCCGCGAAGGTGAAGCCATGCCTCGCTGAGCCTTGCGACGGCTTGGCGCGCGGACCACAGGCCGCGGTCCGGGTCCATCCAGAGCTTGCGATCGGTCGCGTTGATATGCCCTTCGGCCTTGCTGAGGCGTTCCTTGAGCACCTGGGGGACGGTGTCGCTGCGATAGATGTCGGGTGCATGCGGCGGCCGGCGCATGATGAAGCCGGGTCTGTCGAGGTCCGACGTTGCCGTGCGCCTTCGGGATACGCGTTAGCGCTACTCCAACCCGAACGTGACGTTGCTGGAGCGGGCGATGGGAATCGAACCCACGACATACAGCTTGGGAAGCTGTCGTTCTACCACTGAACTACGCCCGCGCCGGCGGCGACCATACCGGCGCCGTGCGGGAGCGGCAAGGCGCGAGCCGTCCGGGGGGGGCATCGGCAGGCCCGATGCACGCCGCGGGCGGTTGCCGTAAGCATGCCGCGCAAGGAAGTCGTGGATGGCCGGGACCAGCCCGGCCATGACGCGCGGAGTCCGTTACACCTGCGAGCGGCCGAAGGCACGGCCGGCGATCCAGAGCGACAGCGCGGCCAGCACCGCCATCAGCCCGACGCCCCAGGCGATCTCGCCATTGGCGAAATCGGCGTTGAAGAGCGCGCGCATGGCGCTGACGGCGTGGCTCAGCGGGTTGATCTTGGCCAGCGTCTGCAGCCAGTCGGGCGCAAGCGACATCGGCAGGAGCACGCCCGACAGGAGCAGCAGCGGCAGCGACACCATGTTGAGGAACGGCGCCAGCGCGTCCTCGCTGCCGAGCCAGAGCGCGACGGCGTAGGACAGGGGCGCCATCACCAGGCCGACCAGCGCGAGCAGGCAGAGCGCGACCACGACGCCCACGGCGTTCACCGTCAGCCCGAACGGCACCGCGAGCGCGATCAGCACCGCGGCCTGCACCACCAGCATCACCACGTCGCGCAGCGCGCGGCCGAGCAGCATGGCGAAGCGGCTGACGGGCGTGACCCGCATGCGCTCGACCACCCCGGCACGCAGCTCGGCGAGGAGGCCGAAGCCGACGAAGGCGGCGCCGAACAGACCGAGCTGGATCAGGAGCCCCGGCACGAACACGTTGAACGCGCCGCCCGGCGGGAAGCCCGGGATCTGCACCACCTTCTGCAGGAGCGGCGCGAACAGCGCGAGATAGATGACCGGCTGCAAGAGGCCGATGAAGACCCAGAGCGGGTTCCGGAGCGACAGCATCAGCGAGCGCTGGAACATCAGCCAGGTGTCGCGGGCGATCTTGGTCATGGCTTGGAGTTCCTGGGAATACGAGTAGCAAGTAGGGAATAGCGAATAGAGAATAGCGAATAGGGAGCAGGGAATAGTGCCGTCGTTGCGAGCGAAGCGAAGCAATCTAACATCATAAGTGCCGACGCCAGGAGCCTCCTGGTTGCTTCTTCTGATCCACCTTTATTCGCTACTCGCTACTCGCTACTCGCTATTTGCCATTCCCGCCTTCCGTCACGCCCCCTCGCCTTCCCGGAGCGAGCGGCCGGTCTTGCGGAGGAACACGTCGTCGAGGCTCGGGCGCGACATCGCGATGGTCCGGGTGGCGAGGTGGTCGGCGTCGAGCAGGCGGAGGAGCTGCGGCACCGCGGCGTCGCCGGCCTCGACATAGAGGCGGATCAGCCCGTCCTCGGCCGCACTGGCTTCGCGGACATAGGGCTCGGCGCGGAGGCGGCCGAGCACCTGGTCGCCGCGGCCGTCGAGCCCGGCGATGCCGAGCGTCACCACGTCGCCCGCAACCTCGCGCTTCAGCGCGTCCGAGGTGCCCTCGGCGACGATCCTGCCGTGGTCGATGATGGCGAGGCGGTCGCAGAGCGCGTCGGCCTCCTCGAGATAGTGGGTGGTGAGGAAGACCGTGGTGCCGCCCTCGGCGAGGCGCTTGACCTCGTCCCACATGCGGGCGCGGGCCTGGGGGTCGAGCCCGGTGGTCGGCTCGTCGAGGAAGAGCAGGCGCGGCCGGTGCATCATGCCGAGGCCGATGTCGAGGCGCCGCCGCATGCCGCCGGAATAGGTGCCGGTCTTGCGGTCGGCCGCGGCCTCGAGGTCGAGCGCGGCGAGGAGCTCGCTCGCGCGCCGCTCGGCCTCCAGCCTGGTCATGCCGTAGAGCCGACCCTGGAGCACGAGCTCGCGGCGGCCGGTCTCGAGCTCGAACGACGAGCCGCCCTGGCTGACATAGCCGATGCGCTGGCGCACCAGGCCGGGCTCGCGGAGGAGGTCGGCGCCGGCGACGGTGGCGCTGCCGCCGCTCGGCCGGATCAGCGTCGCGAGCATGCGCAGCGTCGTCGTCTTGCCGGCGCCGTTCGGCCCGAGGAAGCCGAAGATCTCGCCGGCCGCGACGGCGAGGTCGACCCCGCGCACCGCCTCGACGGTCGCCTTGCGGCTCTTGAAGGTCTTCCTGAGGCCCTGGACCTCGATCATCGCTGCCATCGAACCGATCCCGCTCAGGCGGCCGCAGTCTCGGTGAAATCGGCGGCGTGGTCCCTCGCCCATTCGGCGAAGCTCCGGGCCGGATGCCCGGCGATGCGCTCGACTTCGTTCGTCACCTCGGCCGGGCGGCCGACCGAGCGCGCCCAGTAGCCCAGCATCATCTCGACGATGTTGGCCGGCACGGCCCGGCTCATGCCCGCCTTGGCTTCCTCGTGCGACAGCGCCTCGATCCGGATCGGCCGGCCGATCGCCTCGGCGATCAGCTCGACCTGCTGGCGCTGGCTCAGCGAGCGCGGCCCCGTGAGGTGCGGCGCCTCGTTGGCCGCGGCGCCGCGGAGGAGCGCCGCGACCGCGACGTCGGCGATGTCCTTCTCGTGGATCGGCGCGACCTGGGCCTCGGGATACGGCAGGCGCACGACGTTGGCGGCGCGGATCGAGCGCGCCCAGCCCCACTGGATGGCGTTGGCGGCGAAGCCGGTGGCGCGGAGGAAGGTCCAGGGAATGCCGGACGCCATGATCGCCCGCTCGACCGCGCCGTGCATGTCGGCGAGGACGTCGACGTCGGCGCCTTCCATGGCGACCGCGGCCGACGACAGCAGCACGAGGCGCTTCACCCCGGCCGCCTTGGCCGCGGCGACGACGCCCTCGGCGCCGTCGCGCCGGGCATAGAGGAAGACGCCGTCGACGCCGCCGAGCGCCCGACCCAGCGTCTCCGGCCGGGTGAGGTCGGCCGCGACCGTCTCGACGCCGGCGGGGAAGGAATGGGCCGCCGGATCGCGGCTCGCCGCCCTGACCGGCGCGCCCGCCGCGCGCAGCGCGTCGAGCACCGCGCCGCCGACCAGCCCGCTGGCACCGATGACGAGGATCGTCATGATCGCCTCCTGTTACTCAATGGCAAATATTCTAGCTTGAGTATCATGTCAAGCCGGCCTCGTGCTACCCGGCGGGCTCGACGCCCGGCAGGCGGCGGTGGCCGAAGCCGGGCCGCTCCGGCTTGTCGGGAAAGGCGAAGGCGCCGCTCTCGATGCGGCCGGCGAGGTCCTCGGCCCACTCCGCCTCGGCGATCTGGTGGCGCGCCATCAGCGCCATCATCTCGGCGACCAGCGAGATCGCGATCCTCTCGCGCTCGCCCATCTGCATCGACAGCCGCGCCGCAGCCTCGAAGCGGTTCCGCTCGGCCGCGGCGCGGGCGGCGTCGGCGCGGTGGCGCAGCGCCGCCACCAGCTCCGCCTTCGACAGCGACGGGCCCTGCGACAGCGCCACGAAGAACGGGTCCGCCACCAGCTTGCGCTCCCACCAATATTCGCGGAGCAGCATCTGGTATTCGGACTCGCCGTCCTTGGTCAGGCGGTAGAGCGTCCGCTCGGGGCGCCCCCCGGCGCGGTCGGTCTCGACCTCCTCGAGCAAGCCGTCCTGCGCCATCTTCTTCAGCGCGAAGTAGATCGAGCCGAACGAGATATTGGCCCACTGGTCGGCATGCCAGGTCATCAGCTCGCGGCGGAGGTCGTAGCCGTGAATCGGCTGGAAGATCCGGACCGCGCCGAGGATGAGGAGTCGGGTCGCGCTCATGGCCCCCTATACTCTAGCTGGAATAGCGGCGGAAGGGTGGTCTTGATCTCGCCGCAGCGGCGCGCTGGCATGGCCGGGAGCCAGGCTGCCCGGAGATCCCCATGCTCGCCACCAAGACGCCGCTCGCGACGGCCGCGGTCCGCAATCTCGCTGCCGCGCGCCATTTCTACGAGGAGAGGCTCGGCCTCGCATCCGCCGGCCCGTCGCAGGCCGGCACCGCGATCTATCGCTGCGGCGGCGGGGTCGAGCTCCTGGTCTACCAGTCGGAGCTCGCCGGGACCAACCGGGCCACGGCGGTGAGCTGGCGGGTCGGCGACGACATCGACGCCATCGCCAGGGACCTCGCCGGGAAGGGCGTCCCGTTCGAGCGCTACACGATGCCGGGCGCCAGGCTGGAAGGCGAGGTCCACGTCTTCGGCAGCCACCGCGTCGCCTGGTTCAAGGACCCCGACGGCAACATCCACTCGCTCGTCAACGGCTGAGGCGCCCTCGCCGCCAAGGTGGCTAGACGAAATTTAATCGGGCCCTGCGACGATCGCCCTTCCCGGCGCCATGGGAAGGGAGCGATGGCCTATCTCGTCCTGAAATATCTCCATGTCCTCGGCGGCATGGTGATCCTCGGCACCGGCAGCGGCATCGCCTTCTTCATGCTGATGGCGCATCGGAGCGGCGATGCCCGCTTCATCGCGCGGACCGCCGCGATCGTCGTCGTGGCCGATTTCCTGTTCACCGCGACCGCCGTCGTCGCCCAGCCGATCACCGGCTATCTCCTGATGCGCGAGGACGGCGTCCCGCCCTCGGCGGGATGGCTCGCGGCCTCGCTCGCGCTCTATCTCGTCGCCGGCGCGTTCTGGCTCCCGGTCGTCTGGATGCAGGTGCGGATGCGCGACCTCGCCGCGGCGGCGGGCGTGCGCGGCGAGGCCCTGCCCTGCGCCTATCACCGCCTGTTCCGGCTGTGGTTCGCCTTCGGCTTCCCCGGCTTCGGGGCGGTGCTCGCGATCGTCTGGCTGATGATCGCCAAGCCGTCGTTCTAGCCCGCATGGAACGCGCGCTCCCGACCATCGCCGTGCTCGGCGCCGCCGGACTGATCGGCCAGGCCGTCGCGACCGATCTCGCGGCGGCCGGCTTCGGCGTCCACGCCGTCGCGCGGCGGTTCACCGCCGCGCAGCGGGCGGGGTTCGGCGACGGCGCGGTCGAGGCGCCGATCGCCGGTCTCGATGCCGCGGCCCTGGCGCATCTCCTCGACGCGCGCGGCGTCGAGATCGTGGTCAACTGCCTCGGCGTGCTCCAGGACGGTCCCGGCGGAACGACGGAGGATGTGCATCGCGGCTTCGTCTCCCGCCTGCTGGCGGCCCTCCGGGCGCTCGGGCGGCCGGCGCTGCTCGTCCATCTCTCGATACCCGGCCGCGCCGACGACGACCGCACCGCCTTCAGCCGCACCAAGCGCGCCGCCGAGCGGCTGATCGAGGCGAGCGGATTGCCTTACGTCATCCTGCGGCCGGGCTTCGTCGTCGCGCCGGCCGCATTCGGCGGCAGCGCCCTTCTCCGCGCCCTCGCGATGCTGCCCGCGACCCTGCCGGCGGCATTGGCGCAGCGGCCGCTCGCCGCGATCGCCGTCGGCGACATCGGCCGCACGGTCGAGGCCGTCGCGCGGCGCTGGGCCGCCGGCGAACGGGAGTGGTCGGCGGCGTGGGAGTTGGTGGAGCGGCAGCCCGGCACCGCCGGCGCCATGGTCGAAGGACTGCGCCGGCGGCTCGGCGGTCCCAAGCCGCGCCTCGCGATGCCGGCGTGGCTGCTGCGGGCGGGCGCGACCGCGGGCGACCTCGTCGCGCGGCTCGGCTGGCAGCCGCCGGTCCGCAGCACGGCCCTCGCCGAGCTCGATCGGGGCGTCACGGGCGACCCGAGCGGCTGGATCGCCGCGACGGGCATCGAGCCGACGCCCCGCGGCGCCATGCTCGCCGGCCTGCCCGCCACGGTTCAGGAGCGCTGGTTCGCCCGGCTCTATCTGCTGAAGGCGCCGATCGTCGCCGTGCTCGCGCTGTTCTGGGTCGCGTCGGGATCGATCGCGCTGGCGGCGTCCTTCGACGCGGCCGTCGCGATCCTGACCACCGCGGGCTTCGCCCCCGCGCCGGCGCGGGCGATCACGATCGCGAGCAGCGTCCTCGACATCGCCGTCGGACTCGCGATCGCGTGGCGCCGCACCTGCCGCGGCGGGCTCCTCGCCGGCATCTTGGTCTCGCTCTTCTACATGGCCGGCGCCGCCGCGATCACGCCGGGCCTGTGGATCGAGCCGCTCGGCGCGCTGGTGAAGACCTTTCCCGCCATCGTGCTGATGCTGGTCGCGCTGGCGACGCTGGAGGCGCGCTGACGCCGGCCTTCACTGGTCGGGCGGCCAGGAAAAGTCGTCGGCGCGGCCCTTGCGGGACGGGACGGGCAGGCCCTCGGCCATCGCGCGCTGCGCCGCGGCGGCGTCGGGGCCGGGCGGCGGCTCGGTCGTCGCCGGCGGCAGGAGCTGGGCGCCGGGGCTCCGCGGCGGCGCGCCGAGGAGGACGATGCGGCTCGCGCCGGGCAGATGCGGCGCGGCGGCGACGGCGGCCGCCGCGGCCTCGTCCGAGTTCTCGCCGGGACGGCCGAGGATGCGGCGGAGCTCGGTCGCGACCTCCTGGCCGAGCTTGCGCGCCCCGGCGTCGCTGAAATGGATGCCGTCGGTCGCGCGCAGGCGGACGATGCGGCCCTCGACATCGGGGCCGCGCTCGGCATAGTGGCCGGCGCTGTCGGCGAAGGCGTCCCACGGATCGACGAAGATGCCGCCGAGCGCCTGGACGCGCTGGCGCACCAGCTCGTTCAGGAAGGCGTGGTCGGCCGAGAGGCCGGGGTCCTCGACCGGCGGCAGCCCGACCCAGACGACGGGGGTGCGGCCCTGCCCGAGCGTCAGCACCAGCTCGTCGACCCTGGCGACGTAGAGGTCGACCCAGGGCGAGCGGACCGGCGCGGCCGCGCTCTCGCCGTCCGCGGCCGACGGCGACGGCGGGCGCTGGGCCGAGGCCGCCCGCGCGGCGGCACCCGGCCCGACCATCACCACCACGGCGTTGACCTTCTTGTTGCGGTCATGGACCTCGCGGGCCAGGCCCTGCCAGTCGGTGTCCTTGTCGAGGAGGCCGGCGTCGGGCTTGACCTCGGCGACGATGCCGATGTCGGGCCGGTTGGCGAGCGCGTCGGACAGGCCGCCCGCGAGCTCGTCGGCGAAACGGTCGCCGAACATCGCGACGAAGATCGAGGGCGGCGGCGGCTTGCGGCGGATCGCCGGCGCCCGGGCAGGCGCGGGCGCGCGTTCCGGGACGTAGCGCCGCTGCGGCTGGCGGACCGGCGGCGGCGCCCGCCGCTGCTCGCGCCCGAACAGGAAATCGAAGAACGAGCCGATGCCGCCGGGCGCAGGCTCCGCCTCTTCCTCCGGCACGACATGGATGATGCGCTGCGCCGCGGCCGGGCCGCTCCAGGCGAGCACGCCCGCGACCATCGCCAACGCGAGAACGACGCCACGCCACATGCCGCCATCATGCGCTTGCCATCCGCGGGCGCAAAGAGCGGGCTACCGGCGCGCCGATGTCGAACTATCCGCGTCCTGTCATCCCGGTCGAGCCGAGGGCGAGAGCCGGGAGCCGCGCGAGGCGGCCGGACCCGGGATCGCGCAGCCATCCCGGGCCTGCCCGAGATGGCGCACGGGGCGCAAGAGACCGCGGGGCCGCGATCAGCGCGACGCCTGCTCCGGCGGCCAGGGCGTCGCGAACGGCCCGCCGCCGCGGATGCGGTCGGCGAGGTGGCCGACCGCGAGCGCGTAGTTGGTCGAGGCGTTGTAGCGCTTGATGACGAAGAAGTTCTTCAGCACCAGGAAGGCGGGGCCGCTCCGGCCGGCGACCAGGATCAGCTCGGCGCGATCGTCCGGCCGCGGGAACGCCTCGCCGCCCGGCCGGCGCACGCCCATGCGGCTCCACGCCGCCAGCGTCTCGCTCTTGCCCCGCCGCGCCGCGACGCCCGGCGGCAGCACCACCTCGTAGCCCCAGGTCTTGCCGCTCTGCCACCCCTTGCGGCGGAGATAGTTCGCCGCCGAGGCGAGCGAGTCCGGCACCGACCCCCAGATGTCGCGGCGGCCGTCGCCGGTGAAGTCGACCGCATAGGCCTCGAAGCTCGACGGCATGAATTGCGGGTTGCCCATCGCGCCCGCCCAGGAGCCGATCATCGCCGCGGGCGAGACGTGGCCGGCCTGGAGGATCTTCAGCGCGACGAGAAGCTCGCGGCGGAAATAGCGGCGGTGGTCGCCCTCGTAGGCGAGCGTCGCCAGCGCCCGGATCACCGAATGGCCGCCGAGCTTCTGGCCGAAATTGGTCTCGTTGCCCCAGATCGACAGGACGATGTAGCGGTCGACGCCGAAGGTCCGCTCGATGGCGTCGAGCGTCGGCCGCCACGCCGCCGCCATCGCCCTGCCGCGGGCGATGCGGGCGTCGGAGACCCGCTTGGCGAGGTATTCCTGCGTGGTCTCGGTGAACTCGGGCTGGCGGCGGCTCTTCGCCAGCACGTCGGGATCGGGCGTGACGCCGGCGAACGCGCGCGAGAAGGTCTGGGCCGAGACGCCACGGGCGGCCGCCTCCGGCCACAGGCCGCGCACGAAGCCGTCGAAATCGGCCAGCGCCGGACCGGCGGAAAACGCCGCCACCACCGCGGCGGCGAACGCGGCGACGATCGGTCTGCGGATGAGCGCGAGGCCGGCCATGGGTGCCCCTCGTGTCGAATCGCGGTTCAGGATGCGCGCCGCGGCCCGCAGGGTAAAGCCCGCGGAGGGCTGGCCTTGGCCGCCCGCGCTTGGCATGGTGCGCCCCGCCGGCGGGAACCGCCGGCGCCGCCGGGGCATTCCCCGCCGAGCCTTCCCCTTGCCCGCCACCGCAACGCTTGCCCCGGACCGATGAAGCGCATCCGCAAAGCCGTCTTTCCCGTCGCCGGCCTCGGCACCCGCTTCCTGCCCGCCACCAAGGCGATGCCCAAGGAAATGCTGCCGGTGGTCGACCGCCCGCTGATCCAGCACGTGGTCGACGAGGCCTACGAAGCCGGCATCGAGCACCTGATCTTCGTCACCGGCCGCAACAAGGGCGTCATCGAGGACCACTTCGACCGCCAGTTCGAGCTCGAGGTGACGCTGATCGAGCGCGGCAAGAAGGCGGAGCTGGAGCTCTTGTCGGAGGCGCTGCCGGAAGCGGGCACGGTCAGCTTCACGCGCCAGCAGTCGCCGCTCGGCTTGGGTCACGCGGTGTGGTGCGCGCGCGAATTGATCGGGCACGAACCCTTCGCGCTGCTGCTGCCCGACGTGCTGGTGCAGCACACGCCGAGCTGCCTGGCGCAGATGATCCACGCCGCCGACGAACTCGACAGCAAGGCCAACATCATCGCGGTGGAAGAAGTGCCGACCGACCGCGTGCACATGTACGGCGTGGTCGGCGTCGGCGCGAGCAAGGGCAAGGCCTTCTCCATTACGAAGATGGTGGAGAAGCCGAAGGCGAGCGAAGCGCCGTCCAACCTGTCGATCACCGGCCGTTACATCCTGCAGCCGGAAATCTTCGGCATTCTGGAGAAGCAGGCGGCCGGCGCCGGCGGCGAAATCCAGCTGACCGACGCCATGGTGGCGCTGGCGCAATCGCAGCCGTTCTACGGCCTCAAGTTCGAAGGCCGCAGCTTCGACTGCGGCTCGAAGATCGGCTTCCTCGCCGCCAACGTGGCCTATGGCCTGGCGCGGCCGGACATCGCGCCCGAGTTTCGGGCAGAGTTGCAGAAGCTTCTCGGCGGCAAATAGATCGACTGACAAGGTCGAAGCGCGCGACGATTGGC
>DASZVN010000232.1:0-21051 GCA_035547055.1 Hyphomicrobiales bacterium
CCACCTCGCGCCGGGCCCCCATCCCCTACGACGTCCTCGCCTACCGCGACCGCAATCGCGTCGAACGCATGTGGTGCAGGCTCAAGGACTTCCGCCGCGTCGCCACCCGATACGACAAGCTCGCCCGAAACTACCTCGCCGCTGCCCTCATCGCCGCCACCTGCGCCTACTGGCTCAATTGAGTCCCGACCCTAGCGGAACCTGCGGCCGGCCGGCTCGTTGCAGCCGCGGGAGCCGCTCATGGCCGACCTGCCGATCATCACCGACGCTGCCGCGCCGCTGCCCGACGGCGAAGCCTCGCTCGCCGCGGTGCGGCGCCAGGCCGACAATTGCCGCGCCTGCCCGCTCTGGGAGCACGCGACTCAGACCGTGTTCGGCGAGGGGCCCGCACATGCCGCCGTGATGCTGGTCGGCGAGCAGCCGGGCGACCAGGAAGACGTCGCCGGCCGCCCCTTCGTCGGCCCGGCCGGCCGCATTCTCGACCGGGCGTTGGCGGCGGCGGGGATCGACCGCGACGACGTCTTCGTCACCAACGCGGTCAAGCACTTCAAATTCCTGCAGCGCGGCAAGCGGCGCATCCATTCCAAGCCCAATGCCAGCGAGATCCGCGCCTGCCGTCCCTGGCTCGCGCGCGAGCGCCGCCTCGTGCGGCCGCGGGCCGTCGCGGCGATGGGCGCGACGGCGGTCCTCGGCGTGTTCGGCGAGGCGATGCCGATCGCGAAGAACCGCGGCCGCCTGATCGAGCTCGAGCCGGAGGGCGTGGCGATCGTGACGGTGCATCCCTCCTTCCTGCTGCGCCTGTTGCCCGACAAGGCGCGCCAGGACGAGGAGTTCGCCGCGCTGGTCCGCGATCTCGGCCTGCTCCGGCCGTTCCTGGCGCACGCCGCGTAGGAATTCAGGATCGAACCTGCCGCCGTCATTGCGAGCGAAGCGAAGCAATCCAGGGGGCGTGCCGGCGGCCCCTGGATTGCTTCGTCGCTTTCGCTCCTCGCAATGACGTTGAAGCGCCGCATACGATCGCGTAACTCCCCTTCGCATGGATCGCCTTGCCTCCGAGACCTGGCGCTTTTCCGTCGCGCCGATGATGGAGTGGACCGACCGGCACTGCCGCGTCGTCCATCGGGCGCTGTCGGCCAAGGCGCGGCTCTATACAGAGATGGTGACGACCGGCGCGGTGCTGCACGGCCCGCGCGAGCGCCTGCTTGGCTTCTCGCCCGCAGAGCAGCCGGTCGCGCTCCAGCTCGGCGGCAGCGACCCCGGAGACCTTGCCCGTGCCGCGCGGATCGCGGCGGATTTCGGCTATGCCGAGGTCAACCTCAATGTCGGCTGCCCGTCTGACCGGGTGCAGGAGGGCCGCTTCGGCGCCTGCCTGATGGCCGAGCCGGCGCTGGTCGGCGACTGCGTGGCGGCGATGAAGGCCGCGGTCGCGGTGCCGGTGACGGTGAAGTGCCGCCTCGGCGTCGACGAGCAGGACCCCGAAGCCGCGCTCGACGCGATGGCCAGCGCGGTGGTCGCCGCCGGCGCCGACGCCCTCGTCGTCCATGCCCGCAAGGCTTGGCTCAAAGGCCTGTCGCCGAAGGAGAACCGGGAGATCCCGCCGCTCGACTACGGGCGGGTCTACCGGCTGAAGCGGCGGCTCGGCGATTTCCCGGTGGCGGTGAACGGCGGCATCGCCGACCTTGCCCAGGCGAGCGTCCACCTTGCGCATCTCGACGGGGTGATGCTCGGCCGCGCCGCCTACCAGAACCCGGAGCTGCTGCTCGGCGTCGACCCGCTGCTGTTCGGCGCGGCGGCGCCCGCAGCCGACGCGCGGGCGGCGGTCGAGGCGCTGATGCCCTATGTCGTGGCCCATGTCGCGGCCGGCGGCCGGCTGTGGGACGTGGCGCGCCACATGCTCGGCCTGTTCGGCGGCCGTCCCGGCGCCCGCGCCTTCCGGCGGACGCTCGCGACCGAGGCGATCAAGCCCGGCGCAAGCCCGGAGCTCCTGCTCCGGGCGATGGATCTCGTCGGCCCGCCACGGCTCGCGGCCGCGTAGCAAATCGCTTCTGTTGCCGGCCGTCGCAAACCCTCACCCGGGTCACCCCTGCTTCGCACGGGCGAGCGGATGAGGGCCGGCGAGCAGCGCCGGATCCCGCCTTACTTGGCGGTGGCGACGCCGACCCCGATGTCGCGGCCGCCGCCGACATAGACCCAGGCCTGCTGGTCGTACTGCGACTGGCGCTTGACGTACTGGTAGGGCGTCGACTGCCAGGGCAGGACGTCGTTGGTGCGGTTGTCGAGAATGAAGTCGCCCTGGTCGGTCACGACCGTCAGGACGGCGTGGCCATCGCCGTTCTCGTCGCGGACCACGGTCATCAGCAGCGCCGAGCGCGGCCAGCCGGCCTCCAGCAGGTCGCGCCGCTTGAGGAGCGCGTAGTCCTCGCAGTCGCCGCGGTCGACCGGGTATTCCCACTTTTCCTCGACGCCGTAGACCTCCATGTCGGTCGCCGGCTTGATGCGGTGGTTCACGTCGCGGTCGACCTGGACCAGGGCGTCGAAGCTGGTGCCGGTCAGCACCACGCGCACCGGCGCCTTGGTGTTGTGCAGGCAGTCGCCGGGGTGCTCCTGGCAGAAGCCGATATAGCCGATCGGCGCCTTGGCGGGGCCGAGTATCTGCATGCCGGGAAGCGCGCCGTCCGCGAACGCGGTGCCACCCCAGATCGCGCCGATCACGATGGCCATTGCAAAGAAGATCGAACGTCGAAGGCGAACAACGCCTGAGTTTTTCTTGTGGAACATTGAACCCCTCCGTCCCAGCGGGGCTCAATGTGGCAGATACGCTTTGACTTCAGTCTAAGTCGGACGAATAAGCTTGAAATGTATTTGAGTAAAATGCGCAGGTTTGGCGCAACGATCTGTTAGTCATGAAGATGTGAATGGCGAACAGGGAAGCGCGAGTAGGGCAGTTCTGCCATCATGCCGGGCCTTTGGGCCGGCCATCCACGAGCTTGCAGCGCCGCGGTTGAAGGAAATCGTGGATGGCCGGGCTGAGCCCGGCCACGACGCTGTTCCGTACTCACTATTCGCTGTTCACCTCTTCCAACCCCCGCTTCGCGAGGAGCGCTGCCACCTCGGGATCGCGGCCGCGAAAGGCGCGGTAGGCGGCGGCGGGGTCCTGGCGCCAGCCGGCGGAATAGACGAAATCGTGCAGGCGCCGGGCGGTCGCGGGGTCGAACACGTCTCCCGCCTCCTCGAAGGCGCCGAAGCCGTCGGCGTCCAGCACCTCCGACCAGAGATAGCTGTAGTAGCCGGCGGCGTAGCCCTCGCCGGCGAAGACGTGGGCGAAATGGGTCGGGCGGTGCCGCAGCGTGATCGCCGCCGGCATGCCGATCCGCGCGAGCGCCGCGCGCTCGAAGGCGCCGGCGTCGAGCCCGTCGGCGTCCTGCAACAGGTGAAAATCGAGGTCGATCAGTGCCGCGGCGACGTATTCCGCCGTGGCGAAGCCCTGGTTGAAGCGGCGCGCCTTGAGCATGGCGCGGAGCAGCGCATCGGGCATCGGCTCGCCGGTCCTGTAATGGCGGGCGAAGCGGCCGAGCACCTCCGGCCGCTCGATCCAGTGCTCGTAGAGCTGCGAGGGGAACTCGACGAAGTCGCGGGCGACGCTGGTGCCGGCAATCAGCGGATAGGTCACGTCGGACAGGAGGCCGTGCAGCGCGTGGCCGAACTCGTGGAACAAGGTGCGGGCGTCGTCGAGGCCGAGCAGCGCCGGTTCGCCCTCCGGCGGCTTGGCGAAATTCGCGACGTTCAGGATGATCGGGCGGATGTCGCCGGCGAGCTTCTCCTGGCTCCGAAGCGCGGTCATCCAGGCGCCGCTGTGCTTCGAGGGCCGCGCGAAATAGTCGCCGACGAAGAGCCCGACCGCGCGGCCGTCCTGGCCGGTCACCTCCCACGCCCGCGCGTCGGGGTGGTAGAGCGTGAGGTCGGGCCGTGGCGTGAAGACGAGGCCGAACAGCCGGCCCGCGACGTCGAAGGCAGCCTCGATCAGGCGGTCGAGCTGGAGATAGGGCTTCACCGCCCCCTCGTCGAAGGCGAACTCGGCGGTGCGGCGCTTCTCGGCGAAATAGCGCCAGTCCCACGGCGCGAGCGGCGCGTTCAGCCCCTCGGCCTCTGCCAGTTGCTGCAGCGCCGCCTGCTCGCGGAGCGCCTGGGCCCGGCCCGGGGTCCACACCCGGTTCAGGAGGTCGAGCGCGGCCTCGGGCGTCTTCGCCATGGCGTCGGCGAGGCGGAAATGGGCAAAGCTCGGATAGCCGAGGAGCCGCGCCCGCTCGGCGCGGAGCGCCACCATCTCGGCGATGATCGCGCGGTTGTCGGTCTCTCCGCCGCCTCCGCCGCGGCTGCTCCAGGCCGCGAAGGCTTTCTCGCGAAGATCGCGCCGCGCCGAGAATTGCAGGAACGGCTCGATGCTGGAGCGCGCCAGCGTGACGACGTACTTACCGGCGAGGCCGCGATCGGTGGCGGCGCGGGCGGCGGCGTCGCGGAGCGCCCGGGGCAGGCCGGCGAGGTCGTCCTCGCCGTCGAGCACCAGGGTGAAGCCGCGCTCGTCGGCAAGGACGTTCTGGCCGAACTGGGTGCCGAGCGCGGCGAGCCGCTCGCTGATCGCGGCGAGGCGCTTGCGCGTCGCAGCGCCGGCCGCCGCGCCCGCACGGACGAAGATCGTGTAGTAGCGCGCGAGGACTTGGCGCGCCTCGTCGTCGAGGCCGAGCCCGTCGATGCGCCGATGGAGGTCGTCGACCCGGCGGAACAGCTTCTCGTTCAGGTAGATCGCGCTGCGATGGCGGGCGAGGGCAGGGGCCATGTCGCGCTCGATCGCCTCGATGGCGTCGCTGGTGTCGGCGCCGGCGACGACGAAGAACAGCGATGCGATCCGGCTAAGATCGCGCCCGCTGAGCTCCAGCGCGGCGATGGTGTTGGCGAAGTCTGGCGGCGCCGGGTTGGCGGCGATGGCCTCGACCTCGCGCTCGTGCTCGGCCAGCGCGGCCGCGAACGCGGCGGGGAAATCCTCCGGCGCGATCGCGGCGAAGGGCGGCAGGCCGAACGGCGCATCCCATGCAGCGAGGAGGGGGTTCACAGGCTGGTCCATCGGGCGCGTCTCCGTTGAGGCCCCCAATGTATGGGCGACGCGGCCACGCTGCATCCGCCGCGGCCTCGGCTCCGTAGCTTTCAGTGTGCCTCACCCGAGGGATGACAGCGAAACGTACAACGGAGCAACGCCGTGAAGACCACCCGCATCCACCTCCTTCTCGCCGCCACCGCGCTCGCCGGCCTCGGCGCCTTCGCCGCCGCGCCGGCCGCCGCGCAAGGCATGCAGAGCGAGCACATGTCCGGCGCCCGCCCGAGCCATTCGGGCGCGAAAATGGAAGGCTCCATGCACGGCGGCATGATGGAGCACACCAAGATGGTCGGCGGCGCGCCGATGTATCCGTCGAAGAACATCATCCAGAACGCCATGAACTCGAAGGACCACACCACGTTGGTCGCCGCGGTGAAGGCCGCGGGCCTGGTCGACACCCTGGAAGGGGCGGGGCCGTTCACCGTGCTGGCGCCGACCAACGAGGCTTTCGCCCGTCTGCCGAAAGGCACCGTCGAGACCCTGCTCAAGCCCGAAAACAAGGAAAAGCTCGCGCAGATCCTGACCTATCACGTCATCCCCGGCCGCCTGACCGAGGCGGATCTCAAGGCCGACATCAAGAAGGGTGGCGGCAAGGCCGAGCTCAAGACCGCCGAGGGCGACCCGCTCACCTTCAGCGAGAGCAAGGGTCACATCTGGGTGACCGACGGGAAGGGCGATCGCGCCGAGGTCACCATCGGCAATGTGATGCAGTCGAACGGCGTGATCCACGTTATCAACCGCGTGCTGCTGCCGAGCTGAGCGCGGTCGAGGGGGCCTGGCGCGATCGCCGTGCCGCGCCTACCGGCCTTTGAGGTGCGGCGCAGGCGGTCCGGCCGGGTTCTCCGGGGGCTTTCGGGTCCTTCGCCACGGAGGGCGCCGCACCCCTCCCTCGCCCCGAGGGAGGGAGCCGCCGTCGGCCTCCTCGCCCCGGCGGAGGCGGCGTAATATCGGGAGCAGGGGGTGGCCATGGCCCGACGCGAGCTGATTTTTCGCCATGCCCTCGTGGTGCGCGTCACGCACTGGATCAACCTCCTGTGCATGACGGTGCTGCTGGCGAGCGGACTGCAGATCTTCAACGCCCACCCCGCGCTCTACTGGGGCTCGGGCTCGGATTTCGGCCAGCCGGTGCTGGCGCTCGACGCGGTCCAGCAGGGCGACGACCTCAAGGGCGTCACCCGCATCCTCGGCGCCTCGTTCGACACCACCGGCTGGCTCGGCACCTCGGAGGAGGACGGCGAGGCGACCGCGCGCGGCTTCCCGGCCTGGATCACCGTGCCGAGCTACCAGGACCTCGCGACCGGGCGGCGCTGGCACTTCTTCTTCGCCTGGCTGTTCGTCGTCAACGGCGCGGTCTACGTCCTGTCCGGGCTGCTCCGCGGCCATTTCCGCCGCGACCTCGTGCCGAGCGGCGGCCAGCTCCGCCACATCGGCGCGACCATCCGCGACCATCTGATGCTGCGGTTCCCCAAGGGGGAGGAGGCGCGGCACTACAACGTCTTGCAGAAGCTGACCTATCTCGGCGTCATCTTCCTCGTGGTGCCGATCCTGATCCTCGCCGGCCTTGCCATGTCGCCGGGCATCGACTCGCTGTTTCCGTGGCTGCCGGAGGCCTTCGGCGGCCGCCAGTCGGCCCGCACCATCCATTTCATCTGCGCGTGGACGATCGTCCTGTTCGTCGTCGTCCACGTCGTGATGGTGCTGCTGTCCGGCGTCTTCAACAATCTCCGCTCGATGATCACCGGCCGCTACGCCATTGAGCCGCCGGCGAGGAGTGCCGAGCCATGACGATCGACCGCCGCCGCTTCCTGACCCGCGCCGCGGCCGCGGGCTCGGCCCTCGTCCTCGCCGGATGCGACAAGCTCTCCGAGACGCCGTGGTGGCGGGCGACGCTCGACAGCGCCGAGGCCGCGACCAAGAACGTGCAGCGCGCCATCCTGCCGCGGCAGAAGATGGCGCAGGAATATCCGGCCTCGGCGATCTCCAAGCAGTTCCGCGCCAACGGGTCGACCGATCCCGGCGCCGGCAACCCCGCCTATGCGGCGCTCGCCGCCAGCGGCTTCGCCGACTGGAAGCTCGAAGTCGGCGGACTGGTCGAGCAGCCGACCGCGTTCTCGCTGGCGGACCTCCACGCCATGCCGGCGCAGACCCAGATCACCCGCCACGACTGCGTTGAGGGCTGGAGCTGCATCGGCGAGTGGACCGGGGTGCGCCTGTCCCACGTGCTCGACCAGGTGAAGCTCAAGCCCGAGGCGAAATACATCCTGTTTCGCTGCTACGACTCGCTGGAGCAGACGCTCGACAATTCCGGCCAGTATTACGAGACCATCGACCTGGAGGATGCTCGCCATCCCCAGACCATCCTGGCCTACGGGATGAACGGCAAGACGCTGCCGGTGCCCTACGGCGCGCCGCTCCGCCTCCGTGTCGAGCGCCAGCTCGGCTACAAGATGGCGAAATACCTTCGCCGGATCGAGGCGGTCGCAGCCTTCGACAAGATCGGCCGCGGCCATGGCGGTTTCTGGGAGGACCGCGGCTACGAGTGGTATGCCGGCATCTGAACCTGGCGGGAGGCACCGATGACCCGGATCGTGAGCCTTTCCATCCGCGGGCGCGTGCAGGGCGTCGGCTACCGGGTGTTCCTGCGCGACGAGGCGCTGGCGCTCGGCCTCGGCGGCTGGGTTCGGAACCGCCGCGACGGCACCGTCGAGGCGCTGCTCGGCGGTCCGCCGGAAGCGATCGCCCGGCTCGTTCAGGCGGCGCGCGCCGGCCCGCCCGGCGCGGCGGTCGATGCCGTCGAAGAGGCCGAGGCGCCCGCCGGAACCACGGTCGCGGCCGGAATCGCGGTGCTGTCGACCGAGTGATCCTGCTGTTCCCGTTGGACGAAGGCAGTTGCGCCGGAGGGCGGAACGCGCTCAATTCCGCCCGGATAGGGCATGGGCGCGTTCGCGCGCGACAGGGAGGAAACCATGAAGCGTCGGGAATTCCTGAAGACGGCCGGCCTGACGGCGGCGGGGGCGGCCACGCTAGCAGCGCCGGCGATCGCCCAGAGCGCGCCCGAGGTGAAGTGGCGCTGCACGTCGAGCTTCCCGCGCGCGCTCGACACCCTGTTCGGCGCCAATGTCGAGTTCGCCAAGCGCGTGTCCGACGCGACCGACGGCAAGTTCCAGATCCAGGTGTTCTCTGCGGGCGAGATCATCCCTGGCCTCCAGGCGCTCGACTCGACCTCAAACGGCACCGTCGAGATGTGCCATACCGCGAGCTATTACTATATTGGCAAGGACCTGACCTTCGCGCTGCCGTGCGCGGCGCCGTTCATGCTCAACCCGCGCCAGCAGAACGCGTGGTGGTATTTCGGCGGCGGCGCCGATCTCTGCAACGAGTTCTTCGGCAAGTACAACACCTACGCGCTGCCCGGCGGCAACACCGGCGCCCAGATGGGCGGCTGGTTCCGCAAGGAGATCAAGACCGTCGACGACCTCAAGGGCCTGAAGTTCCGGGTCGGCGGCTTCGCCGGCCTGGTGCTGCGGCGGCTCGGCGTGGTGCCGACCCAGATCGCCGGCGGCGACATCTATCCCTCGCTGGAGAAGGGCACCATCGACGCCGCGGAATGGGTCGGCCCCTACGACGACGAGAAGCTCGGCTTCTACAAGGTCGCGCCCTACTACTACTATCCGGGGTGGTGGGAAGGCGGCGCCATGGTCCACTTCTTCATCAACAAGGACAAGTGGGCCGCGCTGCCGAAGGCTTATCAGAGCGTCCTCGCGGCGGCGGCCGGCGAGGCCAATGCCTGGATGCTGGCGAAATACGACTATGCCAACCCCGAGGCGCTGAAGCGCCTCGCCACCAAGGGCGCGAAGCTGCGGCCGTTCTCGGCCGAGGTCCTGGAGGCGTGCTTCAACGCCGCCAACGAAACCTATAAGGACATCAACTCGAAGAACGCGGCCTTCAAGAAGCTCTACGACAGCATCACCGCCTATCGGAGCGACGGCTATTTCTGGTTCCAGTTCGCCGATGGCTTCTACGATCGCTTCATGTTCGCGCTGAGCCAGCGCAAGATGATCTGAGCGCCGGTCGTCCCGCCGTCATTGCGAGGAGCGTAGCGACGGAGCAATCTGGACTTTTCCCAGCCAGGCCGGCAGCGCTGGATTGCTTCGCTTCGCTCGCAATGACGGAGGCGGCATGACCGGCTTGCCCCGGCCCCTCGATCTCGCTCGCGACGCGCTGTTCCTCGACGTCGACGGCACGCTGCTCGACATCGCGCCCGGCCCGGACGCGGTCGTGGTGCCCGAGGGGCTGCCGGCCACCCTGGTGCGGCTGGCCGAGCGGCTCGGCGGCGCGCTCGCGCTTCTGACCGGGCGCGATATCGCGACCGTCGACCGGCTGATGGCGCCGGCTCGCCTCGCCGTCGCCGGCCTCCACGGCGCCGAGCTCCGCCTGCCCGACGGCACGCGGCAGGAGGCGGACCCGCCGCCGGAGCTGGGGCCGGTCCGCGCCGCGCTCAGGGCCTTCGTCGCCGCCCGGCCCGGACTTCTCCTCGAGGACAAGGGTGCGGCGGTGGCGGTTCATTTCCGGGCGGCCCCGGCGCTGGAGGGCGAGGTTGCCGCCGAGGTCCGGCGCCTTGTCGCCGCGGCCGGACCGGCGCTGGCGCTCCAGGCCGGCAAGATGGTCGCCGAGATCCGTCCCGCCGGTGGCGACAAAGGAAGCGCGCTCGAGAGCTTCCTCGCGCTGCCGCCGTTCATCGGCCGCCGGCCTGTCGCGATCGGTGACGACTGGACCGACGAAGCCGCCTTCCTCGCCGCCAACCAGGCCGGCGGCCGCTCGCTTCGCGTCGGGCGCGCCGACCGCCCGACTGCGGCGACGGAAATCGTGGCGTCGCCGGCTGCCCTTCGGAGCTGGATCGCCGCCATCGCCGGCTAAGGCAGGCGGCGCGCGCTTTTTCCGTCGGCTACTGCCGTGCGATCGGCGGCAGCAACCTGTCCATGGCTCGCCGATGCGCTATGATTATGGTGCGGGCGTAGCGGACCGGCCTGCGTGGTCCCGCGGAGGGTGTTGCTTGGCGCGTCTCGTCGTGGTGTCGAACCGGGTGCCGGTGCCCTCGGCCAAATCGCGGCCGGCCAGCGCCGGAGGGCTCGCGATCGCGGTCGACGCCGCCCTGAAGGCGCACGGCGGGATGTGGTTCGGCTGGTCGGGCAAGGCCAGCGCTGAGCGCGAGACCGAGTGGCTCGAAATCCGCGAGTTCGGCGACGTCACCTACGCGGTGGCTGATCTCAGCAAGCGTGACATCGACGAATATTATACCGGCTTCGCCAACCGCGCGCTCTGGCCGCTGTGCCACTACCGGCTCGACCTGACCGAATTCGCGCGCAAGGACATGGCGGGCTATTTCCGCGTCAACCGCTTCTTCGCCCGCCTGCTGGCGCCGCTGCTGCGGCCCGACGACCTCATCTGGGTCCACGACTACCATCTGATCCCGATGGCGTCGGAGCTGCGCCAGATGGGCGTGCGCAACCGCATCGGCTTCTTCCTCCATATCCCGTGGCCGCCGGCCGACGTGCTGGCCGCGCTGCCCGTGCACGAGACCATCGTCCGCGGCCTCGCCTCGTATGATCTCGTCGGCTTCCAGACCGACTACGACGCCGACAATTTCGCCGGCTGCATGCTGCGCGAGGGCTTCGGCACCGCGCTCGGCGGCGGCTGGTTCGAGGCCTATGGCCACCGCTTCCGCGTCGGCGCCTTCCCGATCGGGATCGACACCGACCAGTTCGTCCGCATGGCCGCGGAGAGCGCCAAGAACCCGATCGTCCGCCGCACCCGCGAGAGCCTCGGCCGCTGCGACCTCATCATCGGGGTCGACCGGCTCGACTATTCCAAGGGCATCACCGAGCGGCTGGAGAGCTTCGCGCGCTATTTCGAGATCAACCCGGCCGCGCGAGGCCGGCTGACCTATCTCCAGGTCACGCCGAAATCGCGCTCCGAGGTGCCCGAATATGCCGATATGCAGCACCAGGTCGCCGAGCTCGCCGGCCGCGTGAACGGCGCGCTCGGCGATGTCGACTGGACGCCGATCCGCTATGTCAACCGCGCGATCAGCCGTCCCGCCCTGGCGGGGCTCTACCGGCTCGCCAAGGTCGGGCTGGTGACGCCGCTCCGCGACGGCATGAACCTCGTCGCCAAGGAATATGTCGCCGCGCAGGACCCGCACGATCCTGGCGTCCTGGTGCTGTCGCGCTTCGCCGGCGCGGCCCGCGAGCTCGACGGTGCGCTGATCGTCAATCCCTACGACGTCGAGGCCACCGCCCACGCCATCGGCCGCGCCATCGCGATGCCGGTCGAGGCGCGGCGCGAGCGCTGGGCCTCGATGATGCCGCGCCTCATCCGGCACGACGTGGGGGCATGGTGCTCGGACTTCCTCGCCCGCCTGAGCGAGAGCCAGCGCATCCGCCAGCCTGCGGAATAGGGCGCTGGCATCCCGGACGCGGCGACGCCGCGATCCGGGATCCAGTGTCGAGCGGCGCACCCGCCTCAGGCGTAGGCGCCTTTCCGTGCCGCTTCGCGATCGATCGCCCAGGCACCAGCGCCGGTGGCGAAGATGTAGAGGCAGATGAAGCAGAGCAGGATCGGCGTGTCGCCGCCGTTGTTGGTCGGCCAGAAGCTCTTGCCGTGGCCAAAGTCCCAGTACCAGTAGGCCACCGCCATCTCGCCCGAGAGGATGAAGGCCGAGAGCCGCGTCCACAGCCCGATCAGCAGCAGGAAGCCGAAGACCACCTCGATGACCAGCGCCGGGATTTGGATCGGCAGCAGGCCCATGTGGGCGGTGACGCCGAAGATGTTCAGCAGCGGGATCTGGCCGGGCGGCGGAAAGCCGATGAACTTCTGCAGTCCGTGGCCGAGGAACACCAGCGCCGTGACGATCCTGAGGATGCTCAGGAGCTGCGACGCATAAGGCTTGCCCCAATCCATGTTGTTTCCCCCAAATTATGGTCGGCGACAGACTCGCCACCTTGGATTAGCTTCCCTGGCAAAACCGCCCGCGCTACACACGAATTGGTGATTGTCCACCGCAATCGGCAGCGGCGCGGGCTTGCGTCGGGGCGGCGGTTTGCCATGCTGCGGGCGCACGCGACGATAGGGGGCGAGGAATGGTCAAGGCGGTCCGCCGGGTGGTGACGGGGCACGATGCGAGCGGCAAGGCGGTCGTGGTGAGCGACGGGCCGGCCACCAACGTGCGCGAGCGGCCGGCGATGGCCGGGATGGCGTCACACCTCCTTTGGGTCACGGACGAGACGCCCGCCGACATCGCCGGCAACGCTGACCGTGCCGCGCGCGAGATCGGCGTCGCGCCGCCGGCCGGCGGCTCGATCCTCCGCGTGGTCGACTTCCCGCCCGAGACGGCACAGGCGACGACGACGCTCGACAACGCCACCATGCTCCGCGACATGGGGCTTTCGGCCGACAATCCGGCGGCGAAGATCGCCCATCCTGGCGCCCACCGCACCCGCAGCATCGACTACGCGATCGTGCTGTCGGGCGAGATCGACATGTGGCTCGACGATTCCGCCGTGCATCTCAAGGCCGGCGACATCCTGATCCAGCAGGGCACCAACCACGCCTGGGTCAATCGCGGGACGGAGACCTGCCGCATCGTCTTCGTCCTGATCGACGCTGTCGCGCCACCGGCGCACGCGCAATCGTAGCGATCGTAGGGTGGGCATCGGCGACGCCGATGCCCACGTAACGGGGTGCCGCAGGTGGCCATGCTGACGCACGCCCACCCGACGGCACGCCGCCGTGCGATAATTCCTTAGCGAATCAGGCTGATCCTTCTTCCATGCCGAAGACCCAGAACCTCTTTGACCTGCCCGCCCAGGCCGAGCCGCGCGCGGCGTCCCGTGCCTCCCGCGGCGGGACCCACGGCGAGAGCGAATACACCGCCGCCGACATCGAGGTGCTGGAGGGGTTGGAGCCGGTTCGGCGCCGCCCCGGCATGTATGTCGGCGGCACCGACGAGAAGGCGCTGCATCACCTCTTCGCCGAGGTCATCGACAACGCCATGGACGAAGCCGTCGCCGGCCACGCCAGCGTCATCTCGGTCGAGGTCGAGGCCTCGGGCTTCGTCTCGGTCTCGGACAACGGCCGCGGCATCCCGATCGACCGCCACCCGCGCTTCCCTGACAAGTCGGCGCTGGAGGTGATCCTGACGACGCTGCACTCGGGCGGGAAGTTCGGCTCGAAGGCCTATTCCACCTCGGGCGGCCTCCACGGTGTCGGTGTCTCGGTGGTCAACGCGCTGTCGGAGCGGCTCGAGATCGAGGTCGCCCGCGGCCAGAAGCTCTATCGCCAGGTCTATGCCCGCGGCGTGCCGGAGACGAAGCTCGAGGAGGTCGGCCCGGTCCACAACCGGCGCGGCACCAAGGTGCGCTTCCGGCCCGACCCGAAGATCTTTGGCGCCGGCGCCGCCTTCAAGCCGCCGCGTCTGTTCGCCTCGACCCGGGCCAAGGCCTATCTCTTCGCCGGCGTCGAGATCCGCTGGTCCTGCGCGCCGGAGCTGCTCGCCGGCGCGGACGACGTGCCGGCGCAGGCGAGCTTTCGCTTTCCCGGTGGTCTCAAGGACTATCTGTCGGCAACGCTCGAAGGCCAGCCGCTTCTCACCGACGAGGTGTTTGCCGGCAAGGTCGAGGCTGCCGACGGCCCCGGCGCGGTCGAGTGGGCTGTGGCCTGGCTCGACGACGGCGACGGGTTCCTCCGCTCCTACTGCAACACCATCCCGACGCCCGAGGGCGGCACCCACGAGCAGGGGCTGCGGGCGGCGCTGCTCCGCGGCCTCCGCGGCCATGCCGAATTGATCGGCAACAAGAAGTTCAAGGACGTCGTCGGCGACGACGTCACCGCGAACCTCGCCGGCCTGCTCTCGGTCTTCATGCGCGAGCCGGAGTTCCAGGGCCAGACCAAGGAACGGCTGTCGTCGGCCGACGCGGTGCGCCAGGTCGAGACCGCGATGCGCGACGCCTTCGACCATTGGCTCGCCGCCTCGCCCAACCAGGCCAAGCGGCTGATCGAGCGCATCGTCGAGCGCGCCGAGGAGCGGATGCGCCGCAAGGCCGAGCGCGAGACGCTCCGGAAGAGCGCGACGCGCAAGCTGCGCCTGCCCGGCAAGCTCGCCGACTGCACCCAGAGCGGGGCGGCCGGTGCCGAGCTCTTTATCGTCGAGGGCGATTCGGCCGGCGGCTCGGCCAAGCAGGCGCGCGACCGCGCCACCCAGGCGATCCTGCCGCTCCGCGGCAAGATCCTGAACGTCGCCTCCGCCGGCGCCGACAAGCTGGCGCAGAACCAGCAGCTCGCCGACCTCGTGCTCGCGCTCGGCTGCGGCACGCGCAAGGATTTTCGCGAGGACGAGCTGCGCTACGAGAAGGTCATCGTGATGACCGACGCCGACGTCGACGGTGCCCACATCGCGTCGCTGCTCGTGACGTTCTTCTACCGCGAGATGCCGCAGCTCATCCGCTCGGGCCATCTCTTCCTCGCGGTGCCGCCGCTCTACCGCGTGACCCACGGCGCGACCAGCGCCTATGCCCGCGACGACGCCGATCTCAAGCGCGTCCTCGAGACGCCGGCATTCAAGGGCAAGAAGGTCGAGATCGGCCGCTTCAAGGGCCTTGGCGAGATGATGCCGCAGCAGCTCCGCGAGACCACGATGGATCCGCGCAAGCGCTCGATGCTGAAGGTCGAGATCGCCGAGGACGACGAGATGGAGACCCGCCACACCGTCGAGCGCCTGATGGGCACCAAGGCGGAATCGCGCTTCCGTTTCATCCAGGAGCGCGCGCCCTTCGCCGGCGAGCTCGACGTGTAGGGCACTTCATAGGGTGGGCATCGGCTTGCCGGTGCCCACGTCAACACGGGCTCGCCCGTGTTGAGCGCTTGTGGTTGCGAAAGTCGGGCGAGCCCGACTTTCGTCCGGGTCGCGCGCGGGCATGCTGCGTGTGCCCACCCTACAATTCTTCGCCGAGCCGCTTCTCCATGGCCCGCGCCATCGTTTCCAACTGGTGGCGGAAGGTCGCGCGCTGATCCGCGGGGAGGGCGCTCAGCGCCTCCTGGTTGACCTCCTCCACCGCCATGCGGAGCGCGCCGATCTTGCCGCGCGTCGCGGCCGTCAGCGAGAACAGGGCGACCCGCCGGTCGCGCGCGTCGGGGCGACGCTCGACGATGCCGTCGCGCTCCATCCGCGCCAGCGTTGCCGCCATGGTCGGCTGCTCGATCGAGGCCCACTCGGCCAGCGCCTTCTGCGACATCGGCTCGGCCTGTGCCAGCGCATTGACCACCGGCAGGTGCCCGGAGGTCAGGCCGATCGCCTTCAGCTTGCGGTCGGCGAGGCGTCGCAGCAGCCGGCCGGCCCAATGCACGAGATAGCCCATCGAGAGGTCGTCGTCGGCCATTTTGTATAGCTTGCTATGGAAAAAGATCGCATGCTATATAACCTCTCGTCTCCGCTACAGGCAAGGGAGCCCGCCATGTCCTGGAAGAGCACCGCCAGCCGCTACGGCCTTGTCGCCATCGCCATCCATTGGATTTCCGCTGCTGCCATCCTCGCCCTGTTCGGCCTCGGCTTCGCCGCGGCCAATGCCGCCGACCCGGCGACCAAGGCCGCGCTGCTGCGGGTCCATGTCCCGCTGGGCGCGGCGATCGTCGTGCTGACCCTCCTCAGGATCGTGTGGTGGCGGTTCGACCGGCGGCCCGATCCGCTGCCGGGGCTGCCGTCCTGGCAGGAGCGGTCGGAGCGGCTGGTGCGGTCCGCGCTCTACGCGCTGATCCTGGTGATGGGCGTGAGCGGGATCGGCCTGATGATCGCCTCCGGCGCGCCCGGCGTTCTCTTTTTCGGCGAGCCGGGGCCGCTGCCCGACTTCTGGCAGTTCCCGCCGATGTACGGCCATCTGACCGGGGCGGTTCTGCTCCTCGCCTTGGCGGTTCTCCATATCGCCGCCGCGATCTATCATCAGCTTTACCGCCGGGATCGCCTGCTCGCCCGAATGTGGAGATGACCCTGCGATGATGCGGCCGCTGCTCGCGCTCCTCGCCTTGACGCTGGCCTCGCCGGTTGCCGCGGAGACGACGGCGTCGCCCGACGCGACCGCGACGTCCGAGACGGGCAAGGTGCCGCCGGCGGTCGCCGCGGTGGCGCCGGAGGTCGCGCTGGTCCGCATCATCGGTCCTTGGGACACCGCGGAGCAGCGCGGCTTTTCCCGTCTGGTCGTGGTGGTGAAGGACGGCGTGCCGACGCTGCACGTCCAGTGGCTGGCCGATTCCGGCAGCGGGCAGGGGGCGGCGGCGGTCGAGAGCGTCGTCGTGAAAGGGGCGGAAGCGGTGCCGAGCCTGCCGCTGGCGGAGGTCGCGGTCGATCCCGGCCGCAACGACGCCGAGGTAACCTTCGCGCTGCCGCACCCAAAGGGGGCGGAAGGAGAGAGCTACGTCCTCGACGTCGGCCTGCCCGGCGACGCGCGATTCGGCCCGGAGTCGCATTGAGAGACTGTTCGCCGCCTCATTTCGGCCGGAGCGAAGCGGAGAGCCGGGATCCGATCAAATTGCAATGTCTGCGACCGGATGCGGGATCGGCGCTGGCTTCGCCATCACATCAGGCAAGAAACTGCGTCCTACGGTAAGGTTTCTTCACGTTATCCCGTTGACAAATCCAAGCGGCACCATAGGTTCCGCGCGAGGCGAAATGGCTCGCCGACGCTGAGCCGTGGATTCGCCACCTCCGTTCGCTGCCCTCTGGCGTTCGCGCGTGCATGCAGCGACCTTGCATACCCGGATCAACGACCTGATGTCATTTTCCCACCTGGGGCTGAGCCCCAAAGTGCTCGCCGCTGTGGAAGCTGCCGGCTATGCCGAGCCGACCCCGATCCAAGACCAAGCGATACCTCACGTGCTGCGGCGCAGCGACGTGCTTGGCATCGCCCAGACCGGCACCGGCAAGACCGCGTCCTTCACCCTGCCGATGCTGACTCTCCTGGAGCAGGGGCGCGCCCGGGCCCGCATGCCGCGGACGCTGATCCTGGAGCCGACCCGCGAGCTCGCGGCGCAGGTCGAGGAGGAGTTCGGCCGCTACGGAGCCCAGCACAAGCTGTCGCTGGCGCTGTTGATCGGCGGCCTCTCCTTCGGCGACCAGGACATGAAGCTGACGCGCGGCGTCGACGTCCTGATCGCGACGCCCGGCCGGCTGCTCGATCATTTCGAGCGCGGGCGCCTTCTCCTCAGCGGCATCGAGATCCTGGTGATCGACGAGGCCGATCGCATGCTCGACATGGGCTTCATCCCGGACATCGAGCGCATCTGCAAGCTGATCCCGCCGAGCCGGCAGACGCTGTTCTTCTCCGCGACGATGCCGCCCGAGATCCAGAACCTGGTCAGCCAGTTTCTGCGCGATCCGATCCGGATCGAGGTGTCGAAGCCGGCGTCGGTGGTCGGGACGGTGACGCAGAAGCTGGTCGCGACCGGGGCCGAGCCCCACGAGAAGCGCGAGACGCTGCGCGACCTCATCCGCTCCGAGCAGAACTTCAAGAACGCCATCGTCTTCAGCAACCGCAAGCGCGACGTCGGCGTGCTCCACCGCTCGCTGCAGCGCCACGGCTTCAATGCCGTCGCGATCCACGGTGATCTCGACCAGCGCGCCCGCATGGCGGCACTCGACAGCTTCCGCACCGGCAAGGCGGCGCTCCTCGTCGCGAGCGACGTCGCCGCCCGCGGCCTCGACATTCCGGCGGTGAGCCACGTCTTCAACTTCGACGTGCCGATCCACGCGGAGGACTATGTCCATCGCATCGGCCGCACCGGCCGCGCCGGCCTCACCGGCATCGCGGTGACCCTGGTCGCCCCGGGGGACCAGCGCCATGTCGCCGCGATCGAGGCGCTGACTGGCCAGACGCTGGAGTGGGAGGGCGAGCCGCTTTCCGCCGATGCGGTTCCGCCGCGGCGGGGCCGCGGCGATGACCGCCGCCGTGGCGCTTCCGGTGGCCGTGGCCATGGCGGCGAGCGCCGCGATCGGCGGCCGCGCGGCGCTGGCCACGACGGCGAGCGCGAGCGGCCCCAGCGCCAGCATCCGCGCGTCGAGGCCGAGCCGCTCGCGGCGCGTCCAGCCGATCGGCCGCGCCCGGTGCGGGAGCCGCGCCACGAGGAGGATCCGCGCCATCACGCGCCGCGCGGCGAGGCGGGTGACCGGCCGATCGTCGGCCTCGGCGACCACGTGCCGCAATTCCTGCTGCGGCCGGTCCGCATCGCCGCCCATGACCAGGCGGCCCGCGAAGACTGACTTTCCGACTTGGCAGGTCCGGCGCTATCTCGAGCCCGGACCGATCGTCCTGGTGTCGTCGGCCCACGCTGGCGAACGCAACGTCATGACGATGGGCTGGCACACGGTGATGGAGTTCACGCCGTCGCTGGTCGGCTGCGTCATCGCCGGCGGCAACCACAGCTTCGAGCTGGTGCGCAAAAGCCGCGAATGCGTCATCAACCTGCCGACGACGCGGCTGACCGACCAGGTGGTCGGCATCGGCAACACCACCGGCGGCGAGATCGACAAGTTCGCCACGTTCGACCTGACCGCCGCGCCGGCCGAGCAGGTCGCCGCGCCCCTGATCGCCGAGTGCCACGCCAATTTCGAGTGCCGCCTCTACGACGACAGCCTGGTCGAGCGGTACAATTTCTTCATCTGGGAGGTGGTGAAGGCGCATGTCGCGCCGACGCCGAAACATCCCGAGACGCTGCACTACACCGGCGACGGCGTCTTCATGGTCTCGGGCAAGATCGTCAGCCGCAAGGGGCAGTTCCGGCCCGGAATGCTGTGAGTTCCGACCTCGCCGTCATGCCCGGCCTTGGGCCGGGCATCCACGACTTCGCAGCACCGCGGCAAGACGGAAGTCGCGGATGGCCGGGACAAGCCCGGCCATGACGGCGTGCAGCTACGGCCGGAAATCCTGGAACACGATCTGGTCGGCGCCGCGATAGGCGCGCTCGGCGTCGGCCGGGCTCGCCACCGTCCAGGTCATGACCGGCACGCCGACGCGACGGGCTAGGCGGAGCGCCAGATTGCCGAGATCGGCGAGGCTCCAGGACAGGAAATCCGGCCGCGTCGCCGGCCAGTGCAGCAGGTGGCGCAGCCTGAAGCGCTCGGCAACCGGGAGATAGGGCCGCCAATAGGGATCGCGAAAGGTCTCGCCGATGACCCCGCGGGCGAGGTCCGGCGCGATGCTGCGCACGGTGCGGACCAGGAGCGGGTCGAACGACTTCAAGGCAATCGGCCCGCCGTAGCGGGCGGCGGCCTTCGCCGCGACTTCGGCCAAGCGAGGATCGCCGTTCCACAGCGTCTTGATCTCGACGACCAGCGGCACCCGCCCGCCGATGGCGTCGAAGAGCGCGTCGAGGCCGAACAGCCGGTCGCCGGCGGCGCTGTCCTTGAGCGCCAGGCGCATCAGCTCGGCCGCCGTCTGGGCGGCGACCGGCCCGCTCGTCTCGGTCAGGCGCTCCAGCGTCTCGTCGTGGAACACCACCGCCCGGCCGTCGGCGGTAATCTGGATGTCGACCTCGATGCCGTAGCCGGCGGCGACGGCGGCGGACACCGCCGACAGCGAGTTCTCGACGATTCCGCGGCGGCGGTCGTGCAGCCCGCGATGGGCGATCGGCCGGGCGAACAGCCGTTCGAGCGTCGCCGCGGCCGTGGGCCTCATGCGATCTGGAAGATCGCCTCGACCTCGACCGGCGCCCCGCCCGGCAGGGCGGCGACGCCGACCGACGAGCGTGCGTGGCGGCCGTTGTCGCCCAGCACCTCGACGAACAGGTCCGAGGCGCCGTTGATGACAAGGCCCTGGTCGAAGAAGTCGGGCGCGGAGTTCACGAAGCCCAGCACCTTCACGGTGCGCTGGACCCTGTCGAGGCCCCCCAACGCCGTATTCACCTGGGCCAGGATGTTGATGGCGCACACCCGCGCCGCTGCCTGGGCGTCGGCGAGGGCGATGTCGGCGCCGACCCGGCCGCGATATTTCAGCTTGCCGCCCTCCATCGGGGTCTGCCCGGAGACGAAGAGCTGGTTGCCGGAGACGACGGTCGGCACGTAGTTCGCCTGCGGCGGGGTCGCCGTCGGCAGGACGATGCCGAGCGCGGCCAGGCGGTCCTCGATCTTTCCGGGCATGTGCTTCTCCGTTCCTCTCCGCGTCACTGCGAGCGAAGCGAAGCAATCCAGGGGCCGCAGGCGCGGCGTTTGGAGCCCCCGGATTGCTTCGTCGCTTCGCTCCTCGCAATGACGATGTTCACCCGAAGCCGCGGCTGAAGGCGGTCGAGATCAGTTCGCGCTGGCTTTCGATCGGGTTGCGGCCGGGCGGATCGGCGGCGCCTTCCGCGAGCTGGCGTTCGAGCAGGAGAACCCGCTGGTTCAGCCGCTCGGCCCGCGCCATCAGGCCGCGCAGCGCCTCCGGCAGCTCCTCGAAGGTCTCGGGCGAGACCGGGGCGCGGAAGGTGGTGAGCTTCACCTTGGCCTTTTCGGCGTTCGCCTGGCCCGGCGTCATCTCGCCCTCGTTGACCGCGCGCTGGATCAGGAGCCAGGAGGCGACCTGCATCAGCCGGGTGGTCAGGCGCATGCTCTCGGTCGCATAGGCCATCGCCACCGGGCGCGACAGCGCCTTGGCCTCGCTGCGGCCGTCACCGTCGAGATAGGCCGCGGTCTCCTCGACCAGCGCCATGCCTTCGGCGAACAGGGCACGGAAGCCGGAGGAGCTCAGGAGGCGTGCGCCAAAGGAAACAAAGGCCGGCCCGCGCGGCGGCCGGTCGGGAGAACCTGTCATCGCTGCCCCGTCCTGTCGTGTTGGCGGCCTGCCGAGCCGGCAGGGACGCGCCTCATCTTTGCGCGGGGACGCGGT
>DASZVN010000233.1:0-3788 GCA_035547055.1 Hyphomicrobiales bacterium
TCGACAGCCCTCAGCGCCGCAGCGTCGATCTCGCCTCGCTCGCGCTTCTCGCGCGCCGCTTTCAGCGCCGGTGGGCGCAGCAGGCTGCCGACCTGGTCGGCGCGAAAGGGCGGCTTGCCATCGGGCATCGGGCGATCCTCATCTCGTCGTGATCCGCCCGTGGGCTAGCAGACCGCCGCCCGTCGCGCAAAGGGGCCGGCCGCTCGCGCGAAGCGCATCGGATCGGGCTATGTTCTCGCCGTTCCGCACCGAGGTGTTGCCATGATCGGGATCATGACGCGCAAGGGTCAGGCCCATGCCCAAGTCGATCCGCTCGATCCTGGGGATCAAGCCGGGGATGACAATTGAGTGGGCGCTGCCACCGGAGGGAGGCAGCGCCCGGCTCAAGATTAGTGAGAAGCGGCGAGCGAGGCTAACGGTCAATCGTCCATAATGATCAGGGACATAGTCCGTCAGTCCTCACCTTGATCGCGCGGCCATCACCAGATCGTCGCGATGGACCATCTCACCGCGGCCGGGATAGCCGAGCACGGCGGCGATACGGTCGCTGCGTCGGCCGGCGATCTTCTCGGCCTCGGCGTGGTCGTAGGCGACGAGGCCACGGCCCAGCTCCTGTCCTTCCGGACCGCGCACGATGACGGCATCGCCGCGGGCGAAGCGGCCCTCGACCGCGGTCACGCCCGCGGGCAGCAGCGACGAGCCCCGCAGCAGCGCCCGCACGGCGCCGGCATCGACATGAAGCGTGCCGCGCGGCTTCAGCGCGCCCGCGATCCATCGCTTGCGCGCGGCGAGCGGACTCGTCTTGGGCGGCGGCAGGAACCAGGTGCAGCGCCCACCGGCCGCGAGCGCCGAGAGCGGCCGCGCCACCTTGCCCGACGCGATCGCCATATGGGTGCCGCCGGCGGTGGCGATGCGGGCGGCCTCGAGCTTGGTCTTCATGCCGCCGCGGGCGAGCTCGGACGCCGCGTCCCCGGCCATGGCCTCGATCTCGGGCGTGATGCGCTCGACCACCGGGATCAGCCTGGCTTCCGGGTCGGCCGCCGGTGGGGCGGTGTAGAGGCCGTCGATGTCCGACAGCAGGACCAGGCAGTCGGCGCCGGCCATGGTGGCGACGCGGGCGGCGAGCCGGTCGTTGTCGCCGTAGCGGATTTCCGCCGTCGCGACGGTGTCGTTCTCGTTGATGACCGGGACCGCGCCGAGCTCGATCAGCTTCTCCAGGGTGGCGCGGGCATTGAGATAGCGCCGCCGCTCCTCGGTGTCGCCGAGCGTCACCAGCACCTGCCCGGCAACGAGGTCGTGGCTCGCCAACATCTCCGCCCACACCCGGGCGAGCGCGATCTGGCCCACCGCGGCGGCGGCCTGGCTCGCCTCCAGCCGCAGCGGGCCGCGGCCGAGGCCGAGCACGGTGCGGCCGAGCGCGATCGCGCCGGAGGAGATCACCAGCAGCTCGGCGCCCCGCGCCCGCTCCGCGGCGAGGTCGGCGGCGAGGCCGGCCAGCCAATCGCGGCGGAGCTCGCCCTGTCCGGCATCGACCAGCAGGCTCGAGCCGATCTTGACGGCGATGCGGCGGAAATCGCGGAGGGAGGTCACGGCCCGGCGGCCTCGGTTGGCGGCGCGACGGCGCCCGTCTCCGATTAGGCAGATTGTCCTGCGAAGACAAGCCGCGGCCGCGATGCACGCTCGGCCGCGCCGCGAATTGATCCACGACCCGGCTCGAATTGGCCTAAGCTCGCGCGACAAGCCGTTCCGACGAGCGGAAGGAAAGGCGCCGCCATGGCCGACATCGACGAGATCGCCCCCGACGTCTACCGCATCGCGCTCTACAACAAGGCGACGGACTTCCAGTTCGCCTCCTTCCTCGTCAAGGACGAGGAGCCGCTGCTCTATCACACCAATCTCCGCCGGGCCTTCCCCGAGGTGCGCGACGCCGTCGCGACGCTGGTCGATCCGGCGACGATCCGCTGGGTCGGCTTCAGCCATTTCGAGCCGGACGAATGCGGGGCGATGAACGAGTGGCTCGCGATCGCCCAACGGGCGGAGCCACTGTGCAGCTTCGTCGGCGCCAGAGTGTGCATGGCCGATTTCTGCGACCGCCCGGCCCGTGTCCTCGCCAAGGACGAGCGGCTCGACACCGGGCACCACCGCTTCCGCGTCCTCCAGACCGCGCATGTCCCGCACGGCTGGGACGCCAGCCTGCTGTTCGAGGAAACCGGACGGACACTGTTCGTGTCCGACCTATTCGGCCAGGGCGGCAGGAACGAGCCGCTAACCGAGAGCGACATCGTCGGCCGCGCCGGCGACTACACCCGCCGCCAGGCGACCGGGCCGATGGCCCACGCGATGCCCTACACGCCGCGGACCGCGCCCATCCTCGAGGAGCTGGCGGTGCTGGAGCCGCAGACGCTGGCGGCAATGCACGGCTCGAGCTTCCACGGCGACGGCGCCGCCGCCATCCGCGACCTCTCCGCCATGCTGGCCGAGACGATCGGCAGGGAGGCCGCATAGCGTCGCGGCAACACGGACCCGAATTGCCCTCTCGTGCGTTCCCGTGCACAGGAACTCTGTCACCACGAGGGATGCCGCCAATGGCTCGCAAGCCTGCCGCCCGATCGACCACCGCCGCCCGCGCCTCGCGCACAGCGAAGGCGCCGCCGCCGCTCGCGACCTCCAGCGACCTCGGCGACGCCGCCATCGGCCGCGTGGCCGCGGCGGTGAACGCGCTCGTGGCCGACGCCTTCGTCCTCTACGTCAAGACGAAGAACTTCCACTGGCATATGAGCGGCAAGCATTTTCGCGACTATCACCTGCTGCTCGACGAGCATGCCGCCGACATCGAGGCCTCGATCGACCCGCTGGCCGAGCGCGTCCGCAAGCTCGGCGCCGACACGCTGCATTCGCTCAAGGAGGCGCTGGCGCTGACTTCGCTCCGCGAGAGCGCGGGCGAGTACCTGACGCCGCGCGAGATGTTCGACCAGCTCATCGCCGACAACAAGACGGTGGTCCGCAACATGCGGAAGGCCCACGAAGTCTGCGACGATGCCGAGGACGTCGCCACGGCGAGCCTGCTCGAAGAGCTGATCGACCACGCCGAGCGGCGGCTGTGGTTCCTGTTCGAGACCAACCAGGCGCGCGAGAACGCGGATACCTGATCGGCGGCCGTCCGCCCTCCCCCGGTGCAGCCGCGACTTGCCTAAGGCCGCGGCCGACGCTTGAGTGCGCCGCCGGGTCTGATCACGCATGTTGCCGTGGGCATCGGCATGCGCCGATGCCCACCTTACTCAGCAGCCTGCCGCTCGGGCAGGGGGCGCAACGCTTCGGCGCCCTTCCAGGCAGCGCGGCCAGCGCGGCGATATTGCACCGGCAGTTCCACCTCGGCGCCGAGCCGTTCGGCGGCGTGCCAGGGCCAGCGCGGATCGTCGAGCATTGCCCGCGCCAGCGCGATCATGTCAGCCGAGCCTTCCTCCAGGATCGCCTCGGCCTGCTCGGCCGTCGCGATCATGCCGACGGCGCGGATCGGAAGGCCGGTCACCGCCTCGCGCACCGCCTTCGCCAGCGGCACCTGGTAGCCGAACGGCGACTGGATCGCAGCCGGCGCGTTGCCGCCGCTCGACACGCAGAGGAAGTCGAGCCCGCGCGCCTTGATCTCACGCGCGAAGGCGATCGAATCCGCGATGTCCCAGCCGCCCTCGACCCAGTCGGTGCCCGAGATGCGGGCGCCAACGATCATGTCCGGCACCGCGGCACGCACGGCGTCGGCGACCTTCAACGGAAACGCCATGCGCCCGGCG
>DASZVN010000234.1:0-13977 GCA_035547055.1 Hyphomicrobiales bacterium
GATGCAGTCGAACTGCGCCGTGTTCCGTACCGGCGAGGTGCTGGCCGAGGGCAAGGCCAAGATCCACGAGGTCTGGCGCGGCTCGGGCGACGTCCGCACGACCGACCGCTCGCTGATCTGGAACACCGACCTCGTCGAGACCCTGGAGTTCGAGAACCTGATCGCCCAGGCCGTGGTGACCATGGAAGGCGCGCTGAACCGCGAGGAGAGCCGCGGCGCCCACGCCCGCGAGGACTTCGCCGAGCGCGACGACAAGAACTGGATGAAGCACACGCTGGCCTGGGCCGACGATGGCCGCCACGAGGTGCAGCTCGACTACCGCCCCGTCCACACCTACACGATGACCAACGAGGTCTCCTATATAGAACCGAAGGCCCGGGTGTACTGAAAGCCGGGCAAGGAGCCGGCGATGCGGACCATCACGATCAAAGACCTGGATCAAAGCAGCTTCGAAGCTCTGTCCGAGTTGGCGCGCCAAAATCGCAATTCGATCGAGAGCGAGGCGGTGCTGCTCCTGCAGCAGGCGCTCGAGGTCCGTGCCAAGCGGGCCGAGTTGGTACGGATCGCGGATGAGATCGCCGCCATGACGCCGAAGGGGGTCAAGCAAACCGATAGCGTCGAGCTTCTGCACGAGGATCGGGCGCGTTGACTTTCGTTGTCGACGCCTCGGTCGTCGTCAAATGGTTTGTCGAAGAGCCCGATCGGGAAGCTGCCAGGCGGCTTCTCGGCGATGCCAGCCCGCTTTGTGCCCCCGATCTGGTCTTCGTCGAAATGGCGAACGTCCTATGGCGCAAGGGCCGGCGGGGCGAGATCGCGCCGGGTCAACACGATCGTGCGCTCGACCGCGTTGCCGCCATGATCGACTTGGTCGTTCCGTCTCAAGGATTGATGCAGGTCGCGCTCGCCATGGCCCGCGAACTCGACCACCCCGTTTACGACTGTGTGTATCTGGCATGTGCTGAGGCGCAGAATGCAACGCTCGTAACCGCGGATCAGCGGTTCGTGTCGCGCACCCGTGCGGCCAACCTCTCGAACGTCGTGCTGCTCCGCGACCTGACGATTTAGGGCAATCGCCGGCTCCCGTGCGCTGGAGAAGTCTCGGGTCGCCCTCCCGATCTCCTACTGCTTTTCGGCAACTGTCTGCCGGTTCCGGCCGCGCCTAGTCTTTGGGAATAGCGGCGCAACCCAGGCAGGCGTGGCGATGTCCGATCCAGCCCGCGGTCCGGCATCACGTCTCGCCGTTCTCGACGGCTACCGGGCGCTCGCGATCCTGGCGGTGATCGCGTTCCATTATTCGGTGCGGTGGACGCCGCCCCGCGCCGCCGAGAGCGCCTATCCCTACGGCTCGGCGCTGGTGCCGTTCCAGCCGTTCCACTACGGCTGGCTCGGCGTCGAGTTCTTCTTCATGATCTCGGGCTTCGTCATCGTGATGACGCTCGAGCGCTGCGACAGCGTCGGCGATTTCCTCCGCCGCCGCCTTGCCCGGCTGTGGCCGTCGATGCTGGTCTGCGCCACGCTGACACTCGCCGTGGTCGACCTCCTCGGCGAGCCGAAAGAGCATGTCGGCGGCTGGTCGTGGCTGTTCAGCGTGCTGTTCGTCGATCCGGCGCTGCCCTCGAGGCTCCTCGGCATCCAGGCCGCCTGGGTCGACCCGGTCTACTGGTCGCTGTGGGTCGAGGTGCGGTTCTACCTCGTCGCGGCGGTCGCCTTCCTGCTGTTCGGGCGCCGCTTCCTGCCGGGCTGGCTCCTGTTCCAATGCGCCGTGGTCGCGATCAACCTCGTTGCGTTGCGGCTCGGCGGCGGGGCGGTGAAGGCCGTGGACCTCCTCCTGGTGCCGGCCTATCTGCCCTATTTCACGATGGGCATCGCCTTCCACGCGATCTTCCGCAGCGGCCGCTGGGGCGCGCTGCCGCTCGCGGCGATCGCGGTTGCGACGGCCGTCGCGGTTCTCCAGGCGCCGACGCTGTTCGCGATCGAGGAGGTCGGCGGCATCGGACCCATCCTCCTCGCCCACGCCGCGATGCTCGCCCTGTTCGCGTTGTTCGTACGCCGAAGCCCGCTGGTCGCGCCGTTCGGGCGCCGCGGCTGGGCGCGGCTTGGGCAGGCGTCCTATTCGCTCTATCTGCTGCACATGGTGGCGGGCGTCGTGCTGCTCCGCCTGCTCGCGGCTGTCCTGCCGCCTTATGCGGCGCTGGCGGCGGTGCTCGCCCTGGTGATCGCCACGGCGCTGCTGCTGTTCCGCCTCGTCGAGGAGCCGGCGAAGCGGGCGCTCCTCGACGCGACCGCCCGGCCGGTCGCCGCCCTCGCGCGCCGCTGGCCGTGGCAGCGCTTCGCGACCGCTCCGCACGGCGTTCCACAGCGGGCAGCCGGCGCCGAGGCGCCGCAGCCTTCGCCGCTGCTTCCGGTTTGATCTCGGCGCCGCGGCGTCCTATGCAGGCGCACCCGCCTTGCAGGGACGCTGCCGCCGATGGCCACCTTCACCCTTCCCAAGAACTCCAAGATCAAGCCGGGCAAGGTCTGGCCCAAGCCCGCGGGCGCGACCGAGCTGACCGAGTTTCGCATCTATCGCTACGACCCGGACACCGGGGAGAACCCGCGGGTCGACACTTACTGGGTCGATCGCAAGGACTGCGGCCCGATGATCCTGGACGGCCTGCTCTGGATCAAGAACAAGGTCGATCCGACGCTGACGCTCCGCCGCTCCTGCCGCGAGGGCATCTGCGGCTCCTGCGCGATGAGCATCGACGGCGCCAACACGCTCGCCTGCACCAAGGGCATGGACGAAGTCGCCCACCCCATCAAGATCTATCCTCTGCCGCACATGCCGGTCGTGAAGGACCTGGTGCCCGACCTCACCCAGTTCTACGCCCAGCATGCGCTGATCGAGCCATGGCTGCACACGAGCTCGCCCGAGCCCGAGAAGGAATGGCTGCAGTCGCCGGAGGAGCGCGGCAAGCTCGACGGCCTCTACGAGTGCATCCTGTGCGCCTGCTGCTCGACGGCGTGCCCGTCCTACTGGTGGAACCCGGAGCGCTATCTCGGCCCGGCGGTGCTGCTGCAGGCCTATCGCTGGCTCGCCGACAGCCGCGACGAGGCCGCCGGCGACCGCCTCGACGACCTCGAGGATCCGTTCCGGCTCTACCGCTGCCACACCATCATGAACTGCGCCAATGTCTGCCCCAAGGGCCTGAACCCGGCCGAGGCCATCAACAACATCCGCAAGCTCATGGTCAGCCGCCAGATCTGAGGAACCCTCCGCTCCCGAGGCCGTTGTCCGAGGGCCCGATGCGCCTGCCGCGTCGGGCCCTTTCGTTTGGCGTGGAGGATCAGATGGCGACCGGAGCCATGACCACCGACCGGCCATGGACGGTGGAGGATGTGCAGCAGCTTCGCGAGCTCGCCCGCGAGGGCGTCGCCGCGACCGTGGTGGCGCTGAAGATGAAGCGCGCCGAGGCCGACGTGCACGCCAAGGCGGCCGAGCTCGGCATCTCGTTCAAGCAGCACTGAACGCGGGAACCGCGCCAACGCGCGGCCGTTGTTGTTTCTACCCAACCTGACCGGCCTCGCGTGCGGCGCCGGCGCAGCGTTGCCCTGCCTAAGAGAGGATCCAGGTCATGATCGTGCGTCTTCGTCATCTGCGTGTGGCGGCGAGCGCGCTTGCTCTCGCGATTGCGGCTCCCGCCGCGGCGACGCTGGCGCTGCCGCCGCTGTTTGGCGCCGAGGCCCAGGACGCATCGATCAGCGTCGCCTTCCAGAGCGAGCTGCAGCCCTACGGCGACTGGGTCACGGTGAAGGACTACGGCCGCGTCTGGCGCCCGCACGGCATGGCGGCGGACTGGCGGCCCTACACCCGCGGCCACTGGGAATATACCAGCGACTACGGCTGGTACTGGCAGTCCGACGAGAAATGGGGCTGGATCGCCTTCCACTACGGCCGCTGGGCCGTCGTCGACAATGGATGGGTCTGGGTGCCGGGCGCGGTCTGGGCGCCGGCCTGGGTATCGTGGCGCACGGCGCAGGGCTCGGGCCGTCCCGACTATGTCGGCTGGGCGCCGCTGCCCCCCGCCGGCGTCTCGATCGAGGTCTATCAGCGCGAGCCGCGCTACTGGACGTTCGTGAGGCCGGCGGAGATCGTGGCGCCCGACATCTCGCGGGTCGTGGTCTCGGTCCGCGACTATCCCACCATCATCCAGCGCACGACGATCGTCGACCGCACCGTCCTGGTCGACAACGGCGGCTTCAACCGCGGCATCCAGGTCGACCGCATCCGCGACGTGGTGGGTCACCCGATCCGCACCGTGACGGTCCAGCCGCGGCGCTTCGACGTGCAGGTGGCGGTGCGCGATCACCATCTCGACCCCGCCGTCGCACGCGCGTTCGACCAGCGCCGCGACCGCGAGGTGACCCGCATCCGCGACGAGGGCTTCGCCCACAAGACCCGTGCCGAGGCGGAAAACCGCAACCAGCCGATCGACGTGCAACGCTGGCAGCAGGCACGCCAGCGCGCCCGGCAAGACAACGGCGGGGCGAACAATCAGAACGCCGGCGCCAGCCAGCCGAACAACGAGCGCAACGCCACCAACCGCAACGAGCGCGGCAATGCCGGCAACGCCAATGCCGAGCAGGGCCATGGCGGCCGGAACGGCAACGCCGCGGAGCGCAACGCCAACCGCACCGAGAACGGCAAGGCGGCGAACGAGAACGCCGCCGGCGCCAGCGGCAAGGGCCCTGCCGCGCAAAACGAGCGCCGCAACGCGCAGGACAACGAGCACCGCAACGCGCAGGACCATGGCGCCAAGGCGAATGCCGAGCGCAACAACAAGCCGAATGCCGGCGCGGCGGAACGCAACGCGCCGCGCAACGAGCACGGCAAGGCCGCCAACGAGAACGCCGCCGGCGCCAACGGCAAGGGTGCGGCGGAGCGCAATGCCGACCGCAACGAACGCGGCACCAACGCCAACACCAAGACCGAACGCGGCAACGCTGCGGCCACCGAGCGGAACGCGAACCGCGGCGAGCACGCGCCCGCCGATGCCGGCCGCGCCAATGCCGGTCGCGGCGAGGCCGGCGGCGCGACCGAGCGCAACGCCAATCGCGCCGAGCGCGGCACTGGCGGCGCGGCGGCCGAGCGCAGCGAACGCGGCGGGGCCAATGGCGGCGGCGCGGCCAGGAGCAACGCCGCCGGTCACGAAGCGGGCGGTGCGGCCACCGAGCGGCGCCCGGGCGGCAACGCCGCCGGCGGGGCTGCAAGCCAGGAGCGTCGCGGCAATGCCAGCGGCCGGGCGGCTGCGAGCGAAGGCGGCCGGGGTGGTGAGCGCGCCGGCGGCGCCGAGCGCAAGAAGACCGAAGGCCAGTGATCACGCCGAGGTGATCGACGGCTGAATAGACCTAGTGTCGCAGAGTGCCGGCGGCGCCCTCGGGCGCCGCCGGTTGCAATTGACGCCGCTTTTGCCCGCAGTCTACCGTCCTCCGCGCCAATGGCAGGCGATGCCAACGATGCGTGGGAGGAAGATGTGAGGCACAGCGTGAAGACGCTTGCCGCCGCGGCCGGCGTGGTCGCAGTGGCGGCTCTGGGGGCCGGCGCGGCGAGTGCCGCGGGCGATGCCGCCAAGAAGCCGGTGACGATCGCGCTCTTCGTCGCCATCCAGGCGAACCCGGTCGAGCAGTCGATCATCAACAATTTCATGACGGTGGCGAAGGAGGACGGCGCGGCCAAGTTCGTCGTGTTCGACTCCAACAACAGCGTCCAGAAGGAGATCGCGAACTGCAAGGACGCCATCGCGTCGAAGCAGTATGACGCCTTCGCGCTGAAGTCGGTGGCCGGCCCGCCGCTGATGAACTGCGCCAAGGAGGCGATGAAGGCCGGCATTCCGGTGGTCGCGTTCGGCAACGCGCTCGGGCCCGACCCGGACACCGCGGCGCGCCAGATCCCCGGCCTCTCCGGCTCGGTGATCGAGCTCGCCAAGACCAACGGCCTGACCATCGCCAAGCTGGTCGACGAGGCTTGCGCGGCCAAGAACGCGAAGCCCTGCAAGGTGATCTACACCTATGGGCCGCTGGCGTTCGACTGGGCCTCGATCTCGCGCAAGTTCTTCCTCGACGCCGTCAAGGACGACAAGAACATCCAGGTGGTCGCGACCGGGCTCAACAATTTCGACCCGAACACCGCCCGCACCCTGACCAAGAGCCTGGTGCAGGCCCATCCCGACGTCGACGTGATCGCGAGCGACGGCGACCTCGGCGCCATCGGCGTGATCCAGGGCCTGAAGGACCTCGGCAAGAAGCCCGGCAAGGACGTCCTCGTCACCGGCGGGGCCTATTCCAAGCTCGGCGAGAACCTCCTGAAGTCGGGCGAGATGTATGGCTCGACCTGCCTGATGCCGGTCACCGAGGCCCAGACCGCGGCGAAATATTCGATCATGGCCGCGCGCAAGCAGACGATCGAGCATCCCGACGTCGAGGTGTGCAAGCTCTTCGCCAAGACCGGCTCCGACCCGATCACCCAGAAGAACATGAGCGAGTTCACGCCCCAGTTCTGAAGGGCCGCGTCTTCCGTCATGGCCGGGCTTGTCCCGGCCATCCGCGACTTTTCTCGCAGGGTGGGCAAGCTTTCCTTGCCCACCAACGCCGGCTTCCCCGTGTTGGTGGTTCGCAGCACGCAAGTCGGGCTTGCCCGACTTGCGACGTGGGCATCGGCGAGCCGATGCTCACCCTGCGGCGCCCAACCCGCGGGATCCGGCTTCGGTCGGGCACAGATGCTGTCCCGGGAAATGGCATGACCGTGCGTGATTCTGCCGCTGACGCCCCCCGAAGGGCGGCCGGGCCGCTCGGCGTCGAGCTGCGTGGCATCGCCAAGCGCTATGGCGGCGCCCAGGCGCTCGACGACGTCTCGGTCACCGTCAAGGCCGGGGAGATCCATGCCCTCGTCGGCGAGAACGGCGCCGGCAAGTCGACGCTCGGCAAGATCGTCGCCGGCGCCGTCCTGCCCGATGGTGGCGAGATCGTGCTCGACGGCCGGCCGGTGGCCTTCCGCTCGCCGCGCGACGCGATTCGCGAGGGCATCGCGCTGATCCACCAGGAGCTCGCGCTGGTGCCGGCGCTGTCGGTGCTCGACAACGTCTTCCTCGGCGTCGAGCCGGCCAATTCCGGCGTGCTCGACCGCAAGCGGCAGCGTGCGATCTTCGCCGAGCTGGCCGCGCGCATCGGCTTCAAGCCGGCATACAGCGTTCGCGCCGAGACGCTGCGCGTCGCCGAGCAGCAGAAGATCGAGATCCTCCGCGCTCTCGTCCGCAACGCCCGCCTGATCGTCATGGACGAGCCGACCGCGGCGCTGACGCGGATCGAGGCCGACCGCCTGCTCGACATCACCCGCGACCTCCGCAAGGCCGGGGTCACGGTGATCTATGTCTCGCACGACCTCCGCGACGTGCTGGCGCTGGCCGACACCGTGACCGTGCTCAAGGACGGCCGCCACGTGAAGACGGTGCCGGCCGCCGGCGAGACGGTCGACAGCCTGGTCACCGCGATGCTCGGCCGCTCGATGGACCGGGTGTTCCCGGCGCGGGTGCCGCCTCCGGCGGGCGCGCCGGCCGTGCTGTCGGTGAGGCACCTGACGCGGCCGCCGGCGATCGACGACGTGTCGTTCGACCTCCATGCCGGCGAGATCGTCGGCCTCGCCGGCCTCGTGGGGTCCGGCCGCACCGAGATCGCGCGGGCGATCTTCGCCGCGGACCCGGCGGCCGGCGTGGTCGAGCTCGCGGGCCACCGCCTCGCCCGCCGCGCGCCGCGGGACGGCATCCGCCGCGGCCTCGCCATGCTGCCCGAGAGCCGCAAGGACCAGGGCCTGGTGATGATGCGGACGGTCCGCGAGAACGTCAGCATGGCCCATCTCGGCGAGGTGGCCTGGCACGGCATCGTCAACGCCGCGCGCGAGCGCCGCCGCGTCGCCGAGGTGCTGGAGAGCGTCGACGCCCGCGCCGCCAGCCACACCATGCCGGTCTCGGCGCTGTCGGGCGGCAATCAGCAGAAGACGGCGATCGCCAAGTGGCTCCTCAAGACGCCGAAGGTGCTGCTCGCCGACGAGCCGACCCGCGGCATCGACGTCGGCGCCAAGCGGGGCATCTACGAATTGATCCACCGCCTCGCCGGGCAGGGCCTCGGCGTGCTCCTGATCTCGAGCGAGCTCGAGGAGATCCTGGGGCTCGCCCATCGGGTGCTGGTCGTCCGCAACGGCAGGATCGTCGCCGAGATCGACGGCGGCGCCGCCACCGAAGAGAACGTCATGCGCGCCGCCTTCGGCGAGGCGGGCGCGCCGGCGCATGGGGGAGAAGCCGCATGACCCAGACCGATGCCGCGGCGCCGCCACGGCGCACCTTCGGCGGCTCGATCGCCTCGCTGCGCGACTACGCGATCGTCATCGCGTTCGTCCTGCTGCTGATCGTCCTCACCGCGACCTCGAACCACTTCCTGACCTGGATCAACCTGCTGAACACGCTGGAGTCGGGCGCGATCTACGGCATCGTCGCCGTCGCCTTCACCGTGCTCCTGATCGTCGGCGAGTTCGACCTCTGCTCGGGCGCGATCTACGTGCTGGCCGGGATCGTCGCCGCCGAGCTGCAGCCGATGCTCGGCACCTGGCCGTCGCTCGCGCTCGGCGCGGTCGCGGGCCTCGCGATCGGCATCTTCAACGGCGCGGTGGTCGCCTATCTCCGCATCAACTCGTTCATCGCGACGCTGGCCTCGAGCCTCATGGTGGTCGGCATCGGCACCAAGATCACCAACGGCTTCCAGCTCTATATCGCCGCGCCCGATTTCGGCATCCTCGGCAACGGCAAGGTGCTGGGCGTCGACTATTTCATCTGGATCTTCCTGGCCTTCGTGCTGGCCTCGGGCTTCGTGCTGTCGCGCACCAAGCTCGGCCGCTGGCTCTATGCCTCGGGCGGCAATCCCGAGGCGGCGCGGCTGTCGGGCATCAATGTCCGGGCGCTCCGCATCGGCGCCTTCGCCTTCAGCGGCTTCGCCGCAGGCGTCGCCGGCTCCATCCTGATCTCGCGCACCGCGACCGCGATCGCGGGCGACGGCCTCGCCGACGTGCTGTTCCCCGCGATCGCGGCGGTCGTGGTCGGCGGCACCTCGATCCAGGGCGGCCGCGGCGCGATCTGGCGCACCGTGCTCGGCATCTTCTTCCTGGAATTCATCCGGAACGGGTTCAACCTGCTCGAGGTCAATCCGTACTACCAGGACATCATCCGCGGCGCGATCATCCTGATCGCCGTCGGCGCCGACGCCCTCTCGCGGCGGAACCAGTAATCCACCGTCATGGCCGGGCTTGTCCCGGCCCTCCAGGACGTCCTTCTCCGAGCTGCCGCAGACTCGTGGATGCCCGGCCCGAGGCCGGGCATGACGGCGGAGCATTCGACAGCCGGAAAGTCACGCCCCCAGCACGAAGCGGCGGGCGCTGTCGCCGAGCCAGTCCTCGTAGCGCTCGGGCGACCAGCCGCGCTGGCCGACCAGGAGGTCGTAGACCTCGGCCGAGGTCAGCATCCACAGCGTGTCGGCGGTGGCCTGCGGGTCGCGCGCGGCGCCGAGGCCGCCGGCGCGGATCAGGTGCTCGACCAGGAGCGGCATGGTGGCCGCGCGGCGCTGGCTGAAGGCCGTCCACAGATCGCCGAGCTCGGGATGGAGCGGGGTCGCCGAGCGCAGCACGCGGTAGAGCGGCGCGAGATGCTGCTGGATGCGGCGGATGGCGGCGGCGTAGATCGCGAGCTTGCCGGCGACGTCGGGCTCCGCGGCGATGGCGGCGACGTCCTCGCCCGCGTCGGGGCGGTTGACCGCCGCAATGGTCGCCTCGACCAGGAGGCGCAGGAGCTGCGGCTTGGTGCCGGCGGCGGCATAGACGGTGTCGAGCGCGACCTCGGCCCGTTCGGCGATCGCCGCCATGGTGGTCGCGACATAGCCGCGCTCGATGAACAGCTCGCCGGCGGCCTCGATGACCCGATGCCGCGTCTGCTGCGCAGCCTCCTGCCGCCGCTCGGCATTGTAGCGCCGCTTGGCCACTCGACTCATCCGTCCGACATTGATTCGGATGGGCAGGGGACCCGATTCGCCGCGCCAGCGCAACGCTATCGGGCGAAATTGAAGACGCGCCTGGGGACAAGCTCGCCGGCTGCGGCATCCGCGATGGCGATGAGCTGTCCTTCCGCCCGGATCGCGACGGGGCCATCGAACTGCGGCGCGTCGCGGCCGCGGAGGAGGATCGGCTGGCCGCGCCGCAGGCGGCCGGCATCGGCGCGGCTGACCGCGAGCGCCGGAAGATCGGCGAGGGCGGCCTCCGCCGGCAGCAGCGCCGTCGGCGCCGGCCCGCCCTCCGCCTCGATCAGGTCGAGCGGGACGAGACCGGCTTCCGCGAACGGCCCGACCTCGGTGCGGCGGAGCTGCACGACATGGCCGCGGCAGCCGAGCGCGCGGCCGAGGTCGCGCGCCAGCGCGCGGACATAGGCGCCCTTGCCGCACTCGATCTCGAACACCGCCTCGTCGGTCGTCGCGGTCGTCAGGGCGAGCCGGTGCACGGTGATGGTGCGGGGCGCGATCTCGACCGCCTGGCCCTCGCGGGCGAGGTCGTAGGCGCGCTCTCCGGCGATCTTGATCGCCGAGAAGCGCGGCGGCACCTGCTCGATCGTGCCGGTGAAGCGCGGCAGCAGCGCCCGGATCGCCTCCGCGGCGGGGCGCTCGTCCGAGGTCGCGACGGGCTGGCCCTCGGCGTCGTCGGTGTCGGTCTCGACGCCCCAGCGCACGGTGAAGCGGTAGAGCTTGCGGCCGTCCATCACGAACGGCACCGTCTTGGTCGCCTCGCCGAGGGCGATCGGCAGGCAGCCGGTCGCGAGCGGATCGAGCGTCCCGGCATGGCCAGCCTTCTTCGCCGCGAAGGCCCGCTTCACCCGCGCCACGGCATGGGTCGAGGTCATGCCCGCCGGCTTGTCGAGGATCACCCAGCCGTGCACCTCGCGCTTCGGCGGGCGCGGGGGACGGGCGGGCGAGGCGTCGCCCGCCTCCTGCGAGGGCGGCGCGGGACGGGGTGCGGTCGCGTCGTGCGCGTTCATTCTTCTTCCTTGTCGAGGTCGCGCACCACCTCGGGCGAGCGCAACAGCGCGTCCATCCGCGCGCCCTCGTCGAACGAGGTGTCGAGGCGGAACCGCAGGTCGGGCATGAACTTCAGGCCGAGCCGCGGTGCCAGCGCATGGCGGAACTGGGCGCGGTTCTTCTCCAGCGCTGCGACGACCTTGTCGCCGTCCTTGCCCCCGAGCGGCATGACGAAGCAGGTCGCGAGCTTGAGGTCGGGCGACATCCGTACCTCGGGCACGGTGACGACGTGCGCGCCCAGCACCGGGTCCGGCACGTCGCCGCGCTGGAGGGCTTCGGCCAGCGCGTGACGGACCAGCTCGCCGACGCGCAACGCGCGCTGCGAGGGGCCGGCATTCGCCCGATGCGGTTTCGCCATGATCAGGATCTCGATTTCTGCCTCGTCATGGCCGGGCTCGTCCCCGGCCATCCGCGACTGTCCGCGGGGCGGCGCTGCAAAGTCGGGATGCCCGGCCAAGAGCCGGGCATGACGGGGAGGTCGGCCCCTCGCCCTAGAGCGAGCGGCTGACCTCCTGGACGGTGAAGCACTCGATCACGTCGCCCTGGCGCATGTCCTGGTAGTTCTCGAACGCCATGCCGCATTCCTGGCCGGCCTGGACCTCGCGGACCTCGTCCTTGAAGCGCTTCAGCGTCGAAAGCTTGCCCTCGTGGATCACGACGTTGTCGCGGATCAGGCGGACCTGGGCGCCACGCTGCACGACGCCGTCGGTGACCCGGCAGCCGGCGACCTTGCCGACCTTCGAGACGGTGAAGATCTCGAGGATCTCGGCATTGCCGAGCATGGTCTCGCGGCGCTCCGGCGCGAGCATGCCGGACATCGCCTGCTTCACGTCGTCGACGAGGTCGTAGATGATCGCGTAGTAGCGGATCTCGATCCCGGCGCGCTCGGCCGCGACCCGGGCCTCCTTGTGAGCGCGGACGTTGAAGCCGATCACCGCCGCCCCCGAGGCCGCGGCGAGCGAGATGTCGGACTCGGTGATGCCGCCGACGCCGGCGTGGATCACCCTGGCCGCGACCTCCTCGGTGCCGAGCTTGTCGAGCGCCTGGACGATCGCCTCGACCGAGCCTTGCACGTCGCCCTTGATGACGAGCTGGAACTCCTGCTTTCCGGCCGTCTTGAGCTGCGACATCATCTGCTCGAGCGAGCCGCGGCCGGCGCGGGTCGCGGCGTGCTCGCGGCGCTGGCGGTCGCGATAGTCGGTGACCTCGCGGGCGCGGGCCTCGTTCTCGACCACGGCGAGGCGGTCGCCCGCCTCCGGCGCGCCGTTGAAGCCGAGGATCTCGACCGGGGTCGAGGGGCCGGCGTGGTCGGTCGCGGTGCCCTGGTCGGTGACGAGCGCGCGGACCTTGCCCCACTCGGCGCCGGCGACGACGACGTCGCCGATCTTCAGCGTGCCGCGCTGCACCAGGGCCGTCGCCACCGGGCCGCGGCCGCGCTCGAGCTTGGCCTCGATGACGAGGCCCTCGGCCGGGCGGTCGGGCGCGGCGCGGAGGTCGAGCAGCTCGGCCTGGAGCTGGATCGCGTCCAACAGGCCGTCGAGATTGGTCTTCTGCGTCGCCGAGACCTCGACGTCCTGGACCTCGCCCCCCATCGACTCGACCTGGACCTCGTGCTGCAGCAGCTCGGTGCGGACCCGCTCCGGCTTCGCGCCCGGCTTGTCGATCTTGTTGATCGCGACGATCAGCGGCACGTGGGCGGCGCGGGCATGGTTGATGGCCTCGACCGTCTGCGGCATCACGCCGTCGTCGGCGGCGACCACCAGCACCACGATGTCGGTCGCCTTGGCGCCACGGGCGCGCATCGCGGTGAACGCCTCGTGGCCGGGCGTGTCGATGAAGGTGATGAGCCCGCCGCTCGGCGCCGTCACCTGGTAGGCGCCGATGTGCTGGGTGATGCCGCCGGCCTCGCCCGCCACCACGTTGGTCTGGCGGATGGCGTCGAGCAGCGAGGTCTTGCCGTGGTCGACATGGCCCATGATGGTCACGACCGGCGGCCGCGGCTTGAGCGCGTCGGGGTCGTCCGGGGCGTCGAACAGGCCCTCGACCACGTCCGACTCGGCGACGCGGCGCACGGTGTGGCCGAGCTCCTCGGCGACGATCTGCGCGGTGTCGGCGTCGATCACGTCGGTGATCTTCTTCATCACGCCCTGCTGCATCAGCAGGCGGATCACGTCGACCGCGCGCTCGGCCATGCGGTTGGCGAGCTCCTGGATGGTGATGGTCTCGGGGACCACCACCTCGCGCGCGATCTTGTCCTTGGGCTCGGCCTGGCGGTGGCCCGACATGCGCTGCATGCGGCGCCGATAGGCGGCGAGCGAGCGGCCGCGCTCGTCGTCGCCGGCGAGCGCGGTGGTGACGGTCAGGCGGCCGCGGTTGCGGTCCTGGCCGGTGCGCGTGCGCTCCGGCCGCGCCGGCTGGACCGGGCGAGCGCCGGGGCGCTTGACGGTGCCGCGCGGCGCCTCTTCCTCCTCGAGGTCGATGACCTTGGCGCCGGGCGCGGCGGGCATGCCCGGCCGGCGCGCCGGCTCCTCCTCGCCGAGGCGCTTCTTGGCCTCGGCCTCGGCGCGCTTCCTGGCCTCTTCCTCGCGCTGATGGCGCTCGTCCTCCTCGCGCTTGCGCGCGTCGGCGGCGGCCTGCTCGGCGGCGCGGCGGACGTCCTCCTCGCGGCGGCGGATGGCGTCGGCCTCGGCCTGGCGGCGCTCCTCGGCCTCGCGGATGCGGGCTTCCTGGAGGGCGCGGCCGCGGGCGCCGAGCTCGTCCTCGGTCAGCGAGCGCAGCACGACGCCCGGCGCGCGCGGCGCCGCCGGGCGGCTCGGCGCGGGGGCGGACGCCGCCGGC
>DASZVN010000235.1:0-14064 GCA_035547055.1 Hyphomicrobiales bacterium
CCGACAGACGCACTGGGGCCCGAAGGCGCCGTCATCCCCGAGGCGATCATCACCAAGGCGCCGAGCGCGGAGCTTCGCGACAACCAGCGCGACCAGGATTCGCTCCCGCCCTACGACGTTCTCGACGCCATCCTCGAGCGCCTGGTCGAGCGCGAGAAGGGCGTACGCGACATCGTCGCCGAGGGCTACGACGAAGCCACCGTGCGCCGCGTCGAGCACCTTCTCTACGTCGCCGAGTTCAAGCGCCGCCAGGCTGCGCCGGGGGTCAAGGTGACGGTCCGCAATTTCGGCCGCGACCGCCGCTACCCCATTACCAACGGCTTCCGGGACGGGCGGTAGCCCGTTTTTCGAGCATTTCGGGTGGATATCACTTATATTGGACGTATCGGACGCTTGAGAGAAAGACTCATGAGCAAGGGCAGCAAGGACTTCTTCACCGTCGCACGTGAGGAGCGGAGCGAGCGTTCCGGCGGGACCCGGGTCTTCACCAACGTTGACGTTCCTGGTGTCGGCACCGCTCGGATGATCGATTCTCAGGTCTATCGTCGGGCTGTCGAAAGCGCCAACGCTGCCCTGCGCGACAAGCTCGCCAGCGTCAAGAAATGACGCACAATCCGATTTTCGAGAAGTTCGTAGGAAACGAAAGTCCGGACGCAAACCACATCGAAGGCTTAATCGCTTACGGCCTGTATAAGGTCGCAAAGCGCGAGTGGGCACAGGCGATCGCGGAGCGGGAGCATCGCCCACCGACCGCCGAGGAGCTACAGGCTTATATCGCGACGTGGACGCTCTCGCAGCTCGAAGGCAAGCGAAAGGAGGCGTCGGATCTCCTTGCGCGATTCTCTCGTGTCGTCATCGAAGCGGCGAAACCGGAAATTCGCGAAGACGCCCTTCGGGGCCGCTTTTGGACGACTGTTTGGCAGGCGATCTTTGCGAACGCGCTCTACACCGTCTTCCTGATCGCCATCGCGTTTATCCTGTCGATTGCCGGCATCGACATTCTTGGCATCTTCACGCGGCTGCGCGGCGGCTAGCACCGTGTCTGTCACCGTCCGCTTCGCGCCGTCGCCGACCGGGCGGCTGCATCTCGGCAATGCCCGCACGGCGCTGCTCAACTGGTGCTTCGCGCGGAAGCGTGGCGGCCGCTTCGTCCTGCGCTTTGACGACACCGACCGGGCGCGTTCACGCGCCGAATACGCCGAGGGGATCGCCGCCGACCTCGATTGGCTCGGCATCCGGCCGGACGCGGTCGTCCGCCAGTCGCAGCGGCTCGACCGCTATGCCGAGGCGGCAGAGCGGCTGAAGGCCTCCGGCCGGCTCTACCCCTGCTACGAGACCGAGGCCGAGCTGGAGCGGAGCCGCCGCCTCGCCCGCGCCGCCCACCGCCCGCCGGTCTACGACCGCGCCGCGCTGAAGCTGACCGCTGCCGACCGCGTCCGGCTGGAGGCCGAGGGCCGCCTGCCGCACTGGCGCTTCCTGCTGGAGAGTGGCCGCGCCGCCTGGGACGACCTCGTGCGCGGGCCGCAGGAAATCGACCTCGCCAACCTGTCGGACCCGGTGGTGATCCGCGAGGACGGCACCCCGCTCTACAGCTTCACCAGCGTCGTCGACGACGCCGAGCTCGGCATCACCCATGTCATCCGCGGCGAGGACCACGTCACCAACACCGCCGCCCAGCTCGGAATGTTCGCCGCGCTCGGCGCGCCGGCGCCGGCCTTCGGGCACCACAATCTTCTCGTGGCTGCCTCCGGCGCGGGGCTATCGAAACGGGAGGGCAGCCTCTCGCTCGGGATGCTCCGCGAGGAGGGCTTCGAGCCGCAGGCCGTCGCGGCGCTGGCGACGCTCACCGGCTCGGCCGAGGCGGTGCGGCCGGTCGCCGATCTGGACGAACTGACGGCGCTGGTCGATCTCGCCCGCCTGTCGCGGGCGCCGGCCCATATCGACGAAGCCGAGCTCGCCGGCGTCAACGCCAAGATCGTGCACGAGCTGCCCTTCGCGGCGGTGTCCTCGCGCTTCGCAGCCTGGCAAGTCGGCGGCGACCGGGGCGAGCCATTCTGGCTGGCGGTGCGGGGCAATTGCGGCCGCGTCGCCGATGCGCGCGCCTGGTGGGAGGTCGTCGCCGGCGAGATCGCGCCCTCGCCAGCGGACTCGGCGCTCGCGGCCGCGGCGCTCACGTTGCTGCCCGCTGCTCCGTGGGACGCCGCCACCTGGCGCGCCTGGACCGGGTCCGTCGGCGCGGCGACGGGCCGCCGCGGGCGCGACCTCTACCACCCGCTGCGGCTGGCGCTGACCGGCCGCGACTCCGGTCCCGAGCTCGCGGCCCTGCTACCGTTGATCGGCCCTGAGCGGGCGCGCCGACGCCTCAGTGCAGCGGCGCAAGCGGCGCGCTCGTAACGTCGTCGTCATCGTCTCCGCCGCCGAGGCCGGGCGGCGGCGCCTCGTCGGCCACGCCGGCATCGTCGACCGCGCGCGGCACCCGGCGCGCGTTCTGGCCGCGGCGCGGTGGCGGGCTCGACGCGCCCGGGTCGGCGACGATCGGGCTGCCCGCCCCGCGGTTGCCGGCGGACTGATCGCCGTGGAGGCCGGTATCGGCTCCGGCCAAGGCCTGCGCCCAGGTCTCGCCGGCCGGCTTGCAGGACAGGCCCTCGACATATTTCTTCTGGTAGAGGAAGGCGTTGGGCAGGTCCTTGTACGGCTCGCCATTGACCGAGACGGCGTCGGCGATCGAGCCGCCGGGGTTCGGGTAGGCGAACAGCTCGGCCTGGGTGCCGGGGCAGGTGCGACGGCAGATCGCCGCGTCGCGCTCGAAATTGGCGCGGCTGGTGGCGAAGCTGATGGGATAGAAGAAGCCGTCGCCGAGGCGGACGCAGACGGTGCGATAGGTCGAGGATTGCGGCGGCGCCTGCTCCTCCGGCAAGGTGACCGGGCCGTTCGGCTGCGGCGCCTGCTGCTCTCCGCCGCCCCCGCCGCCGAACAGGAAATCGAACAGGCCGCGCCGCCGCGGCGCTACCGCCGGCTGGGTCGCGCCGCCGCCGCAGCCGTTCTGCTGGAGCGCCGCGATCACGTCGTCGCGCCGGGCGGCGATGCGGGGGTCGACGGCGCCGCCGCCGCGGCCCGACAGCGCCCGCAGGTTCTGCTGCATCTGGGCGATGCGGTCCTGCACCTCGGGGCATTCGGGCGCGGGCGACGGCCCGAACAGGAAGCCGCCCCCGCCGCAATGCATCGACCCGGCAATCTGCCGGGCGCGGGCGAGCTCGTAGCGCTGGCGCTCGATGGCGGCGCGATAGCGCGGGTCCGGTCCGGAGGCGGCGTTCAGCCGGGCGAGCTCGTTCTGCAGCGCGACGCAGGCCGGCGGCAGCGGCTGGGCGGCAGCCGCCGCCGCACCGAGCCCCCAGGCGGCCATCGTCATCGCAGCCAGACGCCAGAGCCGACCCATTCCGCTTCCCGATCCTCGCTTGCCGGCCAGATGCCGGATGCGCTCGAAACAACAGGCGAATCCGGCCGAAGTGTGAAGCGAATCAACGCCCACCGCCAGCCGGCCGCTTGACGCCGACGGCCTCTACCCCCATTGTCCGCCGCCATGAAGGCCAATTCGTGCAGCCTTTGCCGAATTCTCATTATTTGCGGCTAGCCCTCACGCCGGCCGTGGCCGCTTCCGCCTGACCTCATTCCCAGTCGCGATCGCGGACGCCCCGGCCGGCAGGCCTGGCAGGAGACGATCGTGACGTTGCGCCTCACCAATACGCTGACCCACGCCAAGGAGGACTTCGTCCCCCTCGATCCGGCGCATGTGCGCATGTATGTCTGCGGGCCGACGGTCTACGACCGCGCCCATATCGGCAACGCCCGGCCGCTGATCGTCTTCGACGTGCTGTTCCGGCTGCTGCGCCACCTCTATGGCGAGGGAGCGGTGACCTATGTCCGCAACCTCACCGACGTCGACGACAAGATCAACGCCCGCGCCGCCGAGCGCGGCATCCTGATCCGCGAGCTGACCGAGGAGACCACCCGCATCTTCCACGAGGATGCGGCGGCGCTGGGCTGCCTCGCGCCGACAATCGAGCCGCGCGCGACCGACCACATCGCCGAGATGCGCGAGATGATCGAGCGGCTGATCGCCCGCGGCGTCGCCTATGTCGCCGAGGACCACGTGCTGTTCTCGGTCACCGCCATGGAGCGGCTGCCGAACGTGCCGCGCTACGGTGCCTTGGCGCGCCGGACGCTCGACGAGATGCTCGCCGGCGCGCGGGTCGAAGTCGCCCCCTACAAGCGCGACGCGATGGACTTCGTCCTGTGGAAGCCGTCGAAGCCGGGCGAGCCCGGCTGGGACAGCCCCGCCGGCATCGCGGTGCCCGGCCGCCCGGGATGGCACCTCGAGTGCTCGGCGATGTCGTGGCGCCACCTGGTCGCGGCCTTCGCCGGCCGCCTCGCCTGCGATCCGGCCGAGGCGGAGGCCTTCGACCTCCACGGTGGCGGCATCGACCTGGTCTTTCCCCACCATGAGAACGAGATCGCCCAGTCCTGCTGCGCGCTCGACAGCCCGGTGATGGCCCGATACTGGCTGCACAACGGCTTCCTGCAGGTCGAAGGCGAGAAGATGTCGAAGTCGCTCGGCAACTTCGTGACGATCCGCGAGCTTCTGAACAACTGGCACGGCGACGTGATCCGTCTCGCAATGCTGCAGACCCACTACCGCCAGCCGATCAACTGGACGGTGAAGGGGCTGGAGGAGGCCGAGCGGGCACTGGCGGCGTGGTTCGACGCCGCGGCGGACGAGGCGGAGCCGCGTCCGGCGCCGGCGGTGCTGGCGGCGCTGGAGGACGACCTCAACACCCCGCAGATGATCGCCGAGCTGCACGCGCTCCGCGGCCGCGCCGGACACAAGGCGCTCGCCGGCTCGCTGGCGTTCCTCGGCTTCCGCGCCGCCGCGTTCGAGGACTGGCGCGACAGCCGCGCGCCCGAGCCCGCGCTTCCGGCCGCCGAGATCGAAGCCCGTCTCGCCGCCCGCCTCGCCGCCCGCAAGGCCAGGGACTTCGCCGAGGCCGACCGCATCCGCGACGCCCTCGCCGCGCTCGGCATCGCGCTCAAGGACAGCCGCGATCCCGCGACCGGCGAGTTCGTCACCACCTGGGAAGTCGCGCGCTGATGGCCGAGGCCTTTCCCAAGCTCGCGCTGCGGCCGTTCCTGCCGGCGGACGGCCCGCTCGTCGCCGACATCTTTCGCGAGAGCATCGCCGAGCTGACCGGCGACGACTACAGCGAGGCCCAGCAGGAGGCCTGGTCGGCCGCCGCCGACGATGAGCGCGGCTTCGCGGCCAGGCTCGCCAAGGCGACGACGCTGATCGCAACGCTGGGCGGATCGCCGGTCGGCTTCGGCTCGCTCGAGGCGCCGGACCATATCGGCATGCTCTACGTCCACCCGGCGATGGCACGCCAGGGCGTCGGCACGATGCTGCTCGACGCGCTGGAAAAGCTGGCCGGCGCCCGCGGCGCCAAGCGCCTCACCGTCGAGGCGAGCGACAGCGCGCGGACGTTCTTCGAGACCAAGGGCTACCAGCCGCAGCAGCGCAACTCGGTGTCCCGGGGCGGCGAGTGGCTCGCCAACACCACCATGCGCAAGGACCTCGCCGCGCCCGAGCGGCCGCGATAGGCCCCGGCGGGCGGAGGGGAGGAAGGCAGATGGAATTCGGCTATTTCACGCTGAGCGACAACCACTACGCGAACAATCCGCGCAGCGCGAACCAGTTCGTCGCCGACATCCTCGACGAGGCGGTCCACGCCGAGACGCTGGGCTACCGCTCGGCCTGGATCGGCGAACATCACTTCAACTCGCTCGGCGTCCTGTCGTGCCCGGACCTCGTGCTGGCGGCGGTCGCGGCCCGCACCGAGCGCATCCGCCTCGCGCCCGCGATCACGGTGCTGCCGCTCCACCACCCGATCCGGGTCGCCGAGCAATGGGCGACGCTCGACCTCATCTCCGGCGGCCGGGTCGACTGGGCCGCCGGCCGCGGCTATGACCGCCGCGAATACGAGCCGTTCCGGGTCGATTTCGACGACAACCAGGGCATCTTCGAGGAGGGGATGGAGCTGGTGCGCCGGCTCTGGAGCGCGCGGGGCGAGCGGGTCAGCCACCACGGCCGGCACTACCAGTTCGACGGCGTCCGCATCACGCCGCAGCCGGTGCAGGACCCGATCCCGATCTATGTCGCCTCGTTCTCGAAGCCCTCGATCGAGCTGGCGGCCCGGCTCGGCTGCGGGCTCGTGGTCGCGCCCTTCGCGGCGGCGATGAGCTTCGGCGGGCTCCGCGAGGTCGCCGACCTCTACCACGAGAGCTGCGCCAAGGCGGGCACCGCACCGCAGCGGCTGATCTGCAGCTACTTCACCCATTTCGCCGACAATCCGGCCGAGGAGACCGCCCAGCGCGCCCGCCAGATCCGCTACTACAAGGAGTGCGTGATCCCGGCGTTCCCGAGCGATCCCAAGACGGCGCCGCCGAGCTATCGCTACTTCATCGGCATGGTCGAGCGGCTGCAGCAGGTGAAGCCCGAGGACCTCACAGAGAACTCGGTCCTCCTCGGCTCGTCGGCTCAGATCGTCGACACTTTGAAGAAGGTCGAGGCGGCCGGGTTCGACGAGGTCATCCTCTACTTCAACGTCGGCATGAAGCCACACGGGCAAGTGATGGACGAAATGGCGTGTTTCGCCGCCGAGGTCGCGCCCTCCTTCGCACCCTCGGCTGCACGGAGGGCCGGCTGATGGCCCGCGAGCGGCTCTATCTGTTCGACACCACGCTCCGCGACGGCGCGCAGACCGCGGGGGTCGACTTCTCGCTGGCCGACAAGATCCATGTCGCCGGTCTGCTCGACCGCCTCGGCGTCGACTACGTCGAGGGCGGCTATCCCGGCGCCAACCCGACCGACACCGCATTCTTCGGCGCTCCGCCGGATCTCGGCCGGGCGCGGCTGACCGCCTTCGGCATGACCAAGCGGCCGGGCCGCTCGGCGGCCAACGACCCCGGCCTCGCCGCCGTGCTGGACGCCACGGCCGACGCCTATTGCTTCGTCGCCAAGACCTGGGACTACCATGTCGAGGTCGCGCTCGGCACGACGCCCGAGGAGAACCTCCAGGCGATCCGCGAAACGGTGCGAGCCGGCACGGCCCGTGGCCGCGAGGTCATGATCGACTGCGAGCATTTCTTCGACGGCTACAAGGCCAACCCGGCCTATGCCCTCGCCTGCGCGCGGGCGGCCTATGAGGAGGGCGCGCGCTGGATCGTGCTCTGCGACACCAACGGCGGCACCTTGCCGGAGGAGGTCGCGGCGATCGTCGCCGCGGTCGCCCGCGAGATCCCCGGCGACCGGCTCGGCATCCATCCGCACGACGACCTCGGCTGCGCGGCCGCGGTGGCCTTGGCAGCGGTCGATGCCGGGGTGCGCCAGGTCCAGGGCACGCTGAACGGCCTCGGCGAGCGCTGCGGCAACGCCAACCTGACGACCCTGATCCCGACCCTGAAGCTGAAGGCGCCCTATGCCGAGCGCTACGAGACCGGCGTCAGCGACGAGGCCCTGGCGGGCCTGACCGCGCTGTCGCGCCAGTTCGACGAGTTGCTCAACCGCGCGCCCGACCGCTACGCGCCCTATGTCGGCGCCAACGCCTTCGCCACCAAGGCCGGCATCCATGCCTCGGCCCTGATGAAGGACCCCCGGACCTACGAGCACGTGCCGCCGGAAAGCGTCGGCAACCGCCGCAAGGTGCTGGTGTCCGACCAGGGCGGCCGCTCGAACCTCCTGGCCGAGCTCGACCGCATCGGCCTCGCCGTCGACCGCGACGACCGCCGCATCCGCCGCCTACTCGACGAGGTCAAGGCGCGCGAAAACGCCGGCTATTCCTACGAGGGCGCCGATGCCTCGTTCGAACTGCTGGCGCGGCGCGTGCTCGGCGGCGTGCCGGAATTCTTCGAGGTCGAGAGCTTTCGCGTCGGCGTCGAGCGGCGCCACAACGCGGTCGGCGAGCTCGTCACCGTCTCCGAGGCGGTGGTGAAGATCCGCGTCGCCGGCGAGGTGCTGATGTCGGTCGCCGAGGGCCTCGGCCCGGTCAACGCGCTCGACCTTGCGCTCCGCAAGGACCTCGGCAAATACCAGCCCTACATCGCCGACCTGCGCCTGACCGACTATCGCGTCCGCATCCTGAACGGCGGCACCGAGGCCATCACCCGCGTGCTGCTCGAATCGACCGGTCCCGACGGCGAGCAATGGACCACCATCGGGGTCTCGACCAACATCATCGACGCATCGTTCCAGGCGCTGGTCGACTCGATCACCTATCGGCTGCTGAAAGCCGGCGCGCCGGCGCCGTAGCTCGGCCGTCATGCCCGGCATTGGGCCGGGCATCCACGAGTCCCGCGACCGCGATCTCCGAAGAAAGTCGTGGATGGCCGGGCCAAGCCCCGCCATGACGGGCGCGAGCCGCGGGCTTGGTACGAACCCGCCCTTGCGGAACCTGCCCTCTTCGGGAACGTTGGAGACTTACCGGCACGCGGCCGGCCGCGATGGCCGCTCGGACGGGCGGAGATTCATGCTTCACATCAACATCATCACCCTGCAGCCCTGGATCGCGCTGATCGCGGGCATCCTCATCCTCCTCATTCCCCGCCTGCTGAACTACATCGTCGCGATCTATCTCATCCTGATCGGCATCGCCGGCCTAATCGGCCATTTCCATTAATCGAGGGCTTGTCATCCCGGACGCCGCGAAGCGGCGATCCGGGATCCGGTCACAAGCGCCGCGCCCGGCCCGGATCCCGGCTCTCGCCTGCGGCTCGGCCAGGATGACGGGCCGCGGTTGAGCCTGCCTCGTCCATCCGGGCAATCTTGCATTGCGGCGGGACGCGTGACACCAACCCTCGGGGCACGGGGCGGAGGTCCATCCATGGCGAAATGGGTCTACGGCTTCGGCGACGGGGCGGCCGAAGGCCGCGCCGCGATGCGCGACCTGCTCGGCGGCAAGGGCGCGAACCTCGCCGAGATGGCGAGCCTCGGCCTTCCGGTGCCGCCAGGCTTCACCATCACGACCGAGGTCTGCACCCACTACTACGCCAATGGCCACAGCTATCCGGACGACCTTGCCCCCCAGGTCGAGGCCGCGCTGAAGCGGACCGAGGCGCTGGCCAAGCGCGGCTTTGGCAAAGGTCCCTCCCCGCTCCTCGTCTCGGTGCGGTCCGGCGCCCGCGCCTCGATGCCGGGCATGATGGACACGGTGCTGAATCTCGGCCTCAACGACGAGACCGTCGAGGCGCTCGCCGCCCAGGCCGGGGACGACCGCCGCTTCGCCTTCGACAGCTATCGCCGCTTCATCCAGATGTACGGCGACGTCGTCCTCGGCATCGAGCACGCCGCCTTCGAGGAAGTGCTCGACGTCGCCAAGGACGAGCACGGCGCCCAACAGGACACCGACCTCGACGCCGATGCGCTGGCCGCGCTGGTCGAGCGCTACAAGGCCCTGGTCGAAGAGGAGACCGGCAAGCCGTTCCCGCAGGACCCGCACGACCAGCTCTGGGGCGCGATCGGCGCGGTGTTCTCATCCTGGATGAACCAGCGCGCCATCACCTATCGCCGCCTCAACAAGATCCCCGAGAGCTGGGGCACCGCGGTGTCGGTGCAGGCGATGGTGTTCGGCAATCTCGGGCCGACCTCCGCAACCGGCGTCGCATTCACCCGCAACCCCTCGACCGGCGAGGCTGCGCTCTATGGCGAGTTCCTGGTCAACGCCCAGGGCGAGGACGTGGTCGCCGGCATCCGCACGCCGCAGACCCTGACCGAGGCGGCGCGCAAGGCGGCCGGCAGCAAGAAGCCGTCGCTCGAGAGCGTGATGCCCGACGCCTTCGCCGAGCTGAGCCGCGTCGCCGGCACGCTCGAAGAGCACTACCGCGACATGCAGGACCTCGAGTTCACGGTCGAGCGCGGCAAGCTGTGGATGCTCCAGACCCGCAACGGCAAGCGCACCGCCCGCGCCGCGCTCCGGATCGCGGTCGAGCTGGCCGATGCCGGCATCCTCAGCCGCGAGGAGGCGGTGATGCGGGTCGAGCCGGCGGCGCTCGACCAGCTCCTCCACCCGACCATCGACCCCGACGCCCCGCGCGACGTGATCGCGACCGGCCTGCCGGCCTCGCCCGGCGCCGCCTCGGGCGAACTCGTCTTCCGCGCCGAGGAGGCCGAGGCAGCGGCCGCGGAAGGTCGCAAGGTCATCCTGGTGCGCACCGAGACCAGCCCCGACGACATCCACGGCATGCACGCGGCCCAAGGCATCCTCACCGCGCGGGGCGGCATGACCAGCCACGCCGCCGTGGTCGCCCGCGGCATGGGCAAGCCCTGCGTCTCCGGCGCAAGCGCCGTCCGGGTCGACGAGCGCGCCGGGGTGATGATGGCGGGTAGCCGCAGCTTCCGCCGCGGCGAGGTGCTCACCATCGACGGCGCCACCGGGCAGGTCATGGCCGGCGCGGTCAAGATGGTGACGCCGACGCTGGCCGGCGAGTTCGCGACCCTCATGAGCTGGGCCGACGCCGCCCGCCGGATGCGCGTCCGCGCCAATGCCGAGACCCCGGCCGACGCCGAGACTGCGCGGCGTTTCGGCGCCGAAGGCATCGGCCTCTGCCGCACCGAGCACATGTTCTTCGACGCCGAGCGCATCCTCGCGGTGCGCGAGATGATCGTCGCCGAGACGCCCGAGGGCCGCCGCGCCGCGCTGGCGAAGCTCCTGCCGATGCAGCGCCAGGACTTCGCCCAGCTCTTCCGCATCATGCACGGCCTGCCGGTGACGATCCGCCTGCTCGATCCGCCGCTGCACGAGTTCCTGCCGAAGACCGACGCCGAGATCGACGAACTCGCCAAGGCGGCCGGCATCGCGGCCGACAAGGTGCGCCGCCGGGCCAAGGAGCTCGAGGAGTTCAACCCGATGCTCGGCTTCCGCGGCTGCCGCCTCGCCGTCGCCTATCCCGAGATCGCCGAGATGCAGGCCCGTGCCATCTTCGAGGCCGCGGCCGACACCGCCAAGGACGGCGAGCCGGTCCAGCCCGAGATCATGGTGCCGCTGGTCGCGACGAAGGCCGAGCTCGACCTGGTGAAGAAGGTCATCGACGACACCGGTGCCGCGGTCGCGAAGGAGCGCGGCGCCAAGCTCGCCTGGACCGTCGGCACCATGATCGAGCTGCCCCGCGCAGCGCTCCGCGCAGCGGACATTGCCGCCTCGGCGGAATTCTTCTCGTTCGGCACCAACGACCTCACCCAGACCACCTTCGGCATCTCGCGCGACGACGCCGGCATCTTCCTCGGCGCCTATCTGCAGAAGGGCATTTTCCCGGGCGACCCGTTCGTCTCGCTCGACCGCGACGGCGTCGGCGAGCTGGTGGCGCTCGCCGTCGAGCGCGGCCGCTCGACCCGCAGGACGATCAAGCTCGGCATCTGCGGCGAACACGGCGGCGACCCCGATTCGATCGCCTTCTGCGAGGAGATCGGGCTCGACTACGTCTCGTGCTCGCCCTTCCGCGTGCCGATCGCCCGCCTCGCCGCCGCCCAGGCCGCGCTCAAGGCGAGGTCCGGGAAATAGCCGTTCGGTGCCCCGCGCCTGTCATCCCGGACGCAGCGACGCCGCGATCCGGGATCCGGGGTTGCCGCCGCGCCTGCCCCGGATCCCGGCTCTCCGCTACGCTCCGGTCGGGATGACTGCGGGTTCCATGAACCGCCGCCATCAGCTCTGCACGAACAGGATCGAGTGCGGCGAGCGCTCGAGCAGGCTAGCGGCGAGATTGCCGAAGGAGAGGCGCTCGCCCGGCCGGCGGCTCACGCCGAACACGATCAGGCAGTGCCGCTTCGACCCGGCAGCGCGCAGGATCGCGTCGATCGGCTCGGATTCCATGGCCGCCGACGCGGTGCGGAGCGGCACCTCGTAGTGCTCCGCGACCTGGTTGATCTCGGTGATGATCTCGGCGTCGTCGCGGTCGGCGGTGCGGCGGCGGCGATCATGGCTCGCGATCGCGCTGGCGAGCGCGAGCGCGGTGATCGGGGCATCGGCCGCCTGCGCCAGCGCCACCGCGACCTCGGCGCCGCGGCGCGAGACCGCCGAGCCGGTGATCGGCACCAGGATGTCGATCGCCGCGTCCTGCGGCGCCGCGGCGTGGCTGCCGTGGCCGACGACGACGGCCAGCGCCCCGTCGAAGCGGCTCGCGATCTCCGACAGGCGCGGCCGGAAGCCGCCGTCGGCCGCCGTCATCGGGTCGAGGCCGACCACCAGGAGGTCGTAGCCCTTGCGCGCTTCCTTCTCGACCGCCTCGACCGGCTGCTCCTCGCGCGCCGGCACGGTGACCTCGACCGCCTCGGGCTGCGGCCCGTCCTCCTGTCCGGCGGCTTCCTCGGCCTGGCGGGCGGCGTCGCGCACCACCTCCGGCGCGCGCTCCTCGGCCTCGGCCGCAGGCTCGCCCGGAGGTGGCGGTCGCGGGGCGGCCGCGGCCAACTCCTCCTCCAGCTTGAGGACGGTGACCGGCATGCCGCGCCGCCCGGCCAGGAGCCCGGCCAGCCGGGCGGCGAACTCGCCGTTGGCGCTGCCGTCGACCGTCAGCAGCACCCGGCTGAGGCGCGGCACGAAGGCCTTCTCCTCGAAGGCCTCGCGGGCGAGCCGCTTCCGCTCCTCCTCGCTCATCGGCAGGCGGCCGAGGGCCCAGCGCAGGCTCGGCGGCATCGCCAGCGTGGTCACGACCGCCATGGTGACGATCATGGTGAAGAGGTTCTGGCTCAGCACCCCGGCGCCGAGGCCGATGGTCGCGACAATCACCTCGGTCGAGCCCCGGGCGTTCATGCCGGCGGCGAGCGCGACCGCATGGCGGAAGCTGAGCCCGCCGAGCCGCGCGCCGGCGAAGGCGCCGGCCGCCTTGCCGAGGCTCGCGACGACGACGAGGCCGGCCGTCAGCAGCAGGATGTTCATGTCGTGGAACACGGTGAGGTCGGCCTTGAGGCCGCTCAGGCCGAAGAACACCGGCATGAACAGCGCGGTGGTCAGCCCGCGGATGCCCTTGTCGATCTCCTCCGTCAGGATCGGCGACTGCCCGACCAGAATGCCGGCGACGAAGGCGCCCAGGACCGTCGAGACGCCGATCAGCTCGGTGATCATCGCCATGCCGCCCATCACCACCACGATCGCCGCGATGACGGCGCCCTCGCTGGTGAAGGTGTCGTTGGTCCAGCGGATGATGCGGAAGACGATGCGGCGGCCGATGGTGAAGCTCGCGCCGAGGAACACCAGCGTGCCCACGACCGATTCGGCGAGCGACAGGATGTCGACGGTGCCGTGGGCGGCGAGGCCGAAGATGATGGCGACGATGATCCAGCCGACGGTGTCGTCGATGATCGCCGAGGCCAGGATGATCTGGCCGATGTTGCGGCGCGCGAAGTTCATCTCGCGCACCACCATCGCGACGATCTTGACCGAGGAGATCGACAGCGCGGTGCCGAGGAAGAGCGCGGTCACGAGGCGGCGGCCAGGGTCGGGCAGCAGGCTGTCCGGCACGATCTGCCCGAGGCCGAAGCCGAGAACGAACGGCAGCGCGATGCCCGACAGCGACACCGCGACGGCCGACCGCCGCGTGCGCCTGACCAGCGACAGGTCGGTCTCCATCCCGGCGAGGAGGAGCAGCATCAGGATGCCGAACTGCGCGAGGCCGTTGATGGCGGCCTTGGCCTCGGGCGTCGTGGGAAAGACCGCGTGCTGCGCCGCCGGCCAGAGCAGGCCTAACACCGACGGCCCGAGCAGGATGCCTGCGATGAGCTGGCCCATCACCGCCGGCTGGCCGAGCCGCTGCATGCCCTCGCCGAGGAGGCGCCCGAGCAGGACCAGGAGGACGATCTCGCCGATCAGCACCCCTTCGCTCGCGCCTGGGGCCGGCGCCGCTTGGGCGGCCGCGGCGGCCGGGGCCGCGAGCGTGCCGAAGAATGCAAGGGCTGCGCCCCCCGCTCCGATCCGCCCCGCCGTTCTCCTCACCCTGCCCGCCATCGGCTGCCGTCGTGGCGGCTAAAGCGTC
>DASZVN010000236.1:0-19513 GCA_035547055.1 Hyphomicrobiales bacterium
AGCGTGCCGCCGCCGAACACGCCGGCGCCGACGAAGTTCCAGAACGCCGCGCCGATCACGTAGGTGTAGGCGAGGCGGTAGTTGAACTCCTGGTGGGCGCGGATCAGCCGGTACTGGGTGATCGCCTCGATGATGAGAAGCACCAGCGGCAGCACCTCGATGAAGGAGAACATCGAGCCCATCGGCACCCACATGCTCGGCCCGCCGGCCCAGTAGAGGTGGTGGCCGGTGCCGATGACGCCGCCGAGGAAGATCAGGATCAGCTCGAAATAGACGGCGCGCTCGGCGAGCTTGCGCGACACCAGGCCGAGCGCCATCAGGAGATAGGCGCTCATGCTGGCAGCGAAGAACTCGAACGACTGCTCGACCCAGAGATGGACCACCCACCAGCGCCAGAAATCGGTGATGGTGAAGGACTTGCCGACCCCGGTCAGCGGGATCATGCCGAACACGTAGAGCACGGCGATGTTGATCGTCGCCGCCCAGATCAGATGCTCGAGGCGGATGTGCCCGGTCCAGAACTGGCGGGTCGCGTGCCAGAGCGCGGCCGCGGTCGGCCACAGCGCGCGGAAGACGAGGCCGCTCCAGATCAAGAGGCCGAGGAAGAAGCCGATCTGCCAGAGGCGGCCGAGCTGGATGTAGGAGAGGCCCTGGTTGCCGATCCAGAACCAGCCGCGGTCGACATAGCCCATGATGCCGAGCCAGTCGCCGATCAGGGCGCCGGCGACGATCGCGAGCGTCACCCAGAACAGGATGTCGACGAGGATGCCCTGGCCGCGCGCCTCGCGCCCGCCGGCGATGGCCGGGGCGAGGAACAGGCCGGCGCCGATCCAGGCGACGCCGATCCAGATGATCGGCGCCTGGATGTGGATGTCACGGAGGAAATTGAACGGCAGCACCTCGTGGAGGTCGAGGCCGTAGAAGCTGCGCCGGTCGTAATACGCGTGGGCCATGATCGTGCCGGCGGCGATCTGGAGCAGCAGCACCGCGGCGACGACCAGGAAGAATTTGCCAACCTTGCGCTGGCTCGGGGTCAGCGCGCGGAAGGTCGCGAGCCCGCGTTCCAGCGGCTCGTCGTCCGGCGTGTCGAGCCAGAACTTGTAGATGAAGAGGACGCCGCCGAAGGCGAGGAAGGTGAAGCAGAAGCTGGCCCAGGTCCAGATGAAGGTGTTCGAGGTCGGCACGTTGCCGACCTCGGGCTGGTAGGGCCAGTTCTCGGTCCAGGACCAGGTCGTGCCCGGCCGGCGGGCGACGGTGGTCAGCGCCGAATAGATCAGGAAGTCGGCGGTCTGCAGCCGCTCGGTCGGGTTCAGGCTGTAGGCCGGGGTCCAGCCGGTGGTGAGGTCGACGGTCGCGAGGTTCTTCGCGAGGTCGGTGCGGAGCGTCGTGACGGCCGCGGCGAGCGCGTCGGGCAGCACCGGCGCCGCCCTGGTGAGGTCGACGCCCTGGAGCGCGCTCTGCATCGCGCTCCGGACGGTCGCCTTGTCCTCCGGCGCGAGCGCGGCGAAGTCCTTGCCGAAGCGCGCGCGGGCGAGGTTGTCCTCGGTCAGGCTCGCGAGGCGCACCAGGGCGAAGGCGGTGTAGTCCTGGCCGAAATAGGAGCCCATCCCGTAGAGGCTCCCGTAGTCCATCAGGTCGGCTTTCTGGAATCCGGCCTTGCCGGCGACGATGTCGGACCCTGACAGCACCGTCGCGCCGGCGGCGGTGACGAAGCGTTCGGGTTGCGGCGGCGCACGCTCGTAGGTCCGCTTCGTCGCCCATCCGAACAAGGCGAAGCTCAGCACCGCGACCGCCAGGAGGATCCACTTCAGGACATCGCTGACCCGGTCGCGAATCGGCGGGTCGATGTGCTCGGCATCCAGGGTCATGGGGCACCCCCAGCTAGGATCATGCAGCGCCTGCGGCCGCGGTGCGAGCCCGGCGTGCCGGCGCCGCGGACATGCGGCTCAGGTGAGCGCGATCAAAACGGCAATGCCGATGACGGCGCCCCAGAACAGGGAATTGACCAGCATCCGCACCGTCACCTGATGGTCGTCGCCCTCGATGTGGGCGCTGCGGACGACGAGTTCGCCCGGCGTGAGCAGCATTCTCGCCAACGCTTCCATGGTCGCGCTCCCGGAAAAGACATAATAAAAATACATCTTTCTTTCCGGACCGACAACGCATCGCCGAGCACGCGGTGTCGCGGGCAGGGCAGGGCGCGTGCCGCTGGACAAGGCCGAAATCCTGCGGGCCCGGCATGACGGCGCCGCTCGTCGCGTGCCGCCGTCTCAAACGACCAGAAAATCGGCGGCCGAGAGGGCGAGGTGCGCGTCGAGCGTGGCGAAATGGACTGCCGCCTGCCCGCCGGCGCCGTCGGGATCGTAGGACAGGGCGCCGTTGGCGCTGTTGTAGATGATGTGGTCGGTGCCGTCGTGCGCGGCCTTGCCGACGAAGAAGGCCGCCGGGCGCAGGTGGCCGGCGGCGAGGCCGGCGAAGACGTTGTGGTTGAGGTCGATCTTGTCGATGCCGTGCTGAAAGTCCGTGACGATGTCGATATTGCCGCTGCCGAGCGTGGTGTCGAAGACGAAGCTGTCCGTGCCCGCGCCGCCGGTCAGGTGGTCGCGGCCCAACCCGCCGTCGAGGTGGTCGTTGCCGGCGCCGCCGCTCAGCCAGTTGGCGGCGCTGTTGCCCGTGATCGTGTTGTTCAGCGCGTTGCCGGCGCCGCTGATCGCGGTCGAGCCCGACGGGAGCAGCACCAGCTTTTCGACATTCGCAGTCAGCCGGTAGCTGACCGCGGACTGGACCGTGTCGATGCCGGCGTTCTTGCTCTCCACCACCTTGTCCGACGCGCTGTCGATCGAATAGGTGTCGTTGCCGAGGCCGCCGGCCAGCCGGTCGGCGCCGCTGCCGCCGTCGAGAAAGTCGGCGCCGCTGCCGCCCTGAAGGAGGTCGTTGCCGGCGCCGCCGCTCAGGTGGTCGTTGCCGCCGAAGCCCTGCAGGACGTCGTGGAGGTTGCCGCCGGTCATGTTGTCGGCGCCGGCGAGGGCTTTCTGAAAGAGGGAGAGGTCGTCGGCGGTCGTCGCGGTGCGGGCGGCCTTGACCAGATCGGCCACCTTGATCGACAGGCCGTCCGCCTCGAACGCGAAGCCGCCGTCGCGGTCGGCGAGATAGCGCGTGACGGTGCCGCCCTTGGGAACGCCCTGCGCATCGTAGGTGAGATTCTGCCCGTCGAATTCGTCCTGGCCGATGGGGTCGTCATAGAAGGCGACGAAGGCGGTCGAGGTTTGGGAATAGCTGTCCGCGTCGAAGAGTTGCGAGAGGTCGAGCGGCGCCAGCGAAAATGCGAAATTGCTGGCAATCTTGATGGTAGCCATGACGGTCCCCTCTCTAAGAGAGGTTGAAACGCTAACGGACGGTCGTTCGCCGCGAAAGGGGTGCGCGGCGGCAGCGATTCGAAAAGGGGAACCGATCGGTTATCCGGGATCGTCGGAAATTGGCCGGCACGACACCGGCCTCGCGGCCGCCGCGGCCTGCGGCGCTACTCCACGTCCTCGACCGCGGCGGGGCCGCCGCCATAGGCGCGCTGGGCCAGCGTCGCCTCCATGAAGGGATCGAGCGCGCCGTCGAGCACCTCCTGCGGGGTGGGCGAGGTGTGGCCGGTGCGCAGATCCTTCACGAGTTGGTAGGGCTGCAGCACGTAGGAGCGGATCTGGTGGCCCCAGCCGATGTCGGTCTTGGCCGCCTGCTCGGCCGCGGCCTCGGCCTCGCGCCGCTTCAGCTCGCGCTCGTAGAGCTTGGCGCGCAGCATGTTCCAGGCGGTGGCGCGGTTCTTGTGCTGCGAGCGCTCGCCCTGGGCGACGACGGCGATGCCGGTCGGGAGATGGGTCAGGCGCACCGCCGATTCGGTCTTGTTGACGTGCTGGCCGCCGGCGCCGCCGGACCGCATGGTGTCGACGCGCATCTGGCTCTCGTCGATCTCGATGCGGATGGTGTCGTCGACCACCGGGTAGACGTCGACCGAGGCGAAGCTGGTCTGGCGGCGGGCGTTGGCGTCGAACGGCGAGATTCTGACCAGGCGGTGCACGCCGGCCTCGGTCTTCAGCCAGCCATAGGCGTTCCTGCCCTTGATCTCGAGCGTCGCCGCCTTGATGCCGGCGCCCTCGCCGTAGCTGAGGTCGACCACCTCGACCTTGAAGCCGCGCCGCTCGGCCCAGCGCGTGTACATGCGCAGCAGCATCTCGGCCCAGTCCTGGCTCTCGGTGCCGCCGGCGCCGGGATGGATTTCGAGGTAGCTGTCCTTGGAGTCGGCCTCGCCGGAGAGCAGCGTATCGCGCTGGCGCTCGGCGGCCTCGGCGGCAAGTGCCTTCAGCGCCTTCTCGGCGTCGGCGACGACCGAGGCGTCGCTTTCCGCCTCGCCCAGCTCGATCAGCTCGACATTGTCGGCGATCTCGCGCTCGAAGCGGCCGATCGCCTCGATCTGGTCCTCGAGCTCGGTCTTCTCGCGCATGATGCGCTGGGCGCGGTCGGGATCGTTCCACAGCGCCGGGTCGGCAGCGAAGCCGTCGAGCTCGTTCAGCCGTGCCTTGGCCTTGTCCCAGTCAAAGATGCCTCCTCAGCAGTCCGACCGACTGCTCGAGGTCTGCTACGAGGTTCTGGGTCTCGGCGCGCATGGCGGGCGGATATAGGGGCCGGCGGCCACCGTGTAAACCGGGAAGCTGCGGCGCCGGGATCCCGTCATTGCGAGCGCAGCGAAGCAATCCAGGACCACGAGCGCTGCGCCGGTTGCCCTGGATTGCTTCGTCGCTGCGCTCCTCGCACTGACGGCGCGGCCGTACGCATTCACCCTTCGTCAATGATAAGAAGAGGTTCGCGGCGGCTGGCGAAATTCGTTCACGCTTCGGTTGTCGCGAGCGGGCGAGGATGCTGCTGCGGGGCAGCACCGCTCCGTTTTGTTTCCGAGTCCTCCAGCGATGCTCCGATCCCTGATTGCCGCGGCGACGCTCGTCCTTGCCGCCGCTCCCGCCCTGCCGGCCGCGGCGCAGAACGCCGATGCGGTCTATGCTCCGCCCGGCGCCGATGCCGGCGGCAGTCTGGGTGGCGGCTTCATCGAATATCTGTTCCGCGGCGGCCGGATCGCGACGCCGGCCTATGCGCCGCCCGGCTCCGCCGACGCCCGCGCGGGCCGGCCCGGCGGCTATGCCGGGCTGCCGCCGCGCCTGGCCCGCGTCGAGGTGCCGGCGCGGCCGGCCGAGCAGCACGCCCCGCTGCCGGACATGTTCCGCCGCCACGAGGTCGCCTATTCGGGCTCGCAGAAGCCCGGCACCATCGTCATCGACACCGCCCAGCGCTTTCTGTTCCTGGTCGAGCCCGACGGCAGGGCGCTGCGCTACGGCATCGGCGTCGGCCGCGAGGGCTTCGCCTGGCACGGTACCGAGGCGATCAGCGCCAAGCGCGAGTGGCCGGGCTGGACGCCGCCCGCGGACATGCTGAAGCGCCAGCCCAACCTTCCCCGCCACATGGACGGCGGCCCCGGCAACCCGCTCGGCGCCCGCGCGCTCTATCTCGGCGGCACGCTCTACCGCATCCACGGCACCAGCGAGCCCTGGACCATCGGCCACGCGGTGTCGTCCGGCTGCATCCGCATGACCAACCAGGACGTGATCGACCTTTACGGCCGGGTGAAGGTCGGGACCACGGTCGTGGTGCTGTAGGGAGGGCATCGGCCATGCCGATACCCGCGACGTGGGCAAGCGTGCGCCTGCCCACCCTATGAAGCTGGCGACTGCCATGCGCGCAAAACATGCCGCACTGACGGGCGGCGTAGTGTAGGAAGAACCTTTCGCACCCGCACCGCCCGCTCAAATTCTGCCGATGGACCAGATCTCCGCTGCCGTGACGGCCCCGGCCTTCGAGCCGGCGCGGGTGCGCACGATCATCCTCGGCATCATGCTGGCGATGTTCCTGGCCGCGCTCGACCAGACCATCGTCGCGACCGCGCTGCCGACGATCGGGCGCGAGCTCCACGACATCCCCGACCTGTCGCTGGTCGTCACCGCCTACCTGGTCGCGACCGCGGCGGTGGTGCCGCTCTACGGCAAGCTCAGCGATATCCACGGCCGCCGCACCATGATGATGATCGCGATCGCGATCTTCCTGGCCGGCTCGCTCGCCTGCGCGCTGGCGCGCTCGATCCCGCTGCTGGTGGTGGCGCGGGCGTTCCAGGGCCTCGGCGGCGGCGGCCTGTTCTCGCTGTCGCAGACCGTGATCGGCGACGTCGTCCCGCCCAAGGAGCGCGGCCGCTACCAAGCCTATTTCGCCTCGGTCTTCACCACCGCGTCCATCGGCGGGCCGATCCTCGGCGGCTTCTTTGCCGAGCACCTGCACTGGTCGCTGGTGTTCTGGATCAACCTGCCGATCGGCGTCGTCGCCCTGATGATGTGCGACCGGACGCTGCGGCGGCTGCCGCGCCACGAGCGGCCCCATCGGCTCGACGTCGTCGGCGCGGTGCTGATGACGGCCTCGACCATCTGCCTGCTGCTGGCGCTGAGCTGGGCCGGCACCACCTACCCATGGCTGTCGTTCGAGATCGTCGCGCTGCTCGCCGCGGCGGTCGTCGGCTGGGTGCTGTTCGCGCTGCGCCTGCTCACGGCGCGCGAGCCGTTCATTCCGATCGGGGTGATGACCAACAAGATCGTGCTCTACGCCACCGCCTCGATGTTCTTCACCTATGGCACGATGATCGCCCTCACGATCTACATCCCGCTCTATTTCGAGACGGTGGTGGGGCTGACCGCGAGCGAGACCGGCCTCGGGCTGATCGGCTTCATGGCGGGCGGGGTGGTCGGCGGCTTCATCACCGGCTGGGTCATGGTGCGGGTCGAGCACTACAAGCGGACGCCGCTGATCGGGCTCGTGATCTCGGTCGTCGCGCTCGGCGTGCTGGCGGCCGGCAGCGGCAGCCTGTCCTTCGCCGCGGCCGAGGCGGCGATGACGATCGCCGGCGGCGGCATCGGCACCATGTTCGCCGTCGCCACCACCTCGATCCAGAACGCCGTGCCGCGCCACCAGCTCGGCACCGCCACCGGCGCCCACAACCTGTTCCGCTCGCTCGGCGCGACGCTGATGGTCGCGATCTTCGGCGCCATCTTCACCGCCGGCATCGGGGCCGGCCGCGCCGGCGCCCACGTGCTGGTCGTCACGCCGGCCTCGGCCGCCCTGGCGGCGGGGGTCTTTCGCGAGGTGTTCTTCGCCGCGGCGCTGGCGGTCGCGGTCGGCTACGGGCTGTTCCTCCTGATGGAGGAGCGGCCCCTCCACCTCGGCCCGCCGAAGGATTGATCAGGCGCGCTTCACGAAGCTGTCGACCACGCGCTTGCGCCCGGCCTTGTCGAAATCGACGGTGAGCTTGTTGCCGTCGACATCGGCGATCGCGCCATAGCCGAACTTGTCGTGGAACACGCGCTCGCCCTTGGCGAAGGCGCCGGCGGCCCCGCTGGAGCGCGCGACCAGCTCGCCCTCGATCACCAGCGGGCCGCGCCGCGGCGGCGGGTGGAAGGCGTCGTGGCCGCGGCTCTGGGCGCGCTGCCAGCCGGGCGTCGTATAGGTCGAGGCGAACGGCTCCATGCGGTCGAAGCGGCTCTCGCCGAAGCCGAGATTCGAGAACGCGACCGGCGCCTCGGTGACCTCGACGTTCGCCTCGGGCAGCTCGTCGAGGAAGCGCGACGGCACCGAGGACTGCCACAGCCCATGGATGCGGCGGTTGGCGGCGAAATAGATCTTGGCCCGCTTCTTGGCCCGGGTCAGGCCGACATACGCGAGGCGGCGCTCCTCCTCGAGCCCGGCCTGGCCGTTCTCGTCCATGGTGCGCTGGCTCGGGAAGACGCCTTCCTCCCAGCCGGGCAGGAACACGGTGGCGAACTCCAGCCCCTTGGCGGCATGGAGCGTCATCAGCGTCACCGCGTCGCCGCCGTTGCCGCCGTCGGCGTCCATCACCAGCGCGACATGCTCGAGGAAGGCGCCGAGGCTGTCGAAGCCGTCCATCGAGCGGACCAGCTCCTTGAGGTTCTCGAGCCGCCCCGGCGCGTCGGCGGAGCGGTCGAGCCGCCACATCTCGGTGTAGCCGGACTCGTCGAGCACCATCTCGGCGAGCTCGGTGTGCTTCATCGTCTCCGCCAGCGAGGACCAGCGCGAAAAGCCGTCGAGCAGCGCCATCAGCGCCGTGCGCGGCCTGGCCTTCAGCTCCTCGGTCTCGACCGCGATGCGGGCGGCCTGGAGCAGCGGGACGCGGGCGCCGCGGGCGATGCCGTAGAGCGTCTGCAGCGTGGCGTCGCCGAGGCCGCGCTTCGGCACGTTGACGATGCGCTCGAAGGCGAGGTCGTCGCTCGCGCTCGCGACGACGCGGAGATAGGCCAGGGCGTCGCGGATCTCGGCGCGCTCGTAGAAGCGCGGGCCGCCGATGACGCGGTAGTTGAGGCCGAGGGTGACGAAGCGGTCCTCGATCTCGCGCATCTGGAACGAGGCGCGCACCAGGATCGCCATGGTGTCGAGCGCCTCGCCCCGGTGCTGGAGCTGCTCGATCTCCTCGCCGATGGCGCGGGCCTCCTCGCCGGAATCCCACGAGCCGGAGACCGTGACCTTCTCGCCGTCCTCGCCCTCGGGGCGCAGCGTCTTGCCGAGCCGGCCCTGGTTGTGGGCGATGAGGTGGGAGGCGGCCGCGAGGATATGGGCGTCGGAGCGGTAGTTGCGCTCCAGCCGGATGACCGCGGCGCCGGGAAAATCGTGCTCGAAGCGCAGGATGTTGTCGACCTCGGCGCCGCGCCAGCCATAGATCGACTGGTCGTCGTCGCCGACGCAGCAGAGGTTCTTCGACCCCTGCGCGAGGAGGCGCAGCCAGAGATACTGGGCGACGTTGGTGTCCTGGTACTCGTCGACCAGGATGAAGCGGAAGCGCCGGTGATACTGCGCCAGCACGTCGGGATGGCTGCGGAAGATGCGGATCGGCTCGACCTGAAGGTCGCCGAAATCGGCCGCGTTCAGGACCTTCAGCCGGTCCTGATAGTCGGCGTAGAGCTTGCCGCCGCGGCCATTGGCGATGACCGCCGCCTCGCCGGCCGGCACTTCGGACGGGCCGAGCCCGCGGTTCTTCCAGCTGTCGATCGCGCCGGCGAGGCTCCTCGCCGGCCAGCGCTTCTCGTCGATATTCTCGGCCTGGATGAGCTGCTTCATCAGGCGGATCTGATCGTCGGTGTCGAGGATGGTGAAGTCGGGCCGGAGCCCGACGAGCTCGGCATGGCGGCGCAGGATGCGGGCGCCGATCGAATGGAAGGTGCCGAGCCAGGGCATGCCCTCGGCGACGCCGCCGACGAGGTCGCCGACGCGCTGCTTCATCTCACGCGCGGCCTTGTTGGTGAAGGTGACGGCGAGGATCTCGGAGGGGCGGGCGCGGCCGAGGCTCAGGATATGGGCGATGCGGGTGGTGAGCACGCGGGTCTTGCCGGTGCCGGCGCCGGACAGCACCAGGACCGGGCCGTCGAGCGTCTCGACCGCCTGGCGCTGCTCCGGGTTCAGCCCGGCGAGATAGGAGGCGCCGCCGGCCGGCCGCGCCAGGGCGCGCTCGGCGATGCCGCCCGGCCGCGGCACGGGCGGCTCGGCGTCCGGGCGCAGGCGCGGCTCAGCCACGGCGGGCCGCGAGGATCACGATTCGCATGCGAACAAAATGGCACTGCCGGCCGCCGATTACGAGGGCGGCAGGGGAGGTGGCTTGTTCCGTGTGGCGGCGTGGCCTATGTTCAGGCATATGCCGTACGTCAGGACGATCATGGCAACCGAACGGGCAGTCAAGCTTTTTCGCAACGGGCGTAACCAAGCCGTTCGGATTCCGCGCGAATTCGAGCTGCCTGGCGACCGTGCCGTGATGCGCAAGGAAGGCGGCAGACTCATCATCGAGCCGGCGAAGAAGGAAACGATATTGGATGTTCTGAAACGGCTTAAGCCTCTCGACATCGATTTTCCGGAGATCGATGACCCGCCGCCCGAACCGTTCGATCTCTGATGCGGTATCTGCTGGACGCCAATATCCTTTCAGATCTCGTACGCTATCCTGATTCCCGCGTCGGTGGGCGCATCGCGGCGGCTGGTCCCGAGAATGTCCTCACCAGCATCATCGTTGCTGCCGAGCTCCGCTACGGCGTCGCCAAGCGCGGCTCGCCGCGTCTCGCCGGCCAAGTCGATGCCGTGCTGGAATCGCTGGAGATCGCAGCGTTTGGCAGCCCAGCGGACGCCATCTATGGCCAGCTTCGCGCGGATATCGAGCGAATCGGCCGCCCGATCGGCGCGAACGATCTCCTCATCGCGGCCCACGCACTCGCATTAGGCTGTACCCTGGTCACCGACAACGTCGGCGAATTTTCGCGGGTGGAGGGGCTTACCGTCGAAAACTGGCTACGATGACCTGCTAGAGACGAGCCGCTAGAGAGGAGCCGACGGGCCCGACCCGCTGATGGAGACGATCGACCTCGTCAATCTGCTGCTGTTCTCCGGTGCGGCCCTGGTGCTCGCCGGCATCCTGTCGAGCCTGATGGCGCGGCGCTTCGGCACGCCGCTGCTGCTGATCTTCCTCCTGCTCGGCATGGTGGCGGGCGAGGACGGGCCGGGCGGGATCCGCTTCGAGGACTATCGGCTGGCCTATCTGGTCGGCTCGCTCGCGCTGTCCATCATCCTGTTCGACGGCGGCCTCAGGACCCGGCTCGCGAGCCTCTCCGGCGTGCTCGCGCCGGCGGTGCTGCTCGCGACCGTCGGCGTCGTCGTCACCGCGGGGCTGACCGGCCTGTTCGCGGCGCTGGTCCTCGGCGTCGGCCCGCTCCAGGGCCTCCTCGTCGGGGCGACCATTGCCTCGACCGATGCCGCCGCCGTCTTCTTCCTGCTCAGGAGCGGCGGCCTCCAGCTCCGCGGCCGGGTCAACGCGCTGCTCGAGATCGAGTCCAGCACCAACGACCCGGTCTCGGTGATCCTGACGCTGCTCCTGGTCGGCCTCGTCACCGCGCAGGGCGAGGTCGGCGGCGGCGCGGTGGCGCTGTTCGTGGTGCGCCAGGCCGCCATCGGCGCCGCGCTCGGCGGCCTCGGCGGCCTCTTCCTGTCGTTCGTCCTGAACCGCGTCGAGCTGCCCGCCGGCCTTCATCCGCTGTTCGCGGTCGCGGGCGCGGTCGCCCTGTTCGGGCTGACGGCGCGGCTCGACGGCTCGGGCTTCCTCGCCGTCTACCTCGCCGGCCTCGTCGTCGGCAATCGCCCGGTGCGGGCGCTGCCGTCGATCACCGCCTTCCACGACACCGCGACGTGGCTCGCCCAGATCATCATGTTCATCATGCTGGGCCTGCTGGTGACGCCGTCGCGGCTCCTCGGGACGCTCGGACCGGCGCTCGCCATCGCCGTCTTCCTGATGGTGGTGGGCCGGCCGGCGGCGGTGGTGCTGTGCCTCAAGCCGTTCGGCTTCGACTGGCGCGAGACCGGCTTCGTCTCGTGGGTCGGGCTGCGCGGGGCGGTGTCGATCTTCCTTGCCGCGATCCCGACCCTGGCCGGCACCGCCGGCCACGAGCTCTATTTCCATGTCGCCTTCGTGGTGGTGCTGGTCTCGCTCCTGGTCCAGGGCTGGTCGCTGAGGCCCCTCGCCAAGCGCATGGGCCTGGCGCTGCCGCGGGCGCGCCCGGCCGTCCACCGCGTCGACATCGACCTGCCGGGGCAGGCCGAGCACGAGATGGTCGGCTACCTGATCGAGGAGGGCAGCGCCATCCTGGCGCGGGGCGCGGCGCCGGGCTGGGTCAAGCCGGTCTTCGTGGTGCGCCGCGACGCCATCCTGCAGCCCGACAGCGCCGGCGAGCTCCAGCCCGGCGACTACGGCTATTTCCTGGTCGAGCCCGAGCGCGTGCGCGAGCTCGACCGCATCTTCGCCCGCAGCAGCGGCGCCAAGCCGGCCCCGCCGCTGTCCGGGTTCCCGCTCCGGGCCGACGCCACGCTCGGCCTCGTCGACACCTTCTATGGCCTCGGCATTCCCGCCAATCTCCACGGCCGTACCATTGCCGAGCATTTCGCGGTCGAGTTCGAGGGCGAGCCCGAGCCCGGCGACCGGGTGCCGCTCGGGCCGGCGGCTCTGATCGCGCGCGCGGTCGAGGACGGCCGGGTCACCGAAAGCACGCTGGAGGTCGAGGAGGAGGACGAGGGGGCCGGGTCCGTGCCGCCCGCGGAGGCGTGGTTCCGCAGGGTTGCCTCCACGTTGGCCGGTCGCCGCGCTTAAGGCGCCGTCAACCATGTCCGCGATTAAGAAAAATTTACGCGAACTATACCGTTGCGGCGCGATTCTTCCTCCATGGTCACGCGCTACCGCCTCCGCTCGGCCCTGCTCAACCTCTCGCTATGGCTGTTCGCCGCGGCGGTCGTGGCCTATTTCGGCTATCATGCCGTCCACGGCCAGCGCGGGCTGACCGCGCAGCGCAATTTCGAGATCGAGATCGCGACGCTGAAGTCCGACCTCGCCCGCCTCGAGGCGCAGCGCCACACGCTCGAGACCAAGGTCGCCCAGCTTCGCCCGGAGAGCGTAGACCGCGACATCCTCGACGAGGAGGCGCGCACCCAGCTCGGCTGGCTCAATCCGAACGACCGCGTGATCATCCCCGCGAAGCACTGAGGGCCGGATGGGGGCGCCCACCCCCGGAAACTGGCCGCCACCGCGCCTCAGACGGCGTCGACCAGCACCAGCTCGGAATCCTCCAGCGCCTTGACGCGGAGCGTCGCCTCGTCGGCGATCGCGGCGCCGTCGCGGGCGTCGATGCGGACGCCGTTGACCTCGACCGCGCCGCTCGCCGGGACCAGGTAGGCGTGGCGTCCGGGGCGGAGCTCGTATTCCACGGTCTCGCCGGCCTTCACCGTCGCGCCGAGCACCTCCGCATCGGCCCGGATCGGCAGTGCGCCGTTGCCGTTGGCATGGCCGCTCGCGAGGGCGACGAAGCGGTCCGAGCGGTCCGCCTTCGGGAACGGCTTGGCGCCCCAGGACGGCTTGCCGCCGCGCTGATTGGTGCGGATCCAGATCTGGAACAGCCGGGTGGTGTCGTCCTCGCGATTGTACTCGGCGTGCACGATGCCGCTGCCGGCCGACATCACCTGGACGTCGCCCGCCTCGGTGCGCCCCTTGTTGCCGAGCGAATCCTCGTGGCTGATGGCGCCCTGCCGGACATAGGTGATGATCTCCATGTCGGAATGGGGGTGGGGGCCGAAGCCGGTATGCGGCGCGATCTCGTCGTCGTTCCAGACCCTGAGGCCGCCCCAGCTCATGCGCCTCGGGTCGTGATAGCGGTCGAACGAGAAATGATGCCTGGTCTTCAGCCAGCCGTGATCGGCGCCGCCCAGCGCAGCGAACGGTCTCACCTCGATCATGTCGAAATGCTCCTTGTGGCGCCCGCCGGGCGCCGACCTCGGCCCGCTAGATAGGTGGCGCGGGGGCTCCCCAAAAGAGAAGGGCGTGCGGTGTTGCGTGGCGTGCAATCGTGCCATGCTGCACGCGATGCGATGGCTGGCTGCCCTGTTGTTCCTCGCGTTGCCGCTGCCTGCCGAGGCGGCATGCCCGCCGCCGGCTGCCGGGACGGCGCTGGTGGTCGATGTCGGCGAGGGCGGGCGGCTGACGCTGGACGACGGCCGCGTCGTCGTGATCGCCGGTCTCGCGCCCGAAGCCGGCACCGAAGACGATCTGGCCGCGCTCGTCGTGGGCGAGCATGTGACCTTGCGGCCGCTGACGCCCGCGACCGACCGCTGGGGCCGCCTTCTCGCCGAGGTCGATCTTCCCGACGGGACATCGGTCGCCGCCATCCTCATCGGGAAAGGCCTCGGCCACGCGGCCGCCGTCGGCCGAAGTGACTGCTTGGCCACGCTCCTCGCCGCGGAAGCCGGCGCACGGGCGGCGGCGCTTGGCGTCTGGCGCAAACCCGGCTATGTGCTGTCGGCGCAGGATGCCGCCGCATTGGCGCACCGTGTCGGCGAGCATGTCGTCGTCGCCGGGCGAGCGATCTCGGCGCGGCTCTTCGGGGGCCGCGTCTATGTCAACTTCGCGCACCGGCGTGACCAGGGGCTCAGCGTCGTCGTGCGCCGGCGCGACTGGTCCCGCAACGGGTTGGCGACGGCCGCGGCCCTTTCCGCATTGCGGGGGCGGCGGCTGCGGGTACGGGGCCATCTGGAATGGCATGGCGGACCGTTGATCGAACTCACCGGCGAGGAGCCGGTGGAGCGGCTGGACTGACGCTCCTGGCGCGGCTCCTCCTGGTGCCGGTGCTGCTTGCGGCTGCCGCTTGCGCCCAGCTCGGCGGCGAAACCGCCGGCGTGCCGGAGCCGACCACGGCGCCTGCCGTGCCGAGCTCGGCGCCCCGCGTCGTCGGCGCCGAGACGCCCGAGAGCCGCGAGAGCCAGCGCATCGTCGCGGCCTATGGCGGCGTCTACAACGATCCCCAGCTCGAGGCGCTGCTCGGCCAGGTGGTGCAGCGCCTGACCAAGGCGTCGGAAGCACCCTCGACCGGCTTCCGCGTCACCGTGCTGAACTCGCCGACCATCAACGCCTTCGCGCTGCCGAGCGGCGATCTCTACATCACCCGGGGTCTCATCGCGCTCGCCAACGATACGTCGGAGGTCGCGGCGGTGATCGCCCACGAGATGGGCCACGTCACCGCGCGCCATGCCTTCGCGCGGGCCGACCGCGAGCGCCAGGCGGTGCTCGTGAGCCGCGTCATCACCGACGTCCTCAACGATCCCGAGGGCGGCGCGCTCTCGCTCGCCAAGAGCAAGATCGCCCTCGCCCAGTTCTCGCGCGAGCAGGAGCTGGAGGCGGACCGCATCAGCGTCAACACCCTCAAGCGGGCCGGCTACGATCCCTACGGGATGGCCCGCTTCCTGAACGACATGGGGCGCAACGCCCAGCTCCACGCCAGCCTTCTCGGCGAGGGCAGCGGCCAGAGCGTCGATTTCCTGTCCACTCATCCGGCCACCCCCGAGCGCGTCGAGCAGGCGACCCAGCTCGCCCATTCGCTCTCGGCGCCCGGCCAGGGCGAGCGCGACCGCGACGGCTTCCTCGATGCGATCGAGGGCATGGTCTATGGCGACGACCCGACCCAGGGCGTCATCCATGGCAACCGCTTCTACCAGCCGGTCCTCGGCTTCTTCTTCCAGGCGCCCCCGGGCTACACGCTGGAGAACACCTCCCAGGCGGTCGTCGGCCTCGGGCCGGACGGCTCGGCGCTTCGGCTCGATGCGGTGAAGATGCCGGGCGGGCAGTCGCTGGTCGACCACCTCAAGGCCGACATGATGGACGGCATCACGGTCGCCAATGCCGAGACCCGCGAGATCAACGGCATCCCGGCGGCGATCGCGACCGCCCGCGGCCACGACTGGGATTTTCGCCTCGCTGCGCTGAGCTTCGGCAGCCAGGTCTACCGGTTGGTGTTCGCCGTGCGCCATCTGACGCCCGACGTCGACGCCCGCCTGATGGCCTCGATCGGCAGCTTCCGCCGCATGACCGCCGACGAGATCACCGCGATCCGGCCGCAGCGCATCGCGATCGTCAAGGTCCAGCCGCGCGACACCGCGGAGAGCCTCGCGCGCCGCATGGCGGTCGACAGCCGCCCGCTGCAGCGCTTCCTCGTCCTCAACGACTTGCCCGAGGGCTCCGAGCCGACGCCCGGCAAGCGCGTGAAGCTGATCGTGCAGTAGGGCGTGCGCGGGATGCCCGTCCTATAATGGCGCGGCGGTTCCGTGGGCCGGGCCGTCGGCCAGCGCGTGGCGAAGCTTCTCCAGGGCGCGGCTTTCGATCTGGCGGACCCGCTCCTTGGAGATGCCGAGCACGGCGCCGAGCGCCTCCAGCGTCGCCGGCTCGTCGTTCAGCCGGCGGGCGCGGATGATGCGGAGCTCGCGCTCGCTCAGCACGCGCAGCGCCTGCGACAGCCAGCGCACCCGCCGCTCGCCGTCGATGGTCTCGACCACCGTCTCGTCCGGCAGCGGCCGCTCGTCGGCGAGGAAATCGACCCATTCGCTGGGCGCGCCCGCGTCCTCGGCGGGCGGGGCGTTGAGCGACAGGTCGGGCGTGGAAAGGCGGGAGTCCATCAGCGCGACGTCGTCTTCCGACACCCCGACCGCCTCGGCGATGCGGCGGTGGATCTCCGCCGTGGTCAGTTCGTCGCCGTTGTGTGACAGCCTCGCCCGAAGCCGGCGCAGGCTGAAGAAGAGCGCCTTCTGCGACGACGAGGTGCCGCCGCGCACGATCGACCAGTTGCGCAGGACGTGGTTCTGGATCGCGGCGCGGATCCACCAGCTCGCGTAGGTCGAGAAGCGGACCTCGCGCTCGGGCTCGAACCGGGCGGCGGCTTCGAGCAGTCCGACATGCCCCTCCTGGATCAGGTCGGCCATCGGCAGGCCGTAGCGCCTGAAGCGGCCGGCGAGCGAGATCACCAGGCGCATGTGGGCGGCGGCGAGACGGTGCAGGGCGATCTCGTCGTGGCGCTTGCGCCAGCGCGTCGCCAGCCGGCGCTCCTCCTCGCGCTCGAGGAACGGGGCGGCCATGGCGACACGTACCAATTGCTGGTGGATGCCCGTCGCGTCCCACATCCGCGCCGCTCTCCTCTTTCCCGAATGGGCCGGCCCGATGCCGCCTGACACAACGCGGCAACGCGCGTGCGGTTCGGAGGCGGCGACGCCCTAGTCGCGGCGCGGGCCGTCGTCCTCGGGCCCGGTAATGCCGCCGCCCGGCTCGCTGGAGGCGGGCGGATCGCTGGCCGGGAAGGTGTCTTCGACTTCCTTGTCGTAGGGCGTGGGCCTGACGGGCTTGCCGCGCCCGCGCGGCGCGGGCGCGTCGGCCTCGCGGCGAGTGGTTTCGGACAGCGGGCGTCCCTTGTTGGCGCTCATCGTGACCTCCGGCATTTGAGAACAACGCTCCGGCGGCGGAGATGGTTGCCGCGGTCAGCCGGGACGCGGGGCGCTGGTGTCGTCGCCGATCACGAGGACATGAAGCCGGCGCGGGCCGTGGGCCCCGAGCAGGAGGCGCTGCTCGATGTCGGCCGAGCGCGACGGGCCGGTGATCCAGTTCACCGTCCGTGGCAATTGTCCGATGCCGTAGCGGGCGCGGAGCGCCTCCCAGACCGTCTCGTAGTCGGGCGCGATGTCGGCACGGCGGACGGCGACGATGTGGAGGTCGGGCAGGAAGTTCAGCGTCGACGGATTTTCGGGACCGGACAGCATCACGAGCGTGCCGGTCTCGGCGACCCCGGCCGCGGCGTGGCTGACCGCCACCTCGTCATGGCCGGCGCTTGGCCCGATGGCGACCTCGAGCGCGGTCTCGCCCCACGGCATGGCGTCGAGCCGCGGATCGGCGCCGCGGCGGAGGCGCGGTGCGAGATTGTGGCGGCGGAGGAGGTCGGCGATGGCGGCCGGCACGTCGTGCGGGCTGGCGACGTCCTCGACGGTCGCCTGGGCGCCGATCGCCATGTCGAGGAACAGCGCGACCCGCGCCTCGGGTGCAAGCTGGCCGCGCGCCGGGACCAGGCCGCGCGGCGCCGTGGCGAGGCGCTGCGCGACCGCGAGCTGCCGCGGCGCCTCTCTTCCGCCGACGCCGAGCCCGCGGCGGATATTGGCGAAAATCTCGGCACGTCCCCTCATCGCCGGGCCCGCCGCCATTGCGACTGGAAGGTGCCGCCCTGCGGTGCCGGGAGGTCGCGCACCTTGGTCCAGCCGCCAGCGAAGGGCAGGCTGGCGAAGCGGCCGGCGCGTCGTCCCAGAAGATGCAGCGCGCCCATGCCGAGGCGGGTCACGAGCCCATAGAGCCGCGGCCGGGCGGCGAAGAATGCCCAGAACGCGAGCCCGCCGCGCTCGGTCGCCGGGTTCAGCGCCCGCTCGAAGGCGCGCTCGCGCCAGTGCCGCATCATCCCCGGCAACGGGATGCGGACCGGGCAGACCTCCTCGCAGCGGCCGCAGAATGTCGAGGCGTTGGGGAGATGCCGCGCCTTGTCGATGCCGACCAGGGCCGGCGTCAGCACCGCGCCCATCGGCCCGGGATAGACCCAGCCATAGGCGTGGCCGCCGACGTTCTGGTAGACCGGGCAGTGATTCATGCAGGCGCCGCAGCGGATGCAGCGCAGCATGTCCTGGAATTCGCTGCCGAGCATCGCCGAGCGCCCGTTGTCGAGGATGACGACGTGGTACTCCTCCGGCCCGTCGAGGTCGCCCGGCCGGCGCGGGCCGGTCGAGAAGGTGGTGTAGACCGAAAGGTCCTGCCCGGTCGCCGAGCGCGCCAGGACGCGCAGGAGCTGCGAGACGTCGTTCAGCGTCGGCACCACCTTCTCGATCGACGCCAGCACGATGTGGACCCGCGGCAGGATCTGGGTGAGGTCGCCGTTGCCCTCGTTGGTGACGATGATCGAGGTGCCCGTCTCGGCGACCAGGAAATTGGCCCCGGTGATGCCGACGTCCGCCGACAGGAACTTTTCGCGGAGCACGTCTCGCGCCTCGGCCAGCAGCGTCTCCGGCGCCTCGAGGTCGCGGTCGGCGGGCAGGCCGGTGTGGACGCGGCGGAACTCGGCCTCGACCTGGTCGCGGTTGAGATGCACCGCCGGCGCGATGATGTGCGAGGGCGTCTCGTTCCGAAGCTGGATGATGTATTCGCCGAGGTCGGTCTCGACCGGCTCGAATCCCGCCGCTTCGAGATGATCGTTGAGGGCGATCTCCTCCGCGATCATCGACTTGCCCTTGGTGACGCGGCGCGCGCCGGCCCGCCGGCAGAGGTCGAGCACGATCGCGCGGGCGTCGGCGGCGGTCTCGGCCCAGTGGACGTGCCCACCGCTCGCGGCGACCCGCGCCTCGTAGGCCTCGAGATAGAGGTCGAGATGGGCCAGCGCGTGGTTCTTGATGTCGCGCGCGGAGTCGCGCAGCGCATCGAATTCGGGCAAGCGCTCGCGCGCCGTCGCCCGCTTGTGGACGAAGCCGCCCTGGGCGTTCTTCAGCGCGCGCTGGAGCTGGTCGTCGGCCAGCGCGCTCCGGGCATTGTCCTTGAAGGCGGGCGAGGTGAGGACGACGGTCATGGCGCGCGGCCTTCCGGCGCGCCGATCGGCGCCGCGTCGGTCATGCCGGCCAGGACTTCGGCGACGTGGCGGACCGCGACCGGGCTGCCCTCGCGGGAGAGCCGGCCGGCGATGTTCATCAGGCAGCCGAGGTCGCCGGCGAGCACGAGCCGCGCGCCGGTCGCCTCGACCGCCGCCGCCTTCTCGGCGACGATCGTCCCGGAAATATCGGGGTATTTCACCGCGAAGGTGCCGCCGAAGCCGCAGCAGACGTCCGGTTCCGCCAGCTCGTGCAAGGTCAGGCCCTCGACGGTGGCGAGCAGCTTGCGCGGCTGGGTCCGCACGCCGAGCTCGCGCAGGCCGGAGCAGGCGTCGTGATAGGTCGCGGTGGCATCGCACCGGGCCGCGACCGCCTCGACGCCGCAGACATCGACCAGGAACGAGACCAGCTCGTGGACCTT
>DASZVN010000237.1:0-7789 GCA_035547055.1 Hyphomicrobiales bacterium
CGAACGGCACCGTACGCGAAGCGCGGGGATTCACTTCCAGTACGTAGATCTCGCCGTCCTTGATGGCGTATTGCACGTTCATCAGGCCGCCAACCTTGAGCGCGAGCGCGAGTTCGCGCGTCTGCCGCTCCAGCTCCGCGATCGTCTTCTTGTCGAGCGAGAACGGCGGCAGCGCGCAGGCGCTGTCGCCCGAATGGATGCCGGCTTCCTCGATGTGCTCCATGATGCCGGCGATGAAGGTGTCCTTGCCGTCGGCCAGGCAATCGACGTCGACTTCGGTGGCGTCGGTCAGGTAGCGGTCGATCAGCAGCGGGCTCTTCTTCGACACGACGAGCTCGGACGGCCGGTCGAGATCGGAGGTCAGCCGCGCCAGGTAGCGCTCGAGCTGCGGCGCGTCGCGCACGATCTCCATCGCGCGGCCGCCAAGCACGTTGGACGGCCGCATCACCACCGGATAGCCGATCTCTTCCGCCACGGTCTTGGCCTGCGCCGGGCTGATCGCGATGCCGTTCTGCTGCTCACGCCGCAAAATCTCGAGCACGTCCTCGGCGGTCAGCGGCTCGAAGTAGAGCCGGTCGGAGGTGTCATAGTCCGTCGACACCGTTTCCGGATTGCAGTTGATCATGATGGTTTCGTAGCCAGCGTCCTTCAGCGCGAAGGCGGCGTGGCAGCAGCAGTAATCGAACTCGATGCCCTGGCCGATCCGGTTCGGCCCGCCGCCGAGGATCGCGACCTTCTTCTTATCGGAGGGCTTGGCCTCGCTGACCGGCGCGCCGGCAAACGGCGTCTCGTAGGTCGAGTACATATAAGCCGTCGGCGAAGCGAACTCGGCGGCGCAGGTGTCGATCCGCTTGAACACCGGCCGCACGTCGAGCGCGTGCCGCTTTTTCGTCACCGCGTCCGCTGTCTGGCCGGTGACCTTGCCGAGCCGCGCGTCGGAAAAGCCCATCGCCTTGAGCTGCCGGAAATTCCTGGCGTCGCCCGGCAGGCCGTGCGTTTTCAGTTTCGTCTCGGTGTCGATGATGGCGCGCATTTGCGCCAGGAACCACGGGTCGATCCGGCCGGCGTTGTGGATCAGGTCGTCCGGCGCGCCGAGCCGCATCGCCTGCGCCACCTTGAGCAGGCGGTCCGGCGTCGGCGTGCCGAGCGCGGCGCGGATCGCGTTCTTGTTGTCGGCGTCGTCGAGCCCCTTGGCCTCGTCGAAGCCTTCGATGGCGATTTCGTCGAGCCCGGTCAGCCCGGTCTCCAGCGAGCGCAGCGCCTTTTGCAGCGACTCCTGGAAGTTGCGGCCGATCGCCATCGCCTCGCCGACCGATTTCATCGAGGTGGTCAGCACCGGCTTGGCGCCGGGGAATTTCTCGAAGGCGAAGCGCGGGATTTTCGTGACGACGTAGTCGATGGTCGGCTCGAACGCCGCCGGCGTCGCGCCGCCGGTGATGTCGTTGGCGATCTCGTCGAGCGTGTAGCCGACCGCGAGCTTGGCCGCGACCTTGGCGATCGGGAAGCCGGTCGCCTTCGAGGCCAGCGCCGATGAGCGCGACACGCGCGGGTTCATCTCGATCACGACCATGCGCCCGTCGGCCGGGTTGATCGCGAACTGGACGTTGGAGCCGCCGGTCTCGACGCCGATCTCGCGGAGCACCGCGATCGAGGCGTCGCGCATGCGCTGGTATTCCTTGTCGGTCAGCGTCAGCGCGGGGGCGACGGTGATCGAGTCGCCGGTGTGGACGCCCATCGGGTCGATGTTCTCGATGGAGCAGACGATGATGCAGTTGTCCGCCTTGTCGCGGACCACCTCCATCTCGAACTCCTTCCAGCCGAGCACCGATTCCTCGATCAGGACCTCGCTCGTCGGCGAGGCGTCGAGGCCGCGCTCGACGATCTCCAGGAATTCCTCGCGGTTGTAGGCGATGCCGCCGCCGGTGCCGCCGAGGGTAAAGGAGGGGCGGATGATCGTCGGCAGCCCGATGTCCTCGAGCCCCGCCAGCGCCTCGGTGAGGTTGTGGGCGAGGTGGGAGCGCGGCGTCGCGAGGCCGATCTTGGTCATGGCCTCGCGGAACAGCTCGCGGTCCTCGGCCTTGTCGATCGCGTCCGCCGTCGCGCCGATCATCTCGACGCCGAATTTCTTCAGCACGCCCATCTTGCGGAGCGAGAGGGCGCAGTTCAGCGCGGTCTGTCCGCCCATGGTCGGGAGCAGCGCGTCCGGCCGCTCCTTTTCGATGATCTTGGCGACGATCTCGGGTGTGACCGGCTCGATATAGGTCGCGTCGGCGATCTCCGGGTCGGTCATGATGGTGGCCGGGTTGGAGTTCACCAGGACGACGCGAAACCCTTCGGCCCGGAGCGCCTTGACCGCCTGGGTGCCGGAATAGTCGAACTCGCAGGCCTGGCCGATGACGATGGGGCCGGCGCCGATGACGAGGATGGATTTGATGTCGGTGCGTTTGGGCATGAACGCCTTCGTGCGGCTCAGGCGCGCACGACGGACGCGCGGGACGGCCGCGCGCCTTCAGCCAATACGCTCCCGGGGACCGAAGCCGGATCGAGCCTCCGGCAAACGGCGGCTTCCTTAGACCAGTTCACCGCCGGACGGAAGCCTTGCCCGCAAGGGCGCGGTGGGCAGTCCTGCTCAATGCAAGAAAATGCTCCACAGAGCGTAGGCGGCGAGCAGCACGAGGAACAGGAGGAAGCCGAGCACCGGGGTATGGCGCCGGCCCGCGCCGGCTCCGGGGCTTCCGGCATTCTCGGCAGCGGTCGGCGCCGCCTGCCCATGGGGCTCGTAGTCGGTATAGGACATCCCGGTGCCGGGCAGGCCGACGGTGAAGCGGTTGCCCTTCTGCCCGAGGGTGTAGTGGAGGCCGCGGGGGCCGAGCGAGACGCTTGGGCCACCCCGGCTGAGGTTCAGCTTGACGCCGGGCAGGAGGCCGATCGAGCGGCGGAAGCGGAAGCCCATGACGGTTGCAGCCTCGGGAGGGAACGAATCACCTGATGATAGGGCAAGGGGCTGCAATTGGGGGTTACGACGCTGCCGCATTGCGAGGAGCGGAGCGACAGAGCAATCCTTGGGGGGCCGGGCGCGGTGCCTGCCTGCCTCGGATTGGTTCGCTTCGCCCGCAATGGCGGTGCGGGGACCCGCGCTGGACAGCGCGCCTGCCCACGGTCATAACGGCGCCGTCCTCTGGCCGGGAACCGGCGCAATGAAGCAGCTTCTCCTGCGGATCTTCACCTGGTGGAACGGCGCCACCGTCGGCACGCTGTGGTTCACGCGGCGCAAGGGCCGGCTGGTCGGCACCGACGAGTTCGGCAACCGCTACTACCAGGCCAACGTGCCGCCGCTCGGCGACCGGCGCTGGGTGGTCTATGCCGGCATTGCCGAGGCGAGCCGCATCCCGCCGGGCTGGCACGGCTGGATCCACCACACCGTCGACGTGGCGCCGCCGCAGGAGAACTACCTCCCGCGCGAGTGGCAGAAGGCGCCGCAGCCGAACCTGACCGGGACGCCGGCGGCCTACCGCCCCGAAGGCTCGACGCTCAGTCGGGGCCACCGCAAGGCACCGCTTCGCGAATACGAGCCCTGGACCCCGGCCGGCTGAGGCCGAACGCCGCTCCGCTCGTCCCGCCACATTTCCGGCGATTCGTCCGGGCGATATGGCTGCCCCCGAAAGGCTCGCCGTGACGTTCATCCGCTCTGCCGCGCTTGTCCTCGCTGTCGCCGTCGTCGCCCTCAGCGGCGCAAGCGCTCTCGCCCAGGGGCGCCGGCGCGCGCCGCCTCCGCCGGCCGCGCCGAGCCCCCAGGCCGCTGCGCCGGAATGGATCGCGAACCCGGTCGCCGTCTTCGTCGGCCTCAACAAGATCACCGGGCGCGCGACCGATTTCGAGGCCAAGATCGGCCAGACCGTGCACTATGGCGCGCTCGAGGTGACGCCGCGGGTCTGCGACACCAAGCCGGCCACCGAACGCCAGCAGACGGCGGCCTTCGTCCAGGTCGACGAGATCACCCTTCAGAAGACGACCAAGCGCATCTTCTCGGGCTGGATGTTCGCTGCGAGCCCGGGCCTGAACGCGCTGGAGCAGCCGATCTTCGACGTCTGGCTGAAGGACTGCCAGGGCGGTCGCCGCCCGGAGCCGCCGGCGCAGCCGCAACTCGGGCAGTGAGCGCTATTCCAGCGCCGCCAGCGCCTCGGCGCCGTTGATCGTTCGGTCGCTCGGCCAGGCGAAGAAGTCGGCGGGCACCGCCAATGCCGCCTCGAGCTGGCGGTGATAGCCCTGGCGTGGCAGCTCGATCGCGCCGAAGCGGCGCAAATGGTCGGTTACGAACTGGGTGTCGAGCAGGGCGAAGCCGCCCTTGCGCAGCCGCGCGATCAGATGGACCAGCGCGACCTTCGAGGCGTCGCGCGCGTGGTGGAACATGCTTTCGCCGAAGAACGCTCCGGCGAGGTGGACGCCGTAGAGCCCGCCGACCAGGCGGCCGTCCTGCCAGGCCTCGACGGTGTGGCAATGGCCGGCCTCGAACAGCTCGCCGTAGAGACGGCGGATGCGGCGGTTGATCCAGGTGCGGCTGCGGCCCGGCCCGGGCGCGGCGCAACCGTCGAGCACCGCGTCGAAGTCGCGGTCGATCGCGATCTCGAAGCAGTCCGCGCGCACCGTTCGGGCAAGCCGGCCCGGCAGGTGGAAGGCGTCGAGCGGGATGACGCCGCGCCGCTCCGGCTCGATCCAGTAGAGCGCCGGATCGTCGGCGCTCTCGGCCATCGGAAAGATGCCGCAGGCATAGGCCTTGAGCAGGACCTCCGGCGTGATGTCGATGAAGGCGTCTTCGGGACGAGCCATGGCCGGTAATTCTAGCAGAATCGGGCGATTCTCCGCAGAGCCGCCGCATCGTGCCCCTGCTCACCCCACCGGAATACGCACGAAACGCATGGACCCGGCGCGGCTTGCCACCAGCGTCAGCGCCTCGCTCGCACCGGCGCTCTTGAGCGCAGCCAGGCGGCGCTCGAATGCCGCAGGGGTCGTCACCCGTTGTCGCTCGACCTGGATGATGGTATCGCCAGCCTCGATGCCGAGCGCCTTCAGCGGCGAGGTCGGCTGCACCGCCAGCACCACCACGCCGGCCTCGACGCTCGGCACGATGTCGAAGCGATGGCGCACCGCGGCGTCGAGCCCGGCCAGCTCGACGCCGAGCGAAGCGAACGCCGCCGGCGGCACAGAAGCCTGCGGTGCCGGCGCGGTCGCGGGAGGCTGCTTGGCGCTCGGCGTCGCCTCGGCAAGTCGCACCTCGATCTCGATCGGCTTGCGGTCGCGGAGCAGGGCGATCTTGACGGTGCGGTCGATGCCGGCGCTGCCGACCAGCCGCTGCAGCGCGCGGGCGTCCGCCACCGGCTTGCCGTCGAAACGGGTGACGACGTCGCCGATCTTGACGCCGGCCTTGGCGGCCGGGCCGCCGTCGATGACGTTCGAGACCAGCGCACCCTTGCCGTCGGCGATGGCGAAGCGGGTGGCGATCTCCTCCGGCACGTCCTCGACCCGGACGCCGATATAGCCGCGCCGCATCGCGCCGTATTTCTCGATCTCGGCGACGACCGGGGTGATCTCGGCCGAGGGCAGCGCGAAGCCGATTCCGACCGAGCTCCCGGTCGGCGACAGGATCGCCGTGTCCATGCCGATCACGGCCCCGTCGAGGTCGAACAGCGGGCCGCCGGAATTGCCCTTGTTGATGGCGGCGTCGGTCTGGATGAAGTCGTCGTAGGGACCGTTGCGGATGTTGCGGTTACGCCCGGAGACGATGCCGGCCGACGCCGACAGGCCGATGCCGAACGGGTTGCCCATGGCGATGACCCATTGGCCGAGCTGGAGCTTGTCGGAATCGCCGAAGCGCACCGGCTTCAGCGGCGCCTTGGGCGTCACCTTGAGGACGGCGATGTCGGTCGGCTTGTCGCGGCCGATCACGGTCGCCGGCAGCTTGCTGCCGTCGTTGAAGGTCACCTCGATCTTGTCGGCGTCCTCGATGACGTGGGCGTTGGTGACGATGATGCCCTTGGCGTCGACGACGAAGCCGGAGCCTTCGCCGGTCGGGCGCTCCCCATGCTCGCCGCGACGCTCCTGGTCGAAGAACTTCTTGAAGAACTGGTCGAGGTCGCTGTCCGGGCCGAGATCGGGCGGCGGCACCCGGTCCACCCCCGGCAACGCCTCCGAGGTCGAGATCACCACGACCGAATCGATCACCCGGTTGACCACCTCGGGGATGATGTCGGGACCCCGCGGCTGGGCCAGGGCGGGCAGGACGGCGAAGCCGGCCATCACCACCACGGCGGCGGCCGCACGGCAGGAGCGGAACAGCATCGAGACGCCTCGAACCTTTCGCGTGCCGCCGCAGGGCGGCGTGGCGATGATCCCCATCATACACCGAAGCCGGCGACGCGAACGCGCACGGCCGCGTGACAGACAACGCGCAAGGCGACGCTTTCGCCGACAGGCCCTGGTTCTTGCCGCCGACGCGGTCGTCGCGCTACATCCGCCGCACCACGAGGCTCCGCCATGGCGACCGCTCCGTCCTCTCCGTCCCCGAATGCGGCAGTGCTGGTGATCGGCGACGAGATTCTGTCGGGACGCACCAAGGACAGGAACTCGGGCTACATCGCCGACTACCTCAACCAGCTCGGGATCGACCTCAGGGAGGTCCGGGTGGTGGGCGACGACGAGGCTGCGATCGTCGAGGCGGTGAACGCGCTCCGCGCCCGCTACACCTACGTCTTCACCACCGGTGGCATCGGGCCGACCCACGACGACATCACCGCGGACAGCATCGCGCGGGCGTTCGGCGTCGGCATCGATTTCGACCCGCGCGCCGTCGAGATGCTGCGGAGCCGCATGCCCGACCAGGAGCTCAACGAGGGTCGCATGCGGATGGCCCGCATCCCCAGCGGCGCCGACCTGATCGCCAATTCGGTGTCCAAGGCGCCCGGCTTCCGGCTGGGGAACGTGTTCGTCATGGCGGGCGTGCCGGCGATCATGCACGTGATGCTCGATGCGCTCGCGCCGCAGCTCGCCCGCGGGACGCCGATCCTGTCGGAGGCGATCCGCGCCGACTGCCGCGAGGGCGACGTCGCGGTGCCGCTGGCCGAGGTCCAGCGCCAGCATCCCGCGACCATGATCGGCAGCTATCCGTTCGTCGACGAGCACGGCTACAACACCTCGATCGTGGTGCGCTCGCGCGATCCGGCGGCGCTGGCGGCGGCGGCGAAGGCGGTGAGCGCCATGCTGGCCGCGGTACGCGGCTGAAGGGGGCAGGGATGACGGCGGCGGCGACGACGGCGGTTGAAAAGTCCTTCCCGGTGTCGTGGGACCAGTTCCATCGCGACGCCCGGGCGCTGGCATGGCGGCTGGCCGGCCAGGGCTCGTGGGATGCCGTGGTGTGCATCACCCGCGGCGGCCTGGTGCCGGCGGCGATCGTCGCCCGCGAGCTCAACATCCGCATCGTCGAAACCGTCTGCGTCGCGAGCTACGACTACAAGAACCAGGGCACGATCAATGTCCTGAAGGAGGTCGCGGCGGCGGTTTCCGGCCTTGGCGAGGGCGGCAGCCGCGTCCTCGTGGTCGACGACCTCGTCGATACCGGCAAGACCGCGCGGGTGGTGCGCGAGATGCTGCCGAAGGCCCATTTCGCTACCGTCTACGCCAAGCCGATGGGGCGTCCGTTGGTCGACACCTTCATCACCGAGGTGTCCCAGGACACCTGGATCTATTTCCCCTGGGACCTCGGCCTGTCGTTCCAGGAGCCGATCCGCCAGGGCGG
>DASZVN010000238.1:0-10212 GCA_035547055.1 Hyphomicrobiales bacterium
GAAATAGGTCGAGAGCTCCATCGGGCAGCGCACGCCCTTGGGGATGTAGGCGAACGAGCCGTCCGAGAAGACCGCCGAGTTCAGCGTCGCGAAGAAATTGTCGGAGACCGGGACCACCGAGCCGAGATATTTCTGGACGAGCTCGCCGTGCTCGCGGATCGCCTCGGACATCGGGCAGAAGATGACGCCGGCCTTGGCGAGCTCGGCCTTGAAGGTGGTCGCGACCGAGACCGAATCGAACACCGCGTCGACCGCGACGCGGCCTGAGCCGTTGCCGCCGACGCCGGCCAGGATCTCCTGCTCGCGCAGCGGGATACCGAGCTTCTTGTAGGTCGCGAGGATCTCGGGATCGACCTCGTCGAGGCTCGCCAGCGCCTTCTTCGCCTTCGGCGCGGCGTAATAGTGGATGTCGTCGTAGTCGATCGGCGGATGCGTGACGTTGGCCCAGCGCGGCTCGCGCATCGTCAGCCAGCGGCGATAGGCCTTGAGGCGCCATTCCAGCATCCATTCCGGCTCGTTCTTCTTCGCCGAAATCAGCCGGACGATGTCTTCCGAGAGGCCCTTGGGGGCAACGTCGCTCTCGACGTCGGTGACGAACCCCCATTTGTATTGATCGACGTCGATCCGGCGCACCTGATCGATCGTCTCCTTGACGGCCGGCATTCTCGACCTCCTGTCCCACGCGGTTTCAAGGACCGCAGGTTGGGGGCATTCCGTTCTGTCTCAGGCGGCGGCCCGTTCCTTCAAACGCGCATGGACGCGCGCCCAGATCGCCAGCGCCTGCTCGACCTCGGCCAAGGTCGAACTCCACCCCACACTCATTCGAATCATTCCATGCAACAAATCGGGGCCGATGGCCATAGCGTCAAGGACATGGGAGGCCTTCACCTTGCCGGACGAGCAGGCCGAGCCGGAGGACACCGCGAGCCCGTCGAGGTCGAGCGCGATCAGCGCCGTCTCCGCCTTGATGCCCGGCACGGCGAAGGCGGTGGTGTTGGGCAGCCGGTCGGCCCCGGCGGAGAAGATCACGGTGGCCGGATCGACCGTGCGGAGGCCTTCCTCCAGGCGGGAACGCAGCGTCCGAAGGCGCGGCTCCTCCTCCGCGAGCGCGGCGCGGGCCGCAGCCGCCGCGGCACCGAAGCCGACGATTCCGAGGAGGTTCTCGGTGCCGCTGCGGCCGCCGCGCTCCTGGCCGCCGCCCCGGATCATGGCGCCGGCCGGCCGCACGCCCTCGCTGCGGCGGATCAGCGCGCCGACCCCGGCGGGAGCGCCGAGCTTGTGGCCGCTGACCACGAGGAAATCGGCACCGAGCGCGGCGAGATCGGTCGGAACGCGCCCGGCGCTCTGCACCGCGTCCACCACCACCGCGCCGCCGGCAGCATGGACGCGGGCCGCGGCCTCGGCGGCCGGCTGGATGACGCCGGTCTCGTTGTTCGCGCTCTGGAGCGCCAGCAGGACCGGCCCCGGCCCGGCCGCGAGCGTGGCCTCCAGCGCCGCAATGTCGAGCCGGCCGTCGCCGTCGACGGGCAGCCGTTCGGCCGCCGCGGACGGGAAGCGATGGCCGTCCAGCACCGCGAGGTGCTCGACCGCCGACGCGAGCAGCCGTGCCGCGTGGAATGGCCGGTCGTCGAGCACGAGATCGGGCGTGAGCGCGAGGTTCAGCGCCTCGGTCGCGCCGCTGGTGAAGGTCACCGCCGCCGGCCTGGCCCCGACCAATGCCGCGACCGCTTCGCGCGCGGCTTCCACGGCGGCGCGGGCAGCGCGGCCCTCGGCATGCACCGAGGACGGGTTGCCGACCCGCTCGAGGGCCGCGCGCATCGCCGCCGCCGCCTCGGGGCGGAGGGGCGCGGTGGCGTTGTGGTCGAGATAGAGGCGATCCGCGGCCATGGCGCCTCAAGGTCCCGGCGCAAGCGGCTTGCCTTGCGCCCTTCTCGTCATGATATGAAGCGCGCCGAGCCTACGGCGGCTGTCCGGACGAAAACCCCTAGGTGATCTCCGCGGCGGCAGCAAGTCAACGCCATCCGCCCCGCCTCTCCCGGCAGTCGAACGGAACCTCTATGCCCGAAGTCATCTTCAACGGACCGGCCGGCCGCCTCGAAGGCCGCTACCATCCCGCGCGCATCAAGAACGCGCCGATCGCGATCATCCTGCATCCCCACCCGCAATTCGGCGGGACGATGAACAACCCGATCGTCTACCAGCTCTATTACGCCTTCGCCGAGCGCGGCTTCGCGGTGCTGCGCTTCAATTTCCGCGGCGTCGGCCGCAGCCAGGGCGCGTTCCACGGCCAGGACGAGCTGTCCGACGCCGCGGCCGCGCTCGACTGGGCGCAGACCTTCAACACCGACTCGCGCGCCTGCTGGGTCGCCGGCGTCTCGTTCGGCGCCTGGATCGGGATGCAGCTCCTGATGCGGCGGCCGGAGATCGAGGGCTTCATCTCGGTCGCGCCGATGGCCGGGCGGTTCGACTTCACCTTCCTCGCGCCCTGCCCGTCCTCCGGGCTGATCGTCCATGGCGACCAGGACCGCGTGGCCCAGCCCAAGGACGTCCAGGCGCTGGTCGACAAGCTCAAGACCCAGCGCGGCATCATCATCGACCAGGCCATCATCCCCGGCGCCAACCATTTCTTCGAGGGCAAGACCGAGGAGCTGATGGAGGCGTGCAGCGCCTACCTCGAGAAGCGCCTCGGCAGCCGCGAAAGCGCTGCCTGAGGCACCCTCGGCGAGACTCGCCCGTGGGCAACGCAAGCGTTGTCCACCCTACGACTTGGAGCGCCCGCGTCGGAGTGAACCGGCGGCCGCCACGGGAAAGCGCTCTGCCACGGCGGCCATGATCGCCGCGATCGCTTCCTCGACGGCAGGGTCGGCCGGTCCGCCGATCTCGTTGACCGACTCGGGCGCGGGCATCGCGACGCGTTCGGCCCATGGCGCACTCCAGACTGCGCGGGCGAAGCGCTCGTTGGCCGCGGCGGTTCGCTCCTCGATCGCGCGCTGCAGGGCCGGCGTCAGCCCGCGGAACGCGTCTCCATCGAGCCCGCGCGCCTTGGCCTCCGCCTGGACGAAACGCATCGGTTCGGCCGCCGCCGCCGGGTCCAATCGGCGCGGCACCCCGGCGCGATGGAGCCGGCGCGCGACCTCGACCGAGACCGGGCCGGGGCTGCGGTTGACGCGGAGCGAAATGTCGCGCGGGGCGATCAGCGGCAGCACCCGATCACCGAGCCCGGTCTCGACGAAGACCCGGCTAAGGAACGGCTCGCCGTCGCCGGCGGCGCGCACCGGAACCGCGGCGAGCCGTCCCTCCGCCGCCCGCTGCCAAGCCCGCGCGAGGCGGCCGTAGTCGAGCCGCCGCGCCTCGGGCGTGAGGCCGCGGAGCGTGGCCGCGACATAGTCGGCAAAGGTCCGGCCCTCGCGCAGGAACTGCATCCGCCAGGCATAGGTCGAGTTGAGATATTCGGCCTGCGGCTTGACCGTCAGCAGGATCTCCATGGCGAAGCCGCGGCGGGCGAAAGCCGCGGCGAGCGGCCGCCACGGCGTCCGCGGCCAGCCGATCTGGCAGAGCCCCTCATAGGACAGGATCGCGGTATCGGCAGCGGTCGTCGCGAGCATCCGGTCGAGCGCGGCGAGCAGCGCCGCCCGCTCGCGCCGCGGGCGGCGGCCGTCGAGTGCCTCGCCGAGCGGCTTGTGGTTGTTGGCGGCGGCTTCGCCGTCCGCGGTCGCCAGCGCCGGATAGAGGATGCCGGCGGTCTCCAGCGCCGCGCGATGCCGCGCCATGAAGAATTGCAGCGCGCTCGTCGCCGTCCGGGGCATGCCGATATGGACGATTGCGCGCCGCACGCCTCCGCTTAACGGGCGGCCGGGCGGGATTCAATGGAGGGCGGGGCTCTCGCCGTCATGCCCGGCCTCGGGCCAGGCAGCCACGAGTCCGGGGCGCTGCGCCGGGAGGAAGTCGCGGGTGGCCGGGACAGGCCGGCCCTGACGAACGGGTTCAGCGCGGCGGGTCGAGATTTTCCAGCTCGGCGCGGCGGCGCTTCAGCTCGGCGTTCTCGCGCTCGAGCTTGCGCAGGCGCTCGCGGTCGACCGACTGCTCGTCGTCCTTGACGATGACGCCGCCGATCTCGTTCAGCTTGCGCCAGGTGACGCGCACCCGGCAGCGCAGATTCTTCTGCGGGATCTGCAGCTCGAACTCGTCCGGGACGGCGACCGTCGTGCCGAACGACAGGCGGAACCCGTCGGCCGAGATGTTGCGGACGACGCAATCCACCGTCGACAATCGCTTGTTGTAGATGACCTTGCCGCCGAGGTAGCTCGGAAGCCGGCCGTCGCTGCGCCGCTCTTCCATATCCATGGCCCCTGCCGCCCGTCCGGGCGTGAGCGGTTCTTCTCTACGCCAGTTGCGTCAGACAAGAAACAAATTGCTCCGATCGCGCTTAACGCCCGGTGAAACGCGGTGAAGAAAGAAAAGCCTCGGGCTTCGAGGCAGTTGTGCCGCTTTGCGAATGCACCCCGAACCGCCTTGAAGCGCTCCAGGGGACGGCGGATAGTACCCGCCGAGGGGCGAATGAAAGCCTCCCGCGAACAAGACAGGGGAGAGAGATGCTGAGACGGAGCTTCCTCGCCTTCACGGCCGCCGCGACGCTCGCCTTCGCCGCTTTCCCCGGCGTGGCCTCCGCGCAAGGCGCCGACGTGACGCTCAAAGCCGCGACCAATGCCGAACCCGACGTTCTCGACATCCAGCTTGCCGGCGACCCCCCGGCCGACTTCATCACGCTGCAGAACGTGTTCGAGCAGCCGTGGGGCTGGACCTATGACGGCAAGCTCAAGGAGACCGTCGCCAAGATCGACGTCTCGCCCGACCGCAAGACCATCACCTTCCACGTCCACCCCGGCGTGAAGTTCTCCTCGGGCGACGAGCTGACCGGGGCCGACATCAAGTTCAGTTGGGACCGCTACAAGGCGAAGTCGCGCTGGGCCGGCCGGCACGCCCAATTCATCGACCACGTCGACGCGCCGGACAAATATACCGCTGTCTTCCACTTCAGCCGGCCCGACGTCGGCTTCTTCGGCGGCGGCGGCGTCTATGTCGAATCGAAGGCCTATTTCGACCGTGTCGGCGAGAAGGAGGCGTCTACCCATCCCATCGGCTTCGGCCCCTATTCGATCGGCGACTACAAGCCCGGCCAGTATCTCGATCTGAAGCGCTTCGACGGCTATTACGGCGGCAAGCCGGAGGTGAAGTCGGCGCGGATCTTCTTCGTCGCCGACGACAACACCCGCATCGCCAAGCTCAAGGCGGGCGAGGTCGACATCATCACCTCGCCGCCCTACCCCGAGATCGCGGGGCTGAAGAAGGACGGCTACAACATCGCCGAGCTGCCGGCCCACCCGACCATCAACGTCCAGTTCCACACCTGGAACCCGACCGTTCCCTGGTACAAGCAGAAGGTCCGGCTCGCGATCGCCCACGCCATCGACGCCGACGCGATCGTCAAGAACCTCCTCGCCGGGGTGCCGACCCGCTACGCCTTCCTCGCGCCGGGCGAGTTCGGCTACGACCCGACGCTGAAACCCTACAGCTACGACCCGGCGCTGGCGAAGAAGCTGCTCGCGGAGGCCGGCTATCCGAACGGCTTCACCATGCCGCTCTACTATACCAGCGTCGCCTATTACGGCATCAAGCAGACCGTCGAGGCGGTGGTGCTGTACCTGCAGCAGGTCGGGATCAAGGCCGACGTCCACGCCATGGACCAGATGCAGATCCTGAAGATGCTGTTCAGCATCGGTGGCGACAAGACCGGCAACTATGTCGGCGTCACCGCGATGCCGGCCGCGAATGTCGGCCTTGCCACCATGGACACGATCACCCTGGCCTACTGGGGCGGCGGCCCGGGCCGCATCAAGCCGGCCTGGCACAACGAGGCGTTCGACCAGGTCGTGACGCAGGCGATCAACACCGTCGACGACGAGAAGCGCAGCGACCTCATCAAGCAGGCGGTCCGCATCCTCCACGACGACGTCGGCGTCGTCCCGCTGTGGAACTCGGTCTATGTCTACGCCTCGGACAAGAGCCTCCACTACAAGGTCGTCGAGCACCGCCTGCCGGCGCTGCGGCTGGCCGATATCACGATGACGAAGTGAGGCAACGGTGAGGTAGGGTGGGCATCGGCAGCGCCGATGCCCACGTCGGGCGCACCCGTGGGCGTGCGCCGCATGCCCACCCTACGAGTCGACGCCGGAGAAGACCGATGCGCCCCTATTGCACCGTCGCCGCGGCCCTCGCCTGGTTCTTCCTGGCGCTGCAGTTCTTCGTCGGGCCGAGCTGGCAATCGCTCGGCGCGGCGTGGAACTTCTTCAGCTACTTCACCATCCTCAGCAACATCCTGTCGGCGGCGACGCTCACCGCCGTCGCGCTTGGCGGCAGCACGGCATGGCCGGCCCGGCCCAAGGTCGCGACGGCGGTCGCGCTCTACATGACCGTCACCGGGCTGGTCTACACCTTCATCCTGGCCAAGCTCTGGAACCCGCAGGGCTGGCTGTTCGTGGCCGACGCCGGGCTGCACTACGTCATGCCCGTCGTCTACGACCTGTTCTGGCTCGCCTTCGTCGCGAAGGGCGCCCTCACGCTCGGCCGGGTGCCGGCCTGGCTGATCTTTCCGCTGCTCTATGGGATCTATTCGCTGGTCCGCGGCCCGTTCGTGGCCTGGTATCCCTACCCCTTCATCGACGTCTCGCAGCTCGGCTATGGCCGCGTCGCAGCCAACATGGCGATCCTGCTGATCGCCTTCCTGGTGCTTGGCGCCGTCTTCGTCGCGCTCGACCGGGCGCTCGGCCTGGTGCCGACGCTCCGCCGGCAAAGGGCGTCTTAAGGCTTTTCGGCGAGGCTCGCCGGCATGACCGCCGCGCCCGCCGATCTCCTCACCGCCGAGCCCGAAATCCGCGATGCGTTTCGCGCCTGGCTCGCCCATCTCGGCGCCGAGCGCCGCCTGGCGGCCAAGACGCTGGAGGCCTATGGCCGCGACGTCCGCATCTTCCTCGGCTTCCTCGCCGGACATCTCGGCGGACCGCCGTCGCTGGCCGACCTCGGCGCGCTCCATCCGCGCGATGTGCGCGCCTTCATGGCCCAGCGCCGCGCCGACGGCCTCACCAGCCGCTCGCTGATGCGGGCGCTGGCCGCAGCGCGCTCCTTCGCGCGCTTCCTCGACCGTAACGGCCTCGCCGGCGCGGCGGCGCTGACCGCCGCACGCGGGCCACGGATCGCCAAGGGCCTGCCGAAGCCGATCGCCATGGCCGACGCCCGCCGCCTGATCGACCAGGATCTGCGCGCCGGCGAGGCGCGCGAGCCCTGGGTGCTGGCCCGCGACGCCGCGGTGCTGGCGCTGCTCTACGGCTGCGGCCTCCGCATCTCGGAGGCGCTGGGCCTGAGGCGGCGCGACGCGCCGGTGGCAAGCGTCGCCTCGGTCACCGTGCTCGGCAAGGGCGGCAAGACCCGCACCGTGCCCGTCATCGCGGCGGTGCAGGAGGCGGTGGCGGCCTATCTCGAGCGCTGCCCGTGGCGGCTCGCGCCGGACGGGGCCCTCTTCATCGGCGAGAAGGGCGCCCCGCTGTCGCCGCGCATCGTGCAGCGGGCGATGGCGGAAATGCGCGGCGCCCTCGGCCTGCCCGACAGCGCGACCCCGCATGCGCTCCGCCATTCCTTCGCGACGCATCTTCTCGCCCGCGGCGGCGAGCTCCGCGCCATCCAGGAGCTTCTCGGCCACGCCAGCCTGTCGACGACGCAGATCTACACCGCGATCGACGGGGCCGCGCTGCTGAAGACCTATCTCGCGACCCATCCAAGGGCGTAAGGCGGCTCCCGTCACGGCCGGGCTTGTCTCGGCCATCCACGGCTTTCCTTCGTAGGGTGGGCAACGCAACCGCGTTGCCCCCGTCTTGCGCCGCACGTGGGCATCGGCTTGCCGATGCCCACCCTACGGAAGGCTGACCACCCCGCCCGGCAGCGGCGCGGCTACCCCGGTCGTGCCGGGGAAGGTCAGCGGCAAGCCCTTGAGGCTCCGCACCGCGAGGAAGGCGAAGGCCTGGGCCTCGATGGCGTCGGCGGCGAAGCCGAGCGCGTCGGCGGGCTCGACCGGCACGCCGAGGCGGGCGTGGAGCTCCGCCATGATCGCAGGGTTGCGGGAGCCGCCGCCGGCGACGACCCAGCGCGCCGGCGGCGTCGGCAGATGCTCTGCACCGCGCGCCACCGAAGCCGCCACGAAGGCCGCGAGCGTCGCGGCCGCGTCCTCGGTCGAGAGCGCCGACACCGCGGCCGTGGCGTCGGCGAAATCGACGCGATCGAGCGATTTCGGCGGCAGCGCCGCGAAATAGGGACGGGCCAGGAGCCGTGCCAGCACGGCCTGGTCGGCGCGGCCGGCGCGCGCAAGGGCGCCGTCACGATCGAACGGGGCACCGGTCCGCGCGCCGACGAGATCGTCGATCGGGGCATTGGCGGGGCCGGTGTCGAAGGCGACGAGCTCGCCGCCGGCCCCGATGAAGGTGAGGTTGCCGACGCCGCCGAGGTTCAGCACCGCAACGGGCGCCGTCAGATCGGCCTTGGCGGCGAGCGCGCGGTGATAGGCCGGCACCAGCGGCGCCCCCTGCCCGCCGGCGGCGACGTCGGCGGCGCGCAGATCGTGGACCACCGCGATGCCGAGCCGGCGCGCCAGCGCGGCACCGTCGCCGATCTGCACCGTCAGGCGCCGCTCCGGCCGGTGCAGCACCGTCTGGCCATGGAAGCCGACGACGTCGACCGCGCGGCGGTCGAGCCCGTGCTCGGCGACGAACCCCTCGACCGCCTCGGCGTGGGCGTCGGTAACCAGCCGCTCGGCCGCGGCCAGCGTGCCCGGCCGCGCGGTCCGATCCGACAGCCCGGCCGCGTCGGCCAGCGCCTGGCGCAGCAGCGCCCGCTCGCCATCGGCATAGGGACGGTAGCCGGTCGGGCCGAGCGCCTCGACGGTCTCGCCGTCGGTCTCGACCAGCGCCACGTCGACGCCGTCGAGCGAGGTGCCGCTCATCGTCCCGATCGCGCGCATGGCCGCTCCGCCCGTGAATTCCGCTCGCGGACCTGATACATGAGCGCCGACCGAACCACGAGCCGCCTCCGCCGATGTCCGCCTTCCGCTCCGATTTCCTCGCGACCCTCGAGGCCCGCGGCTTCATCCACCAGTGCTCGGACCCGGCGCGGCTCGACGAGAAGCTGCGGGCGGGCGAGGTCACCGCCTATATCGGCTTCGACGCCACCGCGACGAGCCTCCATGTCGGCTCGCTGGTGCAGATCATGATGCTGCGCTGGCTGCAGAGGACCGGGCATCGCCCGATCACGCTGATGGGCGGCGGTACCACCAAGGTCGGCGACCCCTCGGGCAAGGATGAGTCGCGAAAGCTCCTCAGCAACGAGGAAATCAACGCCAACATCGCCTCGCTGAAGCGCGTCTTCGCCCGCTTCCTCGACTATGACGGCGCGGCGGGGGCCATCATGGGCAACAACGCCGACTGGCTGGACGAGCTGAAATACATCCCGCTGCTGCGCGAGGTCGGCCGCCACTTCACCATCAACCGGATGCTGACCTTCGAGTCGGTCAAGCTCCGGCTCGACCGCGAGCAGCCGCTGACCTTCCTCGAATTCAACTACATGATCCTGCAGGCCTACGACTTCGTCGAGCTGTGGCGCCGCCACGGCTGCGTCCTGCAGATGGGCGGCTCCGACCAGTGGGGCAACATCGTCAACGGCATCGATCTCGGCCGGCGCATGAACAACGCGCAGCTGTTCGCGCTGACCGCGCCGCTGATCACCACCTCGTCGGGCGCCAAGATGGGCAAGACCGCCGCCGGCGCGGTGTGGCTGAACGCCGACATGGTGAGCCCGTACGACTACTGGCAGTACTGGCGCAACACCGAGGACGGCGACGTCGTGCGCTTCCTCAAGCTGTTCACCGTGCTGCCGCTCGACGAGATCGGCCGGCTCGGCGCGCTCAAGGGCGCCGAGATCAACGAGGCGAAGAAGGTGCTCGCCACCGAAGTGACCGCGCTGGTGCACGGCCGCGCGGCGGCCGAGGACGCCGCCAAGACGGCGCAGACGACGTTCGAGCAAGGCGGCATGGGCGAGCGCCTGCCGACGCTTGCCGCCGCTGTCGGCGACGGCATCCTGGCGATCAGCACCAAGCTCGGATTCACCGGCTCC
>DASZVN010000239.1:0-12982 GCA_035547055.1 Hyphomicrobiales bacterium
GTCGTCATGGCCGGGCTCGCCCGGCCATGACGACGCGCAGCGCTGCGAGCGACGGTGCGCTCAGAGCTTCGGAGCCACCGTTTGGTATTCCTTCGGCCACACCGTGCGGATCTCGTCCTGGCTGACCCACTCGCCGATCAGGCCCTGGACGATCGAGTTGTAGCCGGTCTCGTCGAACTTGGCCTTGCCGCCGATCACCGGAAGATCGGTGAACGTTGTCGACGACATGGCATCGCGGATCTTGGTGCCGTCGCGGCTCGCGGCCTTCTCCAGGGCCTGCGCGAGAATCAGCATGTTGACGAAGCCGAGGCCGAGATAGTCGCCGTTCGGCGGGTAGTGGACGTCGCCGTGAGCCTTGTGGAAGAGATCGACGAGCGTCTTGTTGATCGGCTCCTTGATGTCCCAGTTGTAGGTCGCGGGCATGACGATGCCGACCGCCGCCTTGCCGAGGGCCTTGCCGGCGGCGTCGGAATTGGCCGCCCCGGCCGCGATCACCGGCGTCGTGATGCCGAGGCCGCGCAGCGCCTGCATGATCAGGATGGTGTCGGGCAGCGCCGCGCTCAGCAGGATGAGGTCGGGCCGGCGCTGGCGCACCGGGGTGACCACGACCGACGGGTCGGTCAGGCCCATCTGGAACAGCGCGGCGCCGTCGACCTCGACGCCGAGCCGCTTGGCCTCGACCGGCAGGGTCTTGAACACCCCGGCGCTGACCGCGTCGGAGGCGCAGAAGATGCCGGCGGTCTTCACCGTCTTGCCGGCCGCCTTCATCATGTCGACCGTGCTGTCGAAGCCGAAGTTCCAGAGCTTGCTGCCCTTCGGCGTGATCTTGAAGGTGTATTTCATGCCGCGCTCGACGATGGCGTCGGAATAGCCCGAGGCGACCATCGGCACCCGCGCCTTCTCGACCGAGACCTCGGCGGCCAGCACCATCGCACTGGTGCTGGGGCCGGCGAGGACGACGGCATGGTCCTGCTGGAGCATCCGCTCGGTGACGCTCGTCGCCTGCGCCGGGTTGTCGGAGCTGCAGTCGGCGACGATGACCTTGAGCTTGGCGCCGCCGAGCGACTTGATGCCGCCCTGGCTGTTGATCATGTCGGCGGCGGTCTGGACGCCCCAGCAGGTCATCTGGCCGTTGTCGCCGAACCCGCCGGTCAGGCTGTTGGGGCAGCCGACGACGACGTCGGGCACGTCGGCCCTGGCCGACCCCGCGCCGCCGGCGGCCGCCGCGGCGCTCGCCGCCATCAGTAGCTGGAGGCTTTCCCTTCGTGTCAGAGCCATGACGTCTCTCCCTTGTTGCGGCCCCTGCGGGGCCGGTTGGCATTGCCGCCTTCTCAGACCCCGAGATAGGCGCGGCGGACGAAGTCCGAATCCTGCAGCGTCTGGCGGTCGCCCGCCAGCATGACGCGCCCGTTGGCGAGGACGACGCCGTCGGTTGCGATCTCGATGCAGGTGGCGTTCTGCTCGACCAGGAGAATGGTGACCCCCTGGCGGCGGATCTCGCCGAGGCGCTCGAACACCATTTCCGTCAGGAGCGGCGACAGGCCGAGCGACGGCTCGTCGAGCATCAGGAGCTTGGGGAAGTTCATCATCGCGCGGCCGATCGCCAGCATCTGCTGCTCGCCGCCCGACAGCGTGCCGGCGAGCTGGCTCCGCCGCTCCGTCAGGCGCGGGAACAGGTCGTAGACCTGCCCGAGCGCCTCGCCGAGCGTCGCCTCGCGCCGGATGTAGCTGACGACGAGATTGTCCTCGACCGAGAGGCCGGGAAAGACGTGGCGGCCTTCGGGGACGTGCGAGACGCCGGCATGGGCGACCTCGTGCGGCTTCATCCCGCTCAAGGTGCGGCCGACCGCGCTGACCCGGCCGCCGCGGGTCGGGACGAGGCCCGATATGGCGCGCAGCACGCTCGTCTTGCCCGCGCCGTTGGCGCCGAGGAGGACGAACACCGCCCCCTCCTCGACCGCGAACGACACGCCGTGGACGGCGATCATGTCGCCGTAGCTGACGCCGAGATTCTCGACGGCGAGCTGGCTCATCCGAGGGCGCTCCGCCGCGTGCCGAGATAGGCTTCGAGAACCACCGGGTCGTGGGCGATCTCGGCCGGGGCGCCGTCGGCGATGATGGTGGCGTTGTGCAGCACGACGAGCCGCTTCACCATCGCCGCCAGCACCGACAGCACGTGCTCGACCACGATCACCGTGGTGCCGCGGTCGCGGTTCAGCGCCACGATCTCGGTGATGAGCCGCTCGGCCTCGTCGTGGGTCAGGCCCGAGAGGCTTTCGTCCAGCATCAGGAGCCGGCACTGGCCGGCGATGGCCCGGGCGATCTCCACGCGCTTGCGGTCGGCGAGCGTGAGCTGGCGCGGCAGCCGGTCGGCGATGTCGGCGAGGTGCATGCGCGCCAGCGCCTGATCGACCTCGCCCGCGGCGCTGCGACCGCCGACGCCGCACTGGGTAGCCGCGACGGCGACGTTCTCGCGCACCGTCATGGTCTCGAACAGCCGCACCTTCTGGAAGGTGCGGCTGAGGCCGGCGCGGCGGCGCAGATGCGCCGGCATCGCGGTGCAGTCCTCGCCGAAATAGATGACGCGCCCGCCGCTCGGCGCGAGGTTGCCGCTGACGATCTCGAACAGGGTCGACTTGCCGGCGCCGTTCGGCCCGATCAGCCCCACCACCTCGCCCTCGGCGACGGCGAAGCTCACGTCGCCGAGCACGTTGAGGCCGCCGAAATGCTTGGCGATGCCCTTGAGCTCGAGCGCCGGGACCGCCGTCACCGCCTCCTCCCCGCATCGCCCTGCGGCTTCTGCAAGAGGCCGGCGATCCCGGTCGGCGCCCGGAGGATCACCACGAGAAGCATCAGGCCGTAGACCAGGACGTCGACGCCGGTGAGCCCGAGCTTGGTCGAGCCCCAGTTGGTGATCTCGGCGAGCAGCGTCATCACCGCGCCGCCGATGATGGGGCCCGAGCCGGTGCCGAGCCCGCCGATCAGCGCCGGAAGCTGGAGCTGGATCGCCTGCGACAGGCCGAAGGCGGTCTCCGGGTCGATCGACTGGTAGAACTGCATGTAGAGCGCGCCGGCGAGCGCGGTCATCGCCGCGCTGATGACGAAGCCGACCACCTTGGTGCGGAACACGCGCACGCCGGCGGCCGCGGCCGCGGTCTCGTCGTCGCGCACCGCGCGCAGCTCCAGGCCGAGCTGGCTGCCGAGGATCAGGCGCGTGATCCCGTAATACCCGATCACGAAGACCAGCCCGGCATAGACGAACGGCTGAGGCGTCCGCCACTGCGCGGCGAGGAGCGAATTGCCGAGGAAATGCAGCGACAGGCCGTTGTCGCCGCCGGTGAGGCCGACATAGCCCTTGGCGAGCTCGTCGAAGGCGAGCGACACCGCGACGGTGGCGAGCGCGAAGAACAGGCCGCGCATGCGCAGCGTCATCACCCCCATGACGAGCGCGACGACCACCGAGACCGCGACGCCGCCCCACGCTCCGAGCCAGGGCGAGATGCCGAACGCGTTGAACAGGAGGCCGGTCGTGTAGCAGCCGAGCCCGAGGAAGACGCCGTGGCCGAGCGAGAGCTGGCCGCCGATGCCGGCCACCACGTTCCAGGCCTGGCCGAGGGCGATGAAGATCAGCGCCCGGACGATGACCGCGAGGATGTAGTTGTTGACGAACGGCAAGAGCGGCAGCACCGCGACGACGACGACCAGCGCGAGCGCGTAGGCCCTCAGCGAGCGGGCCGAGCGCACCGCCGGCACCGCCGGCGACCGCCTGTCCTCGCCGGGGGCGACGGTCGCCATCTACTCCGCCCTCAGACCGAACATGCCGGTCGGCTTGTAGGCGATGAAGACGAGGAGCAGCAGGTAGAGCGGCACGTCCTGGAGCGAGGAGGTCCAGAGCAGCGCGGTGAGCTGCTGCACCACGCCGCAGAAGATGCCGCCGAGGAAGGCGCCCCAGATCGAGCCGAGCCCGCCGATCGTGGTGGCGATGATGATGATCGGCATCAGGGCGAAGCCGGTCGCGGGCTGGACCGGGAAATAGGTCACCATGAAGGTGCCGGCGAGGCCGGCGAGGCCGCAGGCGAGCGCGAACGCGCTGATGTTGATGACCTGCGAGTTCAGCCCGACCGTCTCGGCCGCCTCGATGTCCTCGGCGATGGCCCGCACCGTCTTGCCCCAGCGCGTGCCGCGGAGCGCGAACTCCAGGAGCAGCGTGCACACCACCGCGGCGGCGAAGGCGCCGATCTGCGCCTGCGACAGGAAGGCCGGGCCGAACACGACGTACTTGCCCGAGAACAGCGAGTGGGCGCTGCGGATGTCGGCGCCGAAGATGAGCTGGGCGACGATGCCGAGGACGAGCGCGAGGCCGATCGCGGCGAGAAGCTGCTGCAGCGTCGCCTGGCCGATGAAATGGCGGAACACGACCTGGTACTGGATCGCGCCCAGCGCCGCCGTCAGCAGGAAGGCGAACGGGATCGCCCACAGCGCGTCGATGCCGAGGAACTTCGAGGCCACGACGCCGGCATACATGCCGTACATGACGAGATCGCCGTGGGCGAAGTTGACGATCCGCATCACGCCGAAGGCGAAGCTGAACCCGACCGAGAGAAGACCGTAGACCCCGCCGATCAGGATGCCGCTGACGACAGCCTGCGCGACGATGCCGATGAACGCGTCCATGCGGGCCTCGGCGGCGGGATCAGGCGCGGACGGATCGCGGGGACGAGCGCAGGCGGCCGATCATCCAAGACGCTCCGCCTGACGTGCCGCACCGTCGCGAATCATGTCGCCCTCCCCAGGGATCGCGCGCCGGTCCATGCCCCCGCCGGCGCATCGATTGATCTGGGGAGGCTAGGGTTTGACCTGTAAAATTGTCAACCGCGGCGTCGGGTCGCCGCGTTCCCGCCGCCGCGGCGCTCCGGCGGTTTGCCTTCGCCAGGCGCCGCCGCCATAGTGCCGCCGCGACCGCGGCCCGCGCGCCGCCGCCGCAGCATGAGGGCCAGGGAGCATCGCTTGAGGCAGCGGGCGACGGCCACGGCGGAGGCAGGCACGGTCAGCCCGCTGAGACGCCGCGGCGAAGACGAGTCGATCGACGAGCGCTACATGATCCCCGGGCTGTCGCGGGGGCTCGCGCTGCTGCAGCTCTTCACCCGCGACCGGCCCGAGCAGCGGCTGTCGGAGATCGCCGACGGCCTCGGCCTGTCGCGGTCGGCGACCTACCGGCTGGCCTATACGCTGGAGAAGGACGGCTTCCTCTATCGCGACCCGGTCTCGCGCAGCTTCAGCCTGACCTCGAAGGTCCTGTCGCTCGGCTTCGCCTTCCTGCACGACCAGCCGCTGACCGACCTCGCCCAGCCGTTCCTCCGCGCCGCGAGCGATGCCGCGCGCTCGGCCTCGCACCTCGTGGTGCTGGAGCGGTGGGAGGCGGTCTATCTCGCGCGGGTCTCGCCCCAGGTCGCCCTCGTCAGCAACATCCCGGTCGGAACCCGCCTGCCGGCCCACGTCGCCGCGAGCGGCCGGGCGCTCCTCGCGGGCCTCGACGACCAGCATCTCCGCGCGATCTACGGTCTCCTCCAGGGCGAGTGCCGCACCGTCGCGGTGCCGCCGACCTTCGAGAAATTCCGCGCCGCCACCGCCGCCGACCGCCGGCGCGGCTACGTCTACCAGGCCTCGCGCTTCAACCCGAGCCTCGTGAGCTTCGCCTGCGCCGTGCGCAACCGCACCGGCGCGGTGGTCGCCGCGATCAACGTGGTGATCCCGGAGACGCTGGCGGACGAGGCGGGCGGCGAAGCGGCGCTGCGCGCCATCATGCTCGATGCCTCGGCCGGCCTGTCGCGCCGGCTAGGATATGGCGAAGGCCGCGTGTAGGCGCCGGGAAGGCAAGACGGTTGCCCAGCCAAACCTTGATTGACAGGCAAAACCCCGCTCGCTAGGCCTCGACCCGGCGGTCACGCCAATCCGCAAGCCCGAAGGCCGGCCGATGAACGCTCCCGCCGAAGCCCCCCCGCTGAAGATCGAGGAAGTCGCGCCGCACATCCTCCTGGTCGCGTTCAACCGGCCCCACGTCCGCAACGCCATCGACACCGCGACGATGGTGGCGCTCCGCGACGTCTTCGCCCCGCTCGAATTCACGCCGGGCGAGCTCCGCTGCATCATCCTGACCGGGACCGGCGACAAGGCCTTCAGCGCCGGCGGCGACCTCAAGGAGCGCGACGGCATGAGCGATGCCGACTGGCGCCTCCAGCACGCCATCGCCGAGGAAGGCGCCAAGGCCATCGTCGACTGCCCGGTGCCGGTGATCGCGGCAGTGAACGGCGCCGCGTTCGGCGGCGGCTGCGAGCTCGCGCTCTGCTGCGACTTCATCATCGCCGCGCGCCACGCCCGCTTCGCCCTGCCCGAAGTCACGCGCGGCATCATGCCGGGCGGCGGCGGCACCCAGAACCTGCCGCGCGCGATCGGCGAGCGACGGGCCAAGCAGCTCATCCTGACCGGCGCGCCCTTCGGCGCCGAGGATGCCTTTGCCTGGGGCATGGTCAACGAGGTGTGCGACGCCGACGCGCTGCTCCCGCGTGCCCGCGAGATCGCGCAGGCGATCGCCGACAACGCGCCGATCGCGGTGCGCCAGGCCAAGAGGGCGATCCACCACGGTCTCCAGGGTGACATCCACACCGGCATGGTGTTCGAGATCCAGGCCTACGAGCGGATGATCGCGAGCGAGGACCGCCTCGAGGGCGTCCGCGCCTTCAACGAGAAGCGCAAGCCCGTCTTCCGCGGGCGGTGATTGAAGGAACGCGGGCCAGTGACCCACCGTCATGCCCGCGCTTGTCGCGGGCATCCACGACTTTACGGCGCCCGAGAAGGAAGCCGTGGATGGCCGGGACGAGCCCGGCCATGACGGAGAGCGGGGCGGACGAACATGGAAGAGGCGCGGAGAGCTGAGATGGCCGAGACGATGACCGCGGAGGAAGCGCTGCCGCAGATGGCGCTCGGCGAGGACTATGCCGACATCCGCGCGGCGGTGCGCGCGCTTTGCGCCAATTTCCCCGGCCCCTACTGGCGCAAGCTCGACGCCGCTTCCGAATACCCCGAGGAATTCGTCGTGGCGCTCGGCGAGGCCGGCTTCCTCGGCGCCCTGATCCCGGAGGAATACGGCGGCTCCGGCCTGCCGATCCGCGCCGGCAGCGTCATCCTGGAGGAGGTCCATGCCGCCGGATGCTCGGCGGCCGCCTGCCACGCCCAGATGTACATGATGGGCACCATGCTGCGGCACGGCAACGAGGAGCAGAAGCGCCGCTATCTGCCGCGCATCGCCTCGGGCGAGATCCGCTTCCAGGCCTTCGGCGTAACCGAGCCGACGACCGGCTCGGACACCACGCAGCTCAAGACCCGCGCGGTGCGGCAGGGCGACAAATATGTCGTCAACGGCCAGAAGATCTGGACCTCGCGCGCCCACAAGTCGGACCTGATGATGCTGCTCTGCCGCACGACGCCGGTCGAGCAGGTGAAGCGGCGGAGCGAGGGGCTGTCGGTGCTCCTGGTCGACGTCAAGGAGGCGCTCGGCAAGGGCCTCACGATCAAGCGCATCGACGCGATGATCAACCACCAGACCAACGAGGTCTTCTTCGACAATCTCGAGGTGCCGGCCGAGAACCTGATCGGCGAGGAGGGCCAGGGCTTCCGCTACATCCTCGACGGCATGAACGCCGAGCGCATCCTGGTGTCGAGCGAGAGCCTGGGCGATTGCCGCTATTTCATCCGCCGCGCCACCGAATACGCCTCCGAACGGGTCGTGTTCGGCCACCCGATCGGCCGCAACCAGGGCATCCAGTTCCCGATCGCCCGGGCCTATGCGGAGTGGAAGGCGGCGGACCTCATGATCCGCGCCGCGGCGGCGCTGTTCGAGGCGGGGCGGCCCTGCGGCGAGGAAGCCAACACCGCCAAGCTCCTCGCCTCGGAGGCGGCCTGGAACGCGGCCGACACCTGCATGCAGACCTTCGGCGGCTTCGCCGCGGCGCGCGAGTTCGACATCGAGCGCAAGTGGCGCGAATGCCGTCTCGCGCGGATCGCGCCGATCTCGACCAATCTCGTGCTCGCCTATATCGGCCAGCACGTCCTCGGCATGCCGCGGTCGTACTGATGACGCGGCCGTCATTGCGAGCGAAGCGAAGCAATCCAGGAGCCGCGGGCGCAGCGCTCGTGACTTCTGGATTGCTTCGTCGCTTCGCTCGTCGCAATGACGGCGGCTGTTGCCCGCCAATGGAAGCGACGACGTGACCCGCGACTGCTTCGGCGCGCCGGCACCGACCGCGCCGCGCTTCGTCGTGCCGCGGGGCGCGTGCGACTGCCATCTCCACGTGCTCGGCCCCTACGATCGCTATCCCCTCGCCGCCGAGCGCGGCTACACCGCGCCGCTCGCGACGACAGCCGACCTGGAAGCTTTCCTCGACCGCATGGGCCTCGACCGCGTCGTCATCGCCCATGTCTCCGCGCACGGCGCCGACCACCGCGTGACCCTCGACGCGATGGCCGCGCTGGGTGATCGCGCCCGCGGCACCATGATGCTTGCCGACGAGCGCTTTGCGGCGCTGGAGGCGCTGCATCGCCGCGGCATGCGCGGCGTCCGCCTGTCGGGCAATTTCGGCCTTCCGGTCAGCATCGACGTTCTGCGCGCCACGGCCGACCGCATCGGCCCGCTCGGCTGGCACGTCGCAATCTGGCCGGCCGATCTCGCCGAGCTCGACGCCATCGCCGCCGCCCTGCCCGATCTCGGCGTGCCGGTCGTGATCGACCATCTCGGCGCCCGCGCCTGGGACAACGGTGCCGGCGGCCTCGACCATCCCGGCTTTCGCCTGCTCCGCGAGCTCCTCGCGAGCGGCCGTGTCTGGCTCAAGCTGTCTGCGCCCTACCGCGCCGCGCCGGAGGCCGACCATCCGTGGCCGACGCTCGTGCCGTTCGCCCGCGCCCTCGCCGTGGCCGCGCCGGAACGCATGCTGTGGGCGAGCGACTGGCCCCATGTCGGCCTGTTCGACCGCCCGCCGCCGTTGTCGGGCCACCTGCTCGACTGGCTCGCCGACGTCGCCCCCGACGCAGCGGCCCGCGACCGCATCCTGGTCGACAATCCTGCCGCGCTGTATGGCTTTCCGTAGGGTGTGCACGCGAAGCGTGCGCACCAATCGGGCTTCTCCATGCGGCGGTGCGCGTCGGCTTTGCCGATGCGCACCCTACGGCCGCGGCCAATCCGCCGGGAGCGCGAGCCGCGAGGCCAGATCCGACAGGTCGGTGCAGCCGAGGAGCGCGAGGTCGCGGTCGATCTCGCTCTTCAGCAGGGAGACGGCGTGGAGCACGCCGGCGACCCCGCCGACCGCGGCCGCATAGATGAAGGGCCGCCCGACGAAGGTGAAGCCGGCGCCGAGGCCGAGCATCTTGATGACGTCGGTGCCGCGGCGGAGGCCGGAATCGCCGATCACCGTCATCCCGTCCGCGACCTTGGCGATGGCCGGGACGGCCGTCGCCGGCGGCACGGTGGTATCGAGCTGGCGGCCGCCGTGGTTCGAGACGATGACGCCATCGATCCCGCGCTCGCGCGCCATCGCCGCGTCGGCCGGCGAGAGGATGCCCTTCAGCACCAGCCGCCCCTTCCAGCGGCCGCGGATGAACTCGAGGTCGGCCCAGTTCAGCGCCTCGCGGCGATGCGCGCGGGTATGGGTGCCCGACAGCAGCGGCGCGCCCCGTGCCGCGGTGAAGTTCTCGAAATGCGGCATGCCGTCGTGGCGCAGCGTCCGCAGCGCCGTGCCGAGCAGCCAGCGCGGGTGGCCGATGCCGTCGATCGCGAGCCGCAGCGTCGGCCTCAGCGGGATGGAATAGCCGTTGCGGACATTGTTCTCGCGATTGCCCGGCACCGGCACGTCGAGCGTGACGACCAGGGTCTCGTAGCCGGCGGCGGCGGCCCGATCGACCAGCGCGGTCAGCTCGCCGCGCTCGGCGGTGAGATAGGCCTGGAACCAGGCCTGCGGGTTGACCTCGCGGATCCGCTCCATCGTCACCGAGGAGGAGCCCGACAGCATGAAAGGAATGCCGGCCTCGGCCGCGGCGCGGGCGAGGACGAGGTCGCCGCGGAAGGCCGAAAGCCCGGACGCGCCCATCGCCGAGATGCCGAAGGGGGCGACATAGCGGCGGCCGAACAGCTCGGTGGCCGTCGAGCGCTGCGACACGTCGACCGCGACGCGCGGCACGAGGCCGATCCGGGCGAAGGTCGCGCGGTTCAGCTCGCGCGAGACGTTGTCCTCGACCCCGCCGGAGAGGAAGCCGAACAGCGCCCGCGGCACCGTGCGCCGCGCCGCCTCCTCGAAATCGTCGAGGCAGAGCAGCTTCCTGAGCCGCCGCCGCGTCGCGGCCGACGCCCGCTCTTCCTCGGCGAGCGCACGCTGCGCCGCGATCCCCTCCCGCGCTTCAGCGATCGCCATGTCCGCCTCCTTCAGCGCCCGTCGTCCTGCGCCATCTCGACCGCGAGGAGCACCGGCCGCCGCGCCGCGATGCCGGCGCCGAGCCGCTCGCGCAGCGTGTCGAGATCGGCGACATCATAAGCCTCGACGCCGAGCGATCGGGCAAGCCCGGCATAGTCGATCGCGGGCCGGTCGAGCGCCATGCCGACGAAATTCTGCGTCTGCTCGGCCGAGCCCCGCATGCCGCGGAGGCGCTGCTGCAGGATGTTGTAGTTGCGGTTGACCAGGATCACGAACACGATCCAGAGGTTCTCGCGGGCCGCGGTCCACAGCGCCTGGGGCGAATACATGGTCGCGCCGTCGCCGACCAGGGCGACCACTGGCCTGTCGGGATGAGCCAGCGCGACCCCGACCGCGCCGGGCAGGCCCCAGCCGATGCCGCCGCCGCGCACGCCGTGATAGCCGTCCGGACCGTCGCAGGCGAGGAACTCGCGAAGCCCCTCCCCGGCGGAAATGACCTCGTCGACCACGACCGCTTCCGGCGGGACGACACCGGCGATGGCGCGGATGACCGCGAGCGGGGCCAGCGGCCGGCGCGACACCAGCGCATCGGCACGGGCATGGAGCGCGGCGCGACGCTCGCCGAGCCGCTGCTCGGCCTCCTCCCGCCGTGCGCGCGCCGCCCGGCGGCCGGCATCGCCCATGGCGGCGGCGATCGCCGCGGTCAGTTCCGGCAAGGTCGCCTTGGGGTCGCCGAGGATCGCCGCGGGCGTCGGATAGTTCTTGGCGAGCTGCCACGGGTCGGTATCGAGGTGGATCAGCGTCACCCCGTCCGGGACCGGCTCGACGTCGGGCGGCAGCGACAGCGTGAAGAGGTCGGCGCCGGCGGAGAACACCACATCGTGCCGCTCGAGCACGCCGCGGACGACCCGCGCCGCGCGCGCCAGATGGCCGGCGAACAGCGGGTGGCGGGTGGGGAAGTCGTTGCGGACGGTCTCGCCTTCGAGATGGACCGGCGCACCGATCAGCTCGGCCAGCGCGACGAGCTCGGCCTGGGCGCGGCTCTGCGAGATGGCGTCGCCCGCGACGATCAGCGGCCGCCCGGCCTCAGCGAGAAGCCGTGCCGCCGCCGCGATCGCCGCCGCGTCGCCACGCACCGCCGGCGCGACCCGCGACGGGCGGCCGAGCGCGACCTCGGCCTCGCCCAGCATAACGTCGGTCGGCAGCGACACGAACACCGGGCCGGTCGGCGGCGCCAGCGCCACCTTGGCGGCACGATGGATCACCCGCGGCAGGTCTTCCGTCCGCCGCACCTCGACCGCCCATTTCACGAAAGGCTGCGCCAGCGGCGGCAGCTCGGCATAGAGGTTCGGCTCGGTCAGGCTGAAGCCCTGCGCCTGCTGCCCCGCCGTCACCAGGAGCGGCGCGCCGGCCTTGTGGGCGTCGAACAGCATGCCGAAGGCGTTGCCGAAGCCCGGCGCGACGTGGAGGTTCACCACCCCGAGCCGGCCGGCGGCGCGGGCGTAGCCGTCGGCCATCGCGAGCGCGTTGGCCTCCTGCAGCGCCATCACGTAGCGGATGCCGTCCTCGGCGGCGAGCGCGTCCATCAGCGGCAATTCCGTCGTGCCGGGATTGCCGAACAGGACCGTGACGCCTTCCTGCTTCAGGAGCTCGAGGAACAGCCGGCTGCCGCGCACGCGCGCCCTCCCCTCAGGCGATGATCGCGAAAAGCCACGCGGACGGCGCGGGCACCCGGACTAAACCGGCCGATGTTTGCCTGGTCAACCACTCACTTGAAATGCCAACCGCCTTGCGCGCATCCTGCCGCGCAGCCTCATGCCGAGAATGAGACAGCGGACGCGTTCGGAGGAGACCGCGATGAACCAGCACGCCGTCGTGCCCGACCGCCCGACCGCCGCCGTGCCGCCCGGCATGGACCCGGCGGAGTGGGACCTGCGCGTCAATCTCGCGGCGTTCTACCGGATCGTCGACCACATGGGCTGGTCGCACCTCATCCACAACCACATCACGGTACGGCTGCCGGGGCCGGAGCATCACTTCCTGACCAACCCCTACGGCCTCCTCTACAGCGAGATGACCGCCTCCGGCATGATCAAGGTCGATCTCGACGGCAACAAGCTCAGCGCCTCGCCCTGGCCGATCAATCCGGCCGGCTTCGTCATCCACTCCGCCGTCCACGCCAGCTCGCCCGACGCGATCTGCATCATCCACACCCACACCAAGTCGGGCCTCGCGGTGGCGTGCTCGCGCCAGGGGCTGCTCAACAACAATTTCTACTCGGCGCAGATCTTCGGCCAGATCGCCTACCACGACTTCGAGGGCGTCACCCGCCGGCTCGACGAGCGCGAGCGCCTGGTCCAGAGCATCGGCGACAAGCCGATCTGCATCCTCAGGAACCACGGCCTCCTGGTGTGCGGCCGCACCATCCCGGAGACCTTCTTCCGCTACATGACGGTGCAGTTCGCCTGCGACGTCCAGCTTGCCGCCGCCTCGATGGGCGGCGAGACCATCCCGATCAGCGACGC
>DASZVN010000240.1:0-4930 GCA_035547055.1 Hyphomicrobiales bacterium
GGCGAGGTCCTCGTTCATCACGACATGGGCGAAGGGCTCGCCCGGGGCGGCCTCGCCTTCGAGCGTCAGCAGCACCGGGCGCAGCAGCTCGGCGGCATGGGCGTCGCCGACCTCCATCGCGACGACGGGCTCGGCCCGCGCGGCGATCGCCCCCCCCACCCCGGCCGTCTCCAGCAGCCGGCGCGGACCGGCGGCGATGGTCGAGGCGCGGAGATCGGGCCGCGGCGGGCGGCCGAGCGCGGGGTCGGCCAGCACCACCGCGAAGCCGGCCTCGGCGAGCAGGATCGCGAGCGCGGTGCCGACGAAGCCGGCGCCGGCGATCACGATGTCGGCCCGGCCCGCGCTTGACGGCGGCGGAGCCCGGCGGTTCTGTGCCTCGCGCTCCCCCTCGTCCCCGCTCATCGCCCTCTCGTCCCGGAAACCGGCATGACCACAGCCCTGCAAGGCCTGCTCGGCACACTCGATCTCGAAGTGCTGGAGCGCAACCTTTTCCGCGGGACCAGCCCGGCCGGGTCGGACCGGGTGTTCGGCGGCCAGGTCATCGCCCAGGCGCTGACCGCGGCGATGCGCACCGTCGAGGGCCGCCGCGCCCATTCGCTCCATGCCTATTTCCTCCTGATGGGCGACCCCTCGATCCCGATCCTCTACGAGGTCGACCGCATCCGCGACGGCAAGAGCTTCACCACCCGCCGCGTGGTTGCGATCCAGCACGGCGCCGCGATCTTCTCGATGTCGGTGTCGTTCCAGGTCGAGGAGGCCGGCCGCTGGGAGCATCAGGTGCCGATGCCGGCGGTGCCGCAGCCCGACGACCTGATGAGCCAGGCCGAGATCCTCGCCCGCTTCGGCGAGCAGATCCCGCCACGCGTCAGGGTGTGGATGGAGCGCGAGCGCGCCGTCGAGATCCGTCCGACCGATCTCAGGCGCTTCGTCGCCGGCCCCGGCGCGGCGCCGGAGCAGGCGCTGTGGCTGCGGGCGACCGAGCCCTTGCCGGACGATCTGGCGCTGCACCAGTGCGTGCTCGCCTTCGCCTCCGACATGACGCTGATCGACACCACGCTGGTCGCTCACGGCGAGAGCGTGTTCTCCGGCCACGTGATGGCGGCGAGCCTCGACCACGCGCTCTGGTTCCACCAGCCGTTCCGCGCCGACCGCTGGATGCTCTACGCCCAGGACAGCCCGTTCGCCGGCAGCGGCCGCGGCCTCGCCCGCGGCCTGATCTTCGCCGAGGACGGCACCCTGATCGCCTCCGTCGCCCAGGAAGGCCTGATCCGCCCGCGCCGGAAGGAAGGGTAGTCGACCGGCCGAAGCCGGATCGTGGTAAGGTTCGTGCGGCTCAGGGGAAGCGTTCGCGCATCCGTCAGGCCCGGAACGCGAGAGAAATCGGGAGAACGCCGGCCGAGCGAGGGAGCGTGTCATGCCCAACGATCCGGCATCGGAGGTCAGGCGGCTCGCCGCCAGCCTGCACGCCCAGGACGCGGCGACGCTGCTGCGATCGAAGCTGCCGTTCGTGCTGAACGCGCTTTCACCGACGGATATCGCGCAGATTCAGCGGGTGCTCGATGCCCGCGTCGCCGAGCCGGCGCTGGACGACCAATACGCTGCGGCGACGCGCCGGGAGCTCGCGCATGAGCATGCCCAGGGCATCTATCGCGATCCCCAGGACGGGCCGGTGCGCTACTCGCGGGAAATGCGGCTCATCAACGCGGAGGCGAGTTACCTCGGCAGCGCGCAGTACGGCATCGCCATTCCCATCCCCTACCAGAAGCTGCTGGCACCGGGGGCCCTGACGTCGACGGCGCCCGACTCCCCCGAGGCGGCGTTCTTCCTGCAGATCCGGCAGAAGCTCGATCGCGACGGCGTCACCCTCCACGTCGCCCCCACCGGGCAGGATCCGGGGCCGACCGCGTTCGCGGTCTGGCTGAGCGCCGGCTCCGGGGGACCCGAGATCCGGACCACGGACGGCCGCCTGACCAACGACGACCTCCTGGAATATTGGCTGCGCCCGATCCAGGGCGCCTACCAGGCGCTGCACGCGCCGCTCCCGAAGCCGCAGGTTCCGACCGCGCCCGACGGCGTCTGGTTCGGGCTCGGCGCCGGTGAGGGCGGGACGCTGGCCGTCGTCGGCCGCGACACCATGATCGGCGTGATGTACTCGCCCGACAGCTACGAGGACACCTTCCTCCTGACCATGACGCACTGGCGCCTCGGCCTGGGGCTCGGCGCCTCGGCCGGCGGGGCGCTGATCATCGCCACCGGGGGCAAGACGCCATACAGCTTCGACGGCCTTGCCGTCGGCGGCTGGGACTTCAAGGCCGGCCTGGGCTCGAACTGGGGCGCCTTCGCCAAGGGCATCGCCGGGCTCAATCTCGGCGCCAAGATCGCCTCGACGGCCGGCGGCCTCGTCGCCAAGAGCCAGCTTTCGGTGAAGGAGTGGCAGGCCGCCGCGGTGATCGTTCGCGACGCCGTCAAGGGCCACAAGCTCGCGGACGCCAGCGGCCCGGCGATCGCCGTCATGCCGATTCCCCTGGCCGGCGTGGCGCTCGAAGCCAGCGTCTACTACGCCTTCGGCCACTGCTCCGTCATCGTCCTCTGACTGGCCACCGCGCGAATAAGGCGCCTGAAATTTAGGCAAACGATCAGGCCGGATACTGCCCATTCCTTGGGCAATCGCGGCCCGGCGCCTCTTTCCCGCCAGCTCTTCCGCTGTCGGTCCGCTTTGGCACGCGGCTTGAATTGAGCCTCGCGGACCGGCCGTGCCGGCGCTGTCGCGCCGCCGCCGGCGACGGGGGAGCCGCATGAAACTCGTGATGGCGATCATCAAGCCGTTCAAGCTGGACGAGGTCCGCGACGCGCTGACCACGGTCGGCGTCCACGGCCTCACGGTCAGCGAGGTCAAGGGTCACGGCCGCCAGAAGGGCCACACCGAGATCTATCGCGGCGCCGAATATGCCGTGAGCTTCCTGCCCAAGCTGAAGATCGAGGTGGCGCTGGACGACGACCAGCTCGAGCCGGCCATCGCCGCGATCTCGGCCGCCGCCAAGACCGGCCAGATCGGAGACGGCAAGATCTTCGTCTGCGACCTCGAGCACGCGGTCCGCATCCGCACCGGCGAAACCGACGCCGAAGCGCTCTGAGCCCCCAATTTTCAGCCCATCCGGAAACCTAAACCAATGAACAGCTTTCGTTCGACCCTGGAGACCGGCCCCCTCCGCCTCGCTGCGCTCGCCGCCTCCCCCGCTTCGCAGGGGAGGATCCCGTCATTGCGAGCGAAGCGAAGCAGTCCAGGGGGCGTGCCTGTGGCCCCTGGATTGCTTCGTCGGCTTCGCCTTCTCGCAATGACGCTGGCCGCCGTTGCGCTCGCCCATCCCGCGTTGGCCCAGACCGCGGCGGCGGCGAAGCCCAAGATCGACAGCGGCGACACCGCCTGGATGCTGACCTCGACCGCGCTCGTCCTGATGATGACGATCCCCGGCCTCGCCCTGTTCTACGGCGGCATGGTCCGCAAGAAGAACGTGCTCGCGACCGTGGCCCAGAGCTTCGGCGCGACCGCGCTCATCACCGTGCTCTGGATGGTCATCGGCTACAGCATCGCCTTCACCGACGGCGGTGCCCACAATGCCTGGTTCGGCAGCTTCCACTACATCCTCCTGCTGCCGATGGGGCTGAACGCCACCTCCGCGCTGGCGCCGACCATCCCCGAGTCGGTCTACATGTGCTTCCAGATGACGTTCGCGATCATCACCCCGGCGCTGATCGCGGGCGCGCTGGCCGACCGCATGAAGTTCTCGGCCTTCCTGTGGTTCATGGGGCTGTGGCTGATCTTCGTCTACTGCCCGATCGCCCACTGGGTGTGGGGCGGCGGCTGGCTCGGCTCGCTCGGCGCGCTCGACTATGCCGGCGGCACGGTGGTCCACCTCAACGCCGGCACGGCGGGCCTCGTCACCTGCCTCGTCCTCGGCAAGCGCATCGGCCTCGGCACCGAGCACATGGCGCCGCACAACCTCGTGCTGTCCCTGATCGGCGCGTCGCTGCTCTGGGTCGGCTGGTTCGGCTTCAACGCCGGCTCGGCGGTAAGCTCGGGGGTCAATGCCGGCATGGCGATGGCCGCGACCCAGATCGCGACCGGCGCCGCGGCGCTCGGCTGGATGGTCATGGAGTGGATCATCGGCAAGCGGCCGAGCGTGCTCGGCATGATCTCGGGCGCGGTCGCGGGCCTCGTCGCGATCACCCCGGCCTCGGGCTTCGTCAACCCGACCGGGGCGCTGATCATCGGCATCCTCGCCGGGATCGTGTGCTATCTCGCGGCGGTCCACATGAAGCGGCTGTTCGGCTACGACGACGCGCTCGATGCCTTCGGCGTCCACGGCGTCGGCGGCGCACTCGGCGCCATGCTGACCGGGGTGTTCGCCTCCAGCGCCATCAACTCGGCCGGCAAGGGCTGGCTGTTCGACGGCAATCCCGGCCAACTCCTGATCCAGTTCTACGACGTCGCCGGCACCTTCATCTATTGCGGGATCGTGACCTTCATCATCCTGAAGCTGATCGACGCCGTGATCGGGCTTCGCGTGGAGCGCAACGTCGAGATCGAAGGCCTCGACATCAACCTCCACGGCGAGGTCGTGCCGTAGGGCGGCTCGCACCAGCCTCTCCGTCATGCCCGGCCTTGGGCCGGGCATCCACGAGTTTGCGGCGCATCAGCTGAACAAAGTCGTGGATGGCCGGGACAAGCCCGGCCATGACGTCGAGAGCTTGGCGACGATGGAGGGGTCACCCCTCCGCGGCGAGCTTTCTTTGCACGATGCGGCGGACGGCGAGGCCGGCGCCGTCGGCGGCGAAGGCGCCGAGGGGGCGGCCGGAGCGGTCGGCATCCACCGCGCGCTGCTGCGCCGCCAGCACCGCGGCGTCCTCGTCGAAGGCGTCGCGGCTGATG